>CAZCQM010000161.1:0-7295 GCA_964500785.1 uncultured bacterium
GTTCCACTGGTAGAGGTCCGAACCTCCGCTCCCGATGGCGTTCCAGGTGTCGTTGCCCTTGAAGACGTCCGCGTAGCGCTTCTGGAACGACTTCGCCTTGACGACCTTCGCCACCACGTCGCGGACCTCGGCGCTCGTCGGCCACAGGTCCTTGAGATACACGGGCTCGTTGTTCGACCCCATCCCGATGGGATCCTTGTCGAGGTTGATATCGACGGTGCCGGCCAGCGCATACGCGACGACCAGCGGCGGACTGGCGAGGAAGTTGGCCTTGGTCAGCGGGTGCACGCGCCCTTCGAAGTTCCGGTTGCCGCTCAGCACCGCCGCCGCCACCAGCGAGCCCTCCTCGATGGCCGACGCGACCACGTCGGGCAGCGGCCCGCTGTTGCCGATGCACGTCGTGCAGCCGTAGCCGACGACTTCGAAGCCGAGCTGATCGAGGTAGTCCTGCAGCCCGCTCTCCTCGAGGTATTCGCTCACGACGAGCGACCCGGGTGCCAGCGACGTCTTGACGTAGGGCTGGACCTGCATGCCGCGCTCGACGGCCTTCTTGGCGACCAGTCCCGCGCCGACCATCACGGACGGGTTGGACGTGTTCGTACACGAGGTGATGGCGGCGATCACGGTGGAGCCGTGCGTCATCTCGGCGCCGCCGTCGAGGTTCACCTTCACCGTCGTGTCGCGCCTGGACGCCTCCACGCCGAAGCCCCCGTCGCTCACCGGCCTGGCGAGCACATCGCCGAAGGCTTCGTGCAGCTTCGCCACCGGGATGCGGTCCTGCGGGCGCTTGGGCCCGGCGACCGACGGCTCGACCGTGGAAAGATCCAGCTCGACGACGTCGGAGTACTCGGGCTCGGGGGCGCTGGACGAATAGAACATCTGCTGCGCCTTCATGTACTCGGTGATCGCGGTCACCAGTGATTCGTCGCGGCCGGTGAGGCGGTAGTAGCGCAGCGTCTCCTCGTCCACCGGCGAGAAGCCGATGGTGGCGCCGTATTCGGGCGACATGTTGCCCAGCGTGGCGCGGTCCGGGAGCGACATCGACGCGAGCCCGGCGCCGAAGAACTCGACGAACTTCCCGACCACGCCCTTCTTGCGCAGGATCTGTGTCACGGTGAGCACGAGGTCGGTGGCGGTGACACCTTCGGGGAGCTTCCCGGTGATACGGAAGCCCACGACGTGCGGCATCACCATGTTGATGGGCTCGCCCAGCATCGCCGCTTCGGCCTCGATACCGCCCACACCCCAGCCGACGATGCCGAGGCCGTTGATCATGGGCGTGTGGCTGTCCATGCCGACGAGGCTGTCGGGGTACGCGACGCCGTTCGCGATGAACAGGCCACGCGCCAGGTATTCGAGGTTCACCTGGTGCACGATGCCCGTGGCCGGCGGCACGACGCGGAAGTCGTGGAATGCTTTCTGTCCCCACTTGAGGAACTCGTAGCGCTCGTGGTTGCGCTTGAACTCGATCTCGGCGTTGAGGCGGAGTGCGTCGGGGGAGGCCCACGCATCCACCTGCACGGAGTGATCCACGACGAGGTCGCACGGGACCAGCGGGTTGATCTTCGTGTAGTCCTTCTTCATGCGGTCCATCGCGGAGCGCATGGCGGCGAGGTCGACGATGGCGGGCACCCCGGTGAAGTCCTGGAGCAGCACGCGCGCCGGTTTGAAGGCGATCTCGTGCGTGCCGGCGGTCTTCGGGCTCCACTTCATGAGGCGCTCGACGTCGTCGTCTGTCACCTTGAATCCGTCATTGTTGCGGAGCGCGTTCTCGAGCAGCACGCGGATGGAAAACGGGATCTTCGAAATCTCGACGCCGTGCTTCTCGGCGAGGGCGGGCAGGCTGAAGTAGCCCACGTCCTGGCCGGCGAGGCGGAGCGATTTGCGGTAATTCCTGGGGTCGAAACGCACGATGTCCTCCTTAATAGGTCGAAGGCCCAACGATACCACGTGCGGGGCTAATTTTGTAGCGTATCCCCGGAGCGCCGAACGCAGGGTGTTGCATCGCGGGAGGCGCCCGGGTCAGGGGGGACAATCGTCCAGGGCGATGATGCCAATGCCGTAGTTCTGTCGGAAGAAGACCATGTGCCCCCCACCGAACGTCGCGCCGAGTGTGTTCCAGAACCCGTAGCCCAGCGGAAACGCACCGGTGGCGCCGATAGAGAACATCTCGCACCCGTCCGCACCTTCCGCGACCACCATGCGCGAGCCCATTACATCCACGCCCACCGCGTTGCCCCCGCAGTCCGCGCGCCACAGGAGCACGGGGCTGGCAAGGTCTGAGAGATCGATGCAGTCCACGCTTGCCAACCCGGTCACGACGCCGACGACAGCGACGTATGCGGTGCGCCGCGTCCCCGGCCCTCGCGGGCCATCTTCGTAGCGGACGACGACGTCCTCCGCGTCGTCACGCATCGGAATGGTGTAGTAGGTCGTGAAGTTCGACCGCACGGCGACCCGTAGATACCCGTATCGATCGGCGAGGTATACGTGATCGTCATCGACCTCCATCGCCGTCAGCCAGGACCCGGTGAGCGTCAGGGACCGCGCCTGAAAGCTCCCGTCGAGAGCGTATTCCACGAGAAACGAGCTGAGCCCCCCGGCCTGGAACAGAGATGGCCCATCGACCGCGACGACGTCGAGCGCAAACGGTATTCTCTGCTGAACCGTCGGCGCCCACGGCCGGTGCAGATCGACGACCATGCATCCGTTGCCGGTGGGAATGTAGGCCACTGAGTCTTCGACCGCAATGTCCGACGGATAAGCGAACAGCGAGATCCTTCCGACCAGTGAGTGCTGGGACGGGTCCACGACGCTGACGCGGCCACTCGTCTCGGCGAGCACGAGGAGATCGCCCATCGGCGCGGCGGCGAACGCGGTGATGCCGTCCAGTGCTGTGTAGCTCGGCAGTTCCAGCGTGCGTACCTCGAATACGCGGGCACCCGCGACGTCCTCCGCCACCGTCGGTCGGTTCCCGTCGAGCGTGACGTCGACCGTGCGCGCCGCGGTGCCGACGGTCTGGATGCGCAGGGGCGACGACGGCAACGCCACGTTGGCGACATCCATGCCGCCCCGGCCTACCGCCACGTACGCAACGCCGTCGCCGAGGGCCGCGCCCACGGCGTCATCCGAGGTTGGGAGTGCACTCACGATCGACGGCTGCGTCGGATCCGACACGTCGACCAGTTGCAGTCCCGCGCTACCCGCCGCCACCGCGACCAGCGAGTTGTGCACCGCCACGCCGCGCGCCACGCCCGGCACCGCGAGCCGCGCCAGGATGAACGGGGCCGCCGGGTCCGCGACATTGACCACGCGCAGCCCGTCCGTCTGATCGGCCACGAACGCCAGCGTCCCATCCACGGCGACCGCGACGGCGTTGCCCGGCGTGTTCTCGATGCCGAGGACCCGGGGTTGAGCCGCGTTCGACGCGTCGACGATCACCAGTCCGAGCAAATCGTTGATGACGTAGCCTCGCGTCCCCGCGGCGGCGACGTCCACGGCGGCGCCGGGGAGAGACAGCGCTCCCGTCACGGTCGCGTGCACCGGATCGCTGATGTTGGCAACCGCCAGCCCGTTCGTCCCGTCGGCGACGTAGAGGAGACGGTCCGTCGCGGCGACGTCGCGCGCGTCGGTGAGCTGCGGAAACGTGCGGATGATCCGCACCCGGGATGGATCGATGATGTCGGCGATGTAGGCGCCGTCCGCGCCGGCCGCGCCATAGACGTAACCGTCCCGGGACACGGCCCTGGCGGTCTTCCCGACGGCGGGTCGCGCGACGGCTCGCGTCCGCAGGTTGTCGTCGAAGGGCGGGCAACGGGGCGTTTCGACGGTCTCCCGGGGCGGCGTTTCGACGATCACAGGGGAACCTTCGTCGCACGCGAGGACACCGAGGGCAAGCATCAAGACGGTCCGGCGAAGCATGATCCCTCCCGGTGTGGGGCAATCATCGCTAGAATAGCACGGATCGCCGGCCGACTGGGGAGTGAGAGCGGCCGGTCCCTGCTTTGACGCGGTCGCTGCGCCGGGTTATCTTATCAGCCAACCCAGGAGGGCGCCGATGAAGGGCCAGATCGCGGAAAAGAGCCCGGCCGTGCTGGAACTCGAGCCGGGCGAATACGAGTGGTGCCGTTGCGGGCGTTCGAAGACCCAGCCGTTCTGCGACGGATCGCACGAGGGCACGGGCTTCGAGCCGCTCGTATTTACGATCACCCGGAAGCGGCGCTACGCGCTGTGCCGCTGCAAGCAGACGGACAACGCCCCGTTCTGCGACGCCACCCACAAGAAGCTTCCGTAGGCGCTCCTCGCGCG
The DNA here is from genome assembly GCA_964500785.1 of uncultured bacterium. Taxonomy (GTDB): domain Bacteria; phylum Krumholzibacteriota; class Krumholzibacteriia; order WVZY01; family JAKEHA01; genus JAKEHA01. The sequence goes on from CAZCQM010000161.1 coordinate 4,309, forward strand.
CCACACCCGGCGCTCACTGCAGGCAGTTGGTGATGGGAACCGGGATGACGCCGCCGAGGGTGCCCGCAGCGATACCGATGCGGTGTCCGCTGAACACGGCCCGCAGGGCCTTGCCCGGAATGAAGCCCACCGGACGCGCGCCCGCGCCGGCGGGATCGATGGCGAACATTTCGGTGCCATCGATTCCCTCGGCCACTACCATCCACTCCCCGGTGATATCGACGCCCTGCGCGTCTCCCCCGCACATCGCCCGCCAGAGCAGCTGCGGGCTGGCGGGGCTGCTGAGATCGTAGCAATCGATGCTCGCCTGGCTGGTCAGCGGACCGGCCACCGCGACGTACACGGTCGGCCGTCCGTTTTCCTGCCGGGCGATCACGCGCTCGCCCGAACCCAGCAGGGTGACCCGGGACGACACGACGTAATTGGCCCGCGCAATCACCCACAGGAACCCGCGGCGGTCGGTCATGTACGTGTAGTCGTCGTCGGCTGCGACCGACGTGGGCAGACCGCCGCTGATCGTCACCCCTTTGGGAGCCGTGACACCATCGAGATCGATTTCAACCACGTAGCCGTTGCCACCCGCCTCGACGAGGGAATGGCCGAGGACCGCCACCGACGTCAAGCCCGACGAAACGGTCTTGACCAGGACCGGAGCCGCCGGGTTGTGCAGGTCGATCACGGGAACGCCGTTGCTCGTCGCTATGTAGGCCATCGAATCGACGATGGCGATGTCCGTCGGCGGGCGGGTGAACGGCTGCGCGAGAGTACCGACGATCCGGTCGGGCGATTGAGCCACCACCTCGAGAGACGGAGTCCCCATCGTGGTCCCGTTCACGGCCACCAGGTAATCTCCCATCGCAGCGACGACCACGGCCGAGAAGTTGGTGAGCGGCGGCGTCACGGGCTGACCGATCGCCGGCGGCATGGGATTACGGACATCCAGAACCCGGGCACCTCCCAGGTTCTCCGACGACACCACCCGGTCCCCCCCCAGCGCGATGTCGACGGTATTGCCCGTCGTCCCCACGGTCTGAATCCGCTGCGGCGATCCGATATCGGTCACGTCGATGACGTCGATGCCGCTTGCGATGGCGGCCACGTACGCCACGCCCCCTCCCAGAGCCACGCCCACCGCATCGCTCGCCGTCGTGATCTGCCCCGTCAGACTCGCCTGCGCCGGTAACGACGCATCGATCATATTCAATCCGCCTTCACGCGCGGCGACCGCCACAACGTCACCGTCTGCGGCGACGGCCTGGATGAGCGATGGAACCGTGACCGTGGTCAGAATGTATGGCGTGGCCGGATCCGCCACGTCCACCACGCGCAGCCCGTCGGTCTGATCGGCCACGAACGCCACCGGTCCCGAGACCGCAACCCCCACCGGCTTGCCGGGCGTATTCTCGATCCCGAGGATCCGCGGCTGGGACGGATTCTGCGCGTCGACGATCACCAGCCCCAGCGGGTCGTTGGCCACATATGCGCGCGAATCCACCGCGGCGACGTCAACCGCGGCGCCCGGCAGGGCGAGCGAGCCCACCGCCGTCGGGTTCGCGGGGTCGCTGATGTCCACAATGGCCAGTCCGTGCGTTCCGTCGGCGACATAGAGGCGACTTCCCGACACCGCCACGTCGCGCGCGTCGACGAACTGCGGGAACGTGCCGACGACGCGGACGTCCGCAGGGTCGAGGACGTCCGCGACGTAGACGCCACCCGCCCCCTGCGCGCCGAAGACGTAGGAATCCTGCACGGCGGCTCCGACGGTCCCGCCCGGGGGCCGCGCGATGGCAAGGACGTGCAGGTGCATGTCCAGCTCGGGACACGGCGGGAGGACGGGGCCGGGCGGCGGCGGTGGCGGCGGGGTGACGCCGACGGGGGGCGGCAGGTCGTCGTCGCACGCGAACACCGCGAGTGTCAGGGACAGTGCGACGATCAGGCGGCCGGTGCGGGTGGCGCGCCGGTTCATTTCGGGGTGTATTTCTTGCGCGCCATCGAGAACCGGTCGCGCATCCGCGTGTAGTCCATCCCACCCAGGCGCCCGACCGCGCGGTAGCGCTCGTAGTCCACCTTGCCGTTGGTCAGGATGGAGTCGTCGACGTGAAGCAGCACGATGCGGCCGATTACCAGCGACGCGCCTCCGGCGCCGTCGGGACCGATCTGGACGATCTGGTAGCGTTCGCATTCGAAATGAACCGGGGATTCCGCCACCCGCGGCGCCTTGACGCGCTCCGACGGTGACGGCGTCAAGCCGACCTCCTTGAACTCGTCCATTCCGTGCGGGTAGTCGGTTGCGGTCTCGTTCATCTGCTCGGCCAGCTCTTCGGGGACGACATTGACCACGAACTCGCCCGTTTCCTCGATGTTGACGAGCGTGTCTTTCTTACCGCCGGTCACCGGGTGTCGGCCGGGCGCAAAGCACAGCGTGGGGGGCTCCGTGGAGATAGCGGTAAAGAACGAAAACGGCGCCAGGTTGTGCACGCCCGCCCGCGACGTCGTGGACACCCACGCGATGGGCCGCGGGACGATACAGCGGATCATCCACGGGTAGAATTCCGCCTTCGTTAGCCGGGCCGGGTCGAGGATCATACCGCGCCCCGACCCTAGTACTGCCAGCTGTACGGGTAACCCGGATCGTCGATGCTCGCCGCCAGCCGGGCGACTTTGAGGGGCTTGAACGTGTCGACCATGACGGCGAGCTCTTTGGTCTCCTTCGCGCCCAGCGACTTCTCCAGAAGCCCGGGCTGCGGACCGTGCGGGATGCCGTATGGATGGAGCGTGATCGATCCGACTTCGATGCCCTTGCGGCTCATGAAGTTGCCTTCGACGTAATAGAGCACCTCGTCGCTGTCGACGTTGGAATGCGCGTACGGGACCGGCACCGCGTTCTCGTCGAAGTCGAACGGCCGCGGGCAGAACGAGCACATCACGTACCCGGGGCCCGTGAACGTCAGGTGCGACGGCGGCGGCAGGTGCACGCGCCCCACCTT
>CAZCQM010000162.1:0-7283 GCA_964500785.1 uncultured bacterium
TACCCAGAACGACGCGGGCAAGTCGGTCGTGGTCGATGATGCAGGCCACATCATCGTCACCGGCTACTTCCAGGGTGCGGTTGACTTCGGTGGAGGCGCCCTGATGAACGCCGGAAACCTGGACATGGTGATCGCCGGCTTCGACGGGGCGGGCTCGCATGAGTGGAGCTATGGTTATGGCGGCACGAATGGAGAACAGGTGGGGGCACTCGTTCTCGATGGGTCCGACCGTGTGATCGTCGGCGGCTATTTCGGCGGGACGACGAATCTCGGTGGTGCGGACATCGCGTCGCAAGGGTCCAGTGACGCCTTCGTTGCCGTCTACGGGACGAAACCCGCTGAACCAGCGATCCAGTCGATCTCCGATGTCGGCAACGATCAGGGACGGAAGGTCCGAATTCGATTCTCGCACTCCGGCTACGACGTACCGACGTCGCCATTGCCCGTCGCGGCCTACGAAGTCTACCGGCGCGCCGATGCCGTGCCGGGAGCGGCTCCGACCGGCCTGCAGCCGGGCCAGATCCTCGACGACGGCTGGGTCTACACGGGGAAGGTCGCCGCGCATGGTCAGGCGGATTATCTAATCGACGCTCCCACCGACGCGGATTCGACCATCGCGCTCGGGCCGTACTATTCGACCTACTTCATCCGCGCCGCGATGGCGGATCCAATGACCTATTTTGATTCGGCTCCGGACAGCGGCTACTCCGTGGACAATCTGGCGCCGGGAGCGCCGGGTGGGCTCGCCTACCAGGTGGGAACACTCTCGTGGAGTCCGTCTATGGCGGCGGACTTCGACTACTACACCGTGTACGGTTCGATGACGCAGTATTTCGCCGACGCCACCCTGATCGACTACACCGTGGATACTGCCATGAACGTCCTGGGGCACTCCTACCAGTACGTGTTCGTGACGGCGACCGACTTCTCCGGCAACGAGGGTGCCCCGGGGTCGATCAGAGTCCCGTCGGGCGTGGGCGACACGCCGCGGAGTTACGTCCTCTCGGTCTCCAACTTCCCCAACCCTTTCAACCCGGCGACCACGGTGAGCTGGACGGTGCCGTCGCGCGGGCGCGTTACAGTGGCGATCTACGACGTCCGTGGAAACCGCGTGGCAACGCTGGTGGACAACGAGACGCAGGACGCGGGGGCCTACCGGATGGACTGGAGCGGGCGCGACGACCGCGGCACGTCGGTCGCGTCGGGCGTGTACTTCGCGCGCATCGAGCACGCGAACGCCACCCGCACGAAGAAGATGGTGTTGCTCAAGTGAGCATGGTATGATCAACAGTTGACGCGCCCCGCCGACGGCCGCCCCGGGGTCGCGCCTACCGTCACGGGCGGCTTCGCTCCCGCGGAGGAACCGCCATGCGCGCACTCCGATTCCTCGCCGCCGCGTTCGCCGTGTCGGTTGCGACTCCGACGATCGTCCTCTCCCAGGCGGGCCCCAGTGTCTTTCTCGGCACCGAAGTCTCACCTCTGGGTGCGGCAACGCTTTCAGTCGGCGCCGCTCAAACGGCCTCTCGACCCTTCGCCCCCCTCGGCAGTCGTCTCTACGTCGGCAACCTTGGCTTCAGCGGCGACGACGGATTCCGCATGCACATCGGCGGCGGGTCGGGCGCGATCGTCCGATCCAACGATCTGACCGCTACGTTGCCGGTGGGTGGCCAGATCGTCTTTCGCGTCAGCAACGGACTCGGCATCAACCCGTGCTGCATCGTTGGAAGGACGGGTGCGGTCATGTTCGAAACCACGCCCGACTTCGGCCCCATCGGTGACTACATGATCACGATATTCAGCGCCGGCGTCCCGGTCGCGCAGTACAGCGGCATGTCGGGACCAATGGCCACGTCAACGGCGCCGGTCGAGTTCTCGGCCGACCTGCTCTCCGTCATCACGCCACTTCCGGATCCATTTACGCTCCCGGCCGTCGAGCCGTATCCAACGTCTGAAGGCTTCCGGATGAGATGGAACGGCGATGTGATCATCACCAATGCGATGGGTCAGGACCTCGGAACCGGCGACGAGGTCTGGTTCTTCCCCGAAAGCGCGCCGCCTCTCGGGTCCGTCGACCACGTCGACGTCACCGTCATGATTCCGGCGGGACTGCCCGTTGCGACGCTGGGCATCGACGACCTCGCGCAGCAGATGAACGGGCACACGGTCCGCAACCGCAAGAACGGCGCCATCATCGCCGCCGATCTCGGCAAGGCGAAGGTGACCCTGTCCGCGGGGATCCCGGGGACCATGCAGGTGGACACGGACGAGTCCGAGATCGAGGAGTGCCTGATCTGGGACATAAAGGACGGTTGCGCCGCGGGCGGAGACACCGACGAGTTCTCCGTCACGGGCGACCTCATCGCCGGCGGCCAGGGCGAAGTGGGTAAGGTCACGGCGACGTGCGACGGGACCCAGTGGAGCGTCGTGCCGGACTTCAGCGGCTCGGGCTCACCCGATGCCAGCGTGGAGCTCCTCGACGAGTCGGGCAACGTGCTCGGGATCAACCCGTCCACGCTGGGGCCGATCACCGTGATGACCGACATGTGGGCGAACGAGACCGGCGTCGAGGACAACAACAACCTGGCCCTGGTGCTCGGTTTCCCCTCGCCGGTGCCGGTGAACCTGCCGGGAGTCGGGACCCTCACGGCCAGCAAGATCAAGATGCACTCGAATGCGTCCAAGAAATACCGCTTCTTCGTCATCGTCGACCGCACCAGCCTGAGTACGCTCGGCAACGAATTCGTCGTGGACCGGTCGCCCAACACGTTCCGGATGGACCTCCCGCTCGGCATGGCGGAATTCACTTGCCGAGGCACCCTGACCGGAAAGCGAGTGCACCAACCCGTCCGGATGCACAGCACCGGCCCGGGTCTCAGCGACGGTGCCGCCATTGCGCCGTGTGTGATGCCCGGCGACATGCCGCCCGATCAGTTCGGCGTGCGGTGGGCGCCGCTGGGGCCGCCGAGCATTCAGACCGGTGAGACCGACTGGGCGTTCGTTTCCCGCCTCGCCGCCGACCCCGAGCCCGTGTCGCGCCTGGCGCTCCACTTGGCGTCCGACGGATCGGTCGTCGGCGTGTACAAGAACCCGGGCCCGAGTCAGACTCCGGAAGTGCAGGTGATCCTCAAGAAAGCGGGACAGGTGATGGCGGAGTATTCGCAGACGGATTTCGGGATGCCGCTGGTGGAACTCTCCGACTGGCCGATCGGCATCGGATACCAGCTGCTCGGCGGATCCAATGAGCCGTGGTCGATGTGGATCGATCTCGGCTACGAGATGGACGTCACAACGCCCGGGGCTGCGTCCGTGGCGACGAAACGCGGCGCTGCGTTTCCACTCACGAAGGCGGACCTCATCGAAGTGATCGCAAAGGCGACCCCGAACCCGGGGCCCCCGCAGGAAACGATGCTCTCCGCGAGTTTCATGGACATTCCCTACATCGTGTTTACCGGTGATTCGCCGGAGCCGGTGTCGGTCGGTCCGGCTCCGCACGCCGCGCATGTGGTCCTCCATCCCCCGTATCCCAACCCGTTCAACCCGCAGACGACGCTCGCCTTCGACCTGGCGACCGGCGGGAACGTATCGCTCAAGATCTACGCGGTGGATGGGGGGTATGTCGCGACCGTGCACGAGGGGGAACTCCCCGCCGGCCACCACACGTATCCATGGGACGGCGTCAATCGCCGGGGCCAGCCGGTGGCCTCGGGCATCTACGTCGCCGAGCTGCGAACACCCGACGGGGTGCGACGGACGAAACTGAATCTGCTGAAGTGACGAAGGGGCGAGGCGGGCGTCGCAGCTACTTCGCGCCCTTCACGTAGTAGAGATGCGAGAGATAGCGGGACGCGTCGTACGCGTAGCTTCTTTCGTCCGGGCTGAAGCAGACGGTGGAGATCGACAGCACACCCGCATCCGAGGGCGTGATTGTGAGCTGCAGGCTTCGCCCACCCGTGGCCAGGTCCACGCGCATGACCCGCACCGGGATCACACTGCGGTCGTGCACCAAAACGCCGCGCCCGTCATGCGTCCATGCGTCGAAGCCTTCGCCCGGCTCGATCCCCGGCACCGGCACCGGTGCCGAGTCGCCTTCCAGCGCGGCGACCACCCACGTTCGGTCACTCTTCTGCACCAGCGCACGGCGCCCATCCGGCGCCGGGTACGCCGCGAGGACGCCCGCGGTCATCACGGGTTGCGGGGGACCGCCCGCGGCGTCCTGCACGTAGCAGCGGCCGGCGGCACCTTGTTCCGCGGCCGTGACCAGCACGCGCTTCCCGTCCGGAAACCAGCGTGCGTCGATATACGATGCGATCGGACCGCGCTCCAACTCCCGTGCTTCTCCGGCTCCGGTCGGGTAGATGAACAGCTGGTCGGGGTAGATGACCGCCAGCGCCCATCGCCCATCGGGGGAGAGGTCCGTCGCCAGCCCGTCGCCGAGCACCACCACCGGCGAGCCATCCAGGCCGCGCAGGCAGACGCGGTAGTTCATACCCGCCGAAATCCCTTCCGCGCCGAACAGGAGCTGGCGGCCGTCATCGGAGATATCCACGACGTTGGATAGATCCTGCCAGGAAAGGTCGCGCTCCTTCGCGTCGGCCGGTGTGCGCCCGTGCATCATGCGGGTGATGTCGTCGCGCGTGAGGATCCAGTCGCCGTTACGGGAAATGTCGTGCATGACCACACCACCGGCACTCTGCAGCGCCACGCGCACGTTTCCGTGCATGTCGACCGCGTAGACCGAGAAGTTCGAGTATCCCGTCCCCGCGGAAAAATAGACCACGTCTCCCGACGGCGACCATGCGATTCCCTCCTCTCCCCAGTAGCCGTCGGAGAGAACGGTGCGGTGTCCGTCCAGATCGACGACGGCGATGAGCCCCCGGTCGTCCCACCTGGCCGGGTGCTCGAAATAGGCGATGCGATCCCCCTTCGGCGAGATGCGCGGGTCGCTCACATAGCCGCTGGTCTGAAAGAGCACCTTGCCCGGCGGGAACTCGAGCCGGTGCAACCCCGCTTCCTCGCGCACGACCGCGAGCTGTGTTCCGTCGGGAGACCAGGTGGCCTGGTGGACGTGCTCCATGATCTCGCGCGGGGCACCCCCGCCGAGCGGCATGCGCGCCAGCGTTCCCTCACACAAGCGGTGGCCGAACCATTTCGGGTGGGTCAACACCGCCATCTCGCCGGTGGCCGAGATGGAAAGCAGCTGCAGGGGTTCGTCGGCAAGCTGCACCGGTTCCGCGTACTCGGGACGGAGCGAATACAGGTACGGCGTGTTGCCCGTCTGGGCGGCGCTGAACACGATGGTCTGGCCGTCCGGCGCGAAGAGCGCGTTATAAATGGACTGGTTGTTGAACGTCTTCTGCACGAACGTCACCGGCTCGCTGACCGGTATGGGCCGGCGGTTCACCATGACCACCGCCACGACGGCAGCCGCGACGGCCAGCGCCGCGATCACCCAGGGCGCGCGCGAGACATGGCGGCGACCCGGCGGTGATGGCGCGATTTCTTCGTCCGCGCCGCTCGCCACCCGCTCCAGCACGATGCGCGCCTCGCCGATGTCCCGCAGGCGCTGTCTGGGATCGCGTTCGAGGCAACGCTCCAGCAGGCGGCGCACGCCGGGCGGCGTCGCCGACGGAAGGCGCTGGAACGGGGGGGGCTGGGTGAGAATGGCCGCGATCGTATCCGAGATCGTCTCGCCCTCGAACAGGCGGCTCCCGGTGAGCATCTCGAAAAGCACGACGCCGAACGCCCAGATGTCCGCGCGCCGGTCGACGTCCTTCCCCCGCGCCTGTTCGGGGGCCATGTACGCGGCCGTGCCGAGGATCACGCCGGCACGCGTGGCGGGGGAGGTGAGCGTCGGCGAGTGCGTGGCATCCGAGTCGGGTGCGGCTCCGCCTTCACCGATGATCGCCTTGGCCAGCCCGAAGTCGAGCACCTTGACCCCGCCGTCGCGCGACACCACGACGTTGGCGGGTTTGAGATCGCGGTGCACGATGCCGCGTTCGTGGGCGTACTCGAGGGCGTCGGCGATCTGGCGGGCGAGCGTCAGCGCCTCGTCGACCGGGACGGGCCCGCGGGCGATGAGGTCGGCCAGCGTCTCGCCCTCCACCAGCTCCATCACGAGCGCGGGGCTTCCGGCGGCGTCTTCCAGCCCGTAGATGCTCGCGATATGGGGGTGATTGAGCGAGGCGAGCAGGTGCGCCTCCCGCTCGAAACGGCCGAGGCGATCGGGGTCGGCGGCGAAATCGGAGGGAAGCACCTTGATCGCGACGTCCCGTTTGAGCTTCGCGTCCCGGGCGCGATAGACCTCGCCCATGCCGCCGGCGCCGACCGGCGATACGATCTCGTAGGACCCGACGCGCGTTCCCGAGGGTAGAGGCATCGCGGCATGATACCGCAGCGGCCGTCCCGCGTGAAGCGCCGTCGTCGGGGCCCGGTGCGCGGGGGGACCATTTCGTGCCCGGACGATTGAGTGCTATACTCCTCTCCCCGCGATCCGATCGTCAGTCGCTTCGGAAACCCGCGGAAACCACTCACACAACAAGGAGCCGCCCATGAAATTCGCGCATATCGTCCTGTCGGCGACGCTGGGGATCGCCCTCCTCGTACCCACGGCGGGCATCGCCGCCGAGAAAGCGGTCAACATATCGCTCGTGACACCCATCTCTATCGCCAGGGAGACCGATTCGGTGACCGCCTTCCGCCTCAACATCCTCTACGGAAAGAACACGTCGGTTCAGGTGCTCGACCTGGGACTCGTCAACCACACGACCTCGGGTCTGTCGAAGGGACTCCAGTGGGGTGCCGTCAACATCGCTGAAGCCGATTTTCACGGCGCGCAGCTCGGCGCCGTAAACTACAACGGGGGCAGCTTCGAGGGAGTTCAGTGGGGGTTCGTGAATCACACCATGAACGGCGATGGGCTCCAGCTGGGGTTCGTGAACTTCGCGCAGAAGATCCACGGTATTCAGATCGGGTTCGTCAACGTCATCTCGCAGGACGGGTTCCTGCCGGTGCTTCCGATCGTCAACTGGTCGTTCTAGGAAATCCCCGGGAATCGCCGCGACACCTGCGGCTCGGATACAAAAAAAAGACGGCGCCGGTGTCGTTCCGTGGTTGCTACCGGCGCCGTCCCGCGTTGGCTGTTGTGATCTCGAGGTCGCCCAGAGAGGGGGCTTCCGAGACGAGATCGACGGTCCTCATGTTGGACCTTCTCCGTATATGAGCATGTCCCGAAACGCCCACGCCCGCAATGATACGTGTGTATCATTTTTCAGGGGCGACGGGGG
>CAZCQM010000163.1:0-7245 GCA_964500785.1 uncultured bacterium
CGCCGTCGGTGGCCAGGATGACACGGTTGTTGCCGCCGTCGAGGAAGTTCTGCTGTGCCACGCGGTACGCCAGCTGGATGCCGGCGCCGCCCGCGGTCGACCCGCCGGCCTGCAGGCGGTCGATGGCGCACAGGATTTGCTCCTTGTCGGCACCGCAGGTCGACGGCAGGACGAGCCCGGCCGCGCCCGCGTACACCACGATCGCCACGCGATCCTGGGCCCGCAGCTGGTCGACCAGCATCCGAAACGCCGACTTCAACAGTGGCAGCTTGTTGGGCGGCATCATCGAACCCGACACGTCGATCAGGAAGACGAGGTTGCTCGGCGGCAGGTCTTCGACGTCCACGCGTTCGCCCTGAAGGCCGATGTGGACCAGCTTGTGCCCCGAGTTCCACGGGCACTCGGCCACCTCGGTGGTGATCGAGAAGGGATGGCGGCCGCGCGGGTTCGGGTAGTCATAGTCGAAGTAGTTGACCAGCTCTTCGATGCGGACGGCGTCGGCGGGGGGCAGCTGCCCCTGGGTCAAGAACCGGCGCACGTTGCCGTACGATGCCGCGTCGACGTCGACCGAGAAGGTCGAGAGCGGCTTGTCGAGAGTCGACAGCCAGCCGTTCTCGTCGATGGCGTCGTAGGACTCGAATCCCGGCGACGCCCAGGACGTCGCGGGCATTTCGCACGCGACGCTGCGCTTGAGCATGACGCCCGACGAGGAGGGAGACGTCGGCGTGTTCCGTCCCGGCGACGCCTTTCCCTCCTCGGTGGACTGGAGCTTATCCGGACGGTCCGCGTCTTTCGGCGCCGGCGGGGGCTCGTCGCGGAACCGTTCCATGCGGAAGTCAACCGTTGCCGTCCGGCCGGCGACGACGGTGATGCGTTGCTGCGTCGCCGACAGAGCGCCGGTGGATTCGACGCGGATCGTGTAGACGCCTTCCGGCACGTTCACGATGGTGTACGCGCCGTCAGTACCGGTGCGCGAGCGAAGCCCGGTGCCCTCGACGACCACGGTCGCCCCCGCGATAGGTTGCAGCGTGGCGGCGTCGCGGACGTGGCCGGTGATGCGTCCGGTCCCGGTTGCGATCGAAAGGACTGCGGACAGGATGATGGCCAGTAGAGTACCGGCCCAGATGGTGATCTTCATGGCGTTCCCCTTTCGAAGAATGCGAGGTCACCTCCGCGGTGACTCTCGATACGCCCATGAGTCGCCGCGACGGGCCGTTTGGTTTTGGGGGAACGGAAGATTCTGCCCGGGATCAGCGGCCGTCGCCCAGGCGGACCCGGATGATGCCGTCGGATGTGTAGATGAGGAGCATCTTTCCCAGTTCGTCCTCGGTGACGCGCACGCTGTCGGGGGCCTCGATCGTCACCGGCACGCCGTTCAGCATGAACGTCAGTGGAGGTTTCGGCGCCATCTGCGACCGGGCCGAAGCCGCGGGCCGCGCCGCTTCGCTCGATTGCTTTGGCTTCAGCGTGATCTCCGGCGATGCCTTCTCCCGCGCACCGGAAGCGGGTGGTGGTGGCGGCATATCCACCGCTTCGGTTGCAGGGGACGCTGGTTCATTCGACGCGACGCCTTCGTCCTTCGCCTCGACCCGCCCGGCTGCCTGGTCGCGATCGGCCTCGTCGGAACGCGCGGCCGGAGCGGCGGGCGCGGCCGCCTTCTTTTCCGGCGATTCGGCGGCGACCTTCCGCACGGCGTCTACGACCGCCGGTGGTTCGGCCTCATGGGGTCGTTCGGCGACCTGCTTCGGCGGGGGCGTTTCTTCCATGGTCTCTGCGGTGGAGCGTTTCTCGAACGCCGGGGTTCCCACGGGGGAGAGTGCCGGCACGCTCCCGCCCCGGTGCAGGCCGATCGAGTAGGCGCCGATCATCAGCGCCACGCTCGCCGCCACCAGCGTCGCCACGCGGCCGCCCGTCACGGCGATCGTCCGGCGCGGCCGGGCCAGGAACCCGTGCTCACGCATCGCATTGACGACCCGCCCTTCGAGGGCGGCCCCCGGCATGCGTTCGCGGGGCAGGTTCTTCAGCGCTTCTCTTTCTTCCGGCGTCAGCTTGTCTGTCATGTCTGTGCTCCTTACCCCGACATCATCGCGCGGAGTCTCCGGCGCGCGTTGAAGAGGTGCGTCTTGGACGTGCCCTCGGGGATGTCGAGATGCTCCGAGATCTCCCGGTGCTTCATTCCTTCCACGTCGTGCAGGACGAGCACCATGCGCTCGTCGTCGGGAAGCCGGCCGATCATCCGCTCCAGGTCGACCCGCACCTCGTGCGGATCGGGCGCGCCGGCGACGTCGGGCACGGCCTCGACCGCCGTCTCGCGTGACCGCCCGTACTTGCGGATCCGATCGCGCACCCGGTTGAGCCCGATGCCGGTCAGCCAGGTGGAAAAGCTCGAGTTCCACTCGAAGCGATCGAGGCTCTCGAAGGCGTGGATCCAGATCTCCTGCACGACGTCCTCCGCCTCGCGATCGTCCCGGGCCAGCAGGCGCGCCACCAGCATGAACAGCCGCGGCGTGTGGCGCCGATAGAGGGCGCGGAACGCCCCCTCGTCCCTGTACTGAAGGACGGCCTCGACCAGTTCCCGGTCGGTCGCGCGGCTTTCGTGTGGCGCGCTCATTCCACGCATTGAGTCGCTCCGAACGTCAAAAAGGATTGGGAAATTCCGGGACCATGATCTCACGTCCGGACGCGGGTGGCGAACTGTCCAAGCAGCAGGACCGTCGTCATGACGGCAGCATAGCGCACGATGGGAGGTATCGCATGGCGGCGCTTCTCGGGCGCGCCACCCGGGCAGGGCAGTCGGCCGCCACGGCCGGCTACTGGCGCTTGCGCACGGTCGAATACACCCAGCCGATGTCGCCGGCCTGGGTCTTGACCTTGAGCCAGGAGCCGTCCTCTTCGAGAACCTTGATGGAGTCGCCCGGCGACATGAGGTTCAAGAGACGCTTGGCGTGCGGATCGACGTCCAGGATATCGGGCTCGGGCTCGGGGTCGCCTTCGAAGAGGCACTTGAGCCGCGCCAAGAACCCGCGCTTCTTCGGTTTTTCGCGCGTGCGCACGGCGTGTTCGGTGTCGATCTCCCCCGAGAGCTCGCGCAGACGGCGGGTGGTCTCGCGGGCCAGCGCGGTTTCTGCGGCGATGTCGGAGTCGCAGAACGGGCAGTGGTTGATGCTGATTTCGACGGGCACGGCGCAGGACGGGCAGGGGACGTGGCTGCCGTCGATCCGGTGGCTCTTCTTGATGCGCAGGAGCTCCTCGATCTCGTCCCGGCGGTCGGGGCCGGGGGCCGGGCGGGAGTTCTCGGCGGGCGACTTAACTTCATCCTTCACAAGCGTTTCCACAATTCACCTCGATGCCTCGCCGGTTCCGACGAGCGGACGAAAACCTGCCTTCCGTAGGATTCGGTCGGGCATGCTGCAAAATCCGAACCAACGGGGTGCCCGGATCTGGCGGATGAACGTGTCGATGAAGGGGACGATACGCGGGAGCGGGAACTCGCAGGGAGCCCGCTGACGCGCTTTACGCCGGTTGGTCGTCGCTCTGGGCGGCTTCCTCGTCCGTCGAGGCCGGCGTGTCGGCACCTTCCTGCACCGGTTCGTCCACGTCGCCCTGTTTCTTGAGCCGCTTCCGTTCGAGCTTGGCGGCCCGTTTCTCTTTCTTCTTATTCTCTCTCTTACGTTTTTCGAAGCTGTAGTTGGTTCGTCTCGCCACGCTGCCTCACTTTCTGAGAATGATAACCGCGACCGCGACGGGGCGGGTGCCCCCATTCGCGCCTCATGAAAAACTCTGAGCCGACTGTCGAATCCAGCGGGCAGGAATTCCGCCGAAGCGAGCTTTGCAGGAGGATCCTCTGATCCCGGGGAGATTGCCACAGTTCGGGCGTTCTTTCAAGGCCTGTTGCCGCCTCCGCTGGCCGCGGAGTCTCGGCCTCGGACGCGCCACCGGGGTAACCGTGGGGACGGAGGAGACCCGCCGCTCCGGCACAGCCGTGACCGTGCCGGGCGGCGCGTCTCTCCAGAGGGGTCCATCCGGCTCCGGGAGGAGCCGATACCGAACCCCGTCTTCATCCTCCTGGATCCCGATCCTGCGAAGACCGATCGCAGGGGTCACTTCAACAGCACGGCGCGGTGCGTCACGCCCACGCCCGCGGATTCGAAGCGGACGAAATAGATGCCGCTCGACACGGAGCGACCGCCGTCGTCCCGGCCGTCCCACCGGATGGTGTGACGGCCCGCGGCCATGAATTCGTCCCGAAGCGTCCGGACGACCGCACCGCGCACGTCGAACACCCGAAGCACCACGTGGGCCGGGACGGTCACCTCCAGCGAGATGGTTGTCGTCGGGTTGAACGGGTTGGGCTGAATGGATACCCGCGCCGCCTGCCCGGCTGGCTTGTCGGCATGGGGCCCTCCCGCCGACCCGGCTGTCGCTCCGGCTTCGGTCGAGACCGGTGCGCCCAGGCCGAGGATGTCCCCAACCAGGTACTGCGTTCCATCCGGACCCTCGAAGTGAAGGCCGAGCGTCCCGTCCAATTTGACCTTGTGGCCGTCCGATGTCGTGCCTTCCGCCTTCGCGGCGTCGGACGAGAGCTGCAAGACGGCCTTCGTCGGATAGTAGAGAACGAGGTCGGCGGCGTTGTCGCCGGTGACGTCGGTGACCTCACTCCCGTCGGGACGCAGCGCACCCGCGGCATTTCCCACGTACGCGAGGTAGGGGTCGATGCGGGACGCGTCCAGGCCCTCGACATAGATCATCTCGCCTCCATCGCCGCCGCTGCTCAACAGAGACGGAACCGACGGAATCACGAGTGCGAAACGCCGCAGGGACAGGTCGAGCGATGTCCCGTCGGGGGTGAACCCCTCGGAAGCCAGCGCCATGCCCGACTGGTCGTGAGGAACCAGCACGACCGCCATGCCCGGTGCCGTATTTCCGGCCGCATCGGTGGCGGTGTAGACGATGGTGTACTCACGCCCGTTGCCGCCACCCGCGCGCTCGGCGCGAAGGGAGAAGCACAAATCGTCGCTGCCCGTCATGGCGTCCATGATGTCGACGGCGGTGTGCCCGTCGCCCTTTCCATCGGCCGGCTCGTTGCTCTCGATCGACGTCAGTACGAACGTCGGTGCCGGGTCGCGATCGTCACTCACGGTAACGGTGGCGCAGACCTCGGCAAACTTGTGATTCGGTGGCCACAGCACGCTCGGCGTCACGCTCACGGTAATGACGGGCGGCGTCATGTCGATGGCGGTCAGGTTCGTCGACCCCGGCGTGTTGAGCGCTTCACCCATGTCCGGTGTGCCGGTAAACCCGGGCAGGCCCTCGCCGTCGAAATCGTTGCGAACCCAGTCTGCGACGGTGTCTGTGTCGGTGCCGTTGGGAATGCGCGACGCGCCGCCCACGGTGGATCCGTTGCCGTCGTAGCCCTGAACCAGCGTGATCGACGAATACGTGTGGTCGGTAGCGTTTCCATTGCGCACCGCAACGTCGTCGACGAGTCGGGCGAACGGGGTGGTGTCCAGGACGCCGTCGTCGTCGGAGTCCAGATCCTGCCCGACGAAACCGAAGAAGCCGTCAACCAGCAGCAGCGTGTTGGAGCCGTTTTCGAGGACGTTCGTCATAAACGGGGTCGTCCAGAAGCCCGCGGCATCCGTGCTTCCCACGGTATAGGCGGCATCGATCATGCCCGCCTGCGTACCGTCACCGTCTATGGAAAAGACGGTCAGGTGAGAGTAGCTGGTGCTCGGTTCGCCGAATATCTCCACGTATTCGTGGTCATCCGTTCCCGTATGATTGAATACGAACTCATTGATCACGGGGTCGGGCGGAGCAATGAAGACCTGGTTGGTCGCGCCCGGAGTGTTGAACGCCTCGCCGGTGGCTGGTGTTCCGGCGAAACCGGGGAGCCCCGCTCCGTCGAAATCGTTTCGAGTCCAATCGGAGACGGCGTCGGTGTCCGTGCCGTTGGGTATGCGTGAGGCACCTCCCGGCGTGAAACCGACACCATCGAAACCACCCACCAGAACCGTAGAACCATATACGTGGTCGGAGGCGCCACCGTCGAACACCGCGACCTGGTCGATGATCGCACCAAACGGCATCGAATCGAACACGCCGTCATTGTCGGCGTCGAGATCATCGCCGACGGCTCCGGTGAAATTCTCCACCAGGAGCAGCGTCATGCTTCCGTTCTCGATCATGTTGTTCATATATCCGGTCACCCACAAGCCGCCGGCATCGGTGGAGCCGACGGGCAGGGCGCTGTCGATCACGCCCGCTCCGGAACCGTCTCCCTCGATTTCCAGGATTGTGAGCGCGAAATAGTCCGTGGACACGTTGCCCAGGATCTCGACGAACTCATGGGTGTCGGTTCCCACGTGATTGGCGACGAACTCGTTGATCACGGGTGGAGCCGCCGCCGCCGGAAATGCAGCAGTCACGAGAATCATCGCAATCGGTATCAAAAATTTTCGGAAATTCATCGTGTCCTCCTCGGGGGATCGAAGGACGCGGGCGACTTGAATCGCCGCGGGAGCTGGTAGAAGCTCCAGTGCACTGCGGGATGCGGGGCCGAAGGTGCAGTGGCCAGGGGGGAAGTGTAACGCCAGCAGGGCGCTTGCGCAAGGGACCCCGCGCCGCTCGCTTCCGCAGGGCCGCGAACGACGGTGCGGCAAGCCCGGGGAAACGCTCGGCGGGGACGGCCCTTTCAAATGTGGTATCATCGAGAACATTCGCCGATGCGGGCGATGGAAACGAAAGGCGGGCCCGGTGCCCTTCAGCAGCTTCAAGCTTCATCCCAGTCTTCTCAAAGGTCTTAAAGAGCTCGGCTTCCCCCGGCCGACCCCCATCCAGAGCGACGCCATCCCCCCGGGGCTGGAAGGACGCGATGTCCTCGCGTGTGCGATGACGGGCAGCGGCAAGACGGTGGCGTTTCTGCTCCCGATTCTCAACCGGCTGATCGACAAGCCGCGTGGCACCACGCGCGCGCTCATACTCACGCCCACCCGCGAGCTGGCGGCGCAGATCCTCGAGGACCTCAACGACCTCGTGGTCCATACGCCGATCACCGGGGCGGCCGTGTTCGGCGGCGTGGCCATGGGGCCGCAGGAGCACGCCTTCCGCAGCGGAGCCGACGTGATCATCGCCACGCCGGGACGTCTCCTGGATCATTTCGACTACTCGTACGCGAAGCTCCACGACCTCGAGCAGCTCGTCCTCGACGAAGCCGACCGCATGCTGGACATGGGCTTCCTTCCG
>CAZCQM010000164.1:0-5696 GCA_964500785.1 uncultured bacterium
TCACGCCGGCGGCGTCGAGGCCGTGGCCGCTGGCGCCGCCGCCGCTCCCGGCCAGCTCGAGGAGCCGGATGGCCGCCGGGTTCGCGAGCTCGACCTCACCGGTGGCGTCCACCACCAGGATCGGGTCGCGGATGGCGTCGATGACGAGTGCGCAGAGGTTCAGGTCGTCCATAGGGTTCGGCTCGGTCCAGGCCGCGCCGCATGCCTCCCGCGCGGGAGGGGCAAGGCGCGTGCCGCCGCGCGGGATGACGGTGTATTCCATTGTCGTGCATATGGTTAACCGATCGCGCCGGTCCGCAGCCGCCGAACCGGCTGGCCAGAAACGGGTCGCCCCGGGGCGGCCACCGGGTGGCGACTAGTCGCCGTGGCGGCGATCGGCGCGGCGCCGGCGCTCGCGGGGGGTCCGGCGCCGGTCGGAGTTGGCGGAGGACGGGAAGGAGATCCCGAGGATGGTCCGCCACGACGGCGACGACTTCACCGTGATCTCGCCCGCGTGGCGCTGGATGATGTCTCCGGCCGCGGAGAGGGCCGTCTGGTCCTCGGTGTCATCGCCGCTCGAGAAGGGCATGAAGAGGCGGGACAGCAACGTGCCATCGGCACTGGCGGCCGTGTCGGCGATCAGGATCACCGCTTTGCCGGGGGTCGTGGTGCACTCGATCAGGACGCGGTCGCCGTCGGCGACCTGGGCCGCGAGGACACGCAGCACGCTGCGCAGCGCGGTGTCGATGCTGTCGCGGTCCATGAGCAGCACGGGACCGGCGTCGGGAATGCGCACCGTCGCTTCCACGCCCCGCTCGCGCAGCGCGGGCGCCCACTCGTCGGCGATGGCGCGCGTCAGCGCAAAGAGATCCACCAGATGCAACGACGACTTCATCGCCGTCAACTCCTGCTGAAACTCCGCCGATTCACCCTCGATGAGCGCGAGCACCTGGCTCGCGCGCGCGACACGCTGCTCGTGGGACTGGGCGGCGTCGAACGTCTCGCGCAGCGATTGCACGCGGCCGAGCAGCGCCTCGTACAGCTCCTGCGCGCGCAGCCCCACGCGCGATGTCGCGCGCTCCCGCACCAGGTGGGACTGTACCTCGTCGAGCATGTGCTCGGACCGCACCAGTCGCTCGCGCTTGTAGAGCGAGTCGAGGCGTTCGGCCAGCATGCCGGCGCTCAGTTCGAGAAAGAGCCGGTCGCGCGCCGAGAACTCCCGGGACTCGGCCGACGCGGAGTTGCTCTCGGAATAGACCACGACGGCACCGAGGCACTCACCGCCCGCGACCAGCGGCAGTGCCACGAAGTGCTGCACGGAACCCGCGACGGCGTCGTTGAGGAGCGCGTGTCCCGAGTCGCCGCGAACCGGCTTCACGGATCCGGCCACGCGTTCCAGCATGGCGTCGAACACTTCCGTCAGCGCGATGTCGGCCTCGCGGTCTCCCGAGTCCGCATCCTCGACCGACTTGACGTGAATCAACTTGTTGCGCACGAGGTCCTTGAGGAGCGCGCCGTTGCCGCCGATCGCGCGCGAGATTATCGACAGCATCGCGGAGAGAGAATCGCCGAAGCGCCGGGGGTTCTGCGTGGAGGCGAGGATGTCCTGGAGCTTGCGCAGGACCCGGAACTTGCGCGCGTTGTCCCCCGCTTCGTACAGATGGTCGATGGCCGTGGCCGCCTGCTGGGCCATGCTGTACACGAGCGATATGTCCTCGACGCCGATGGCCGTGGGCGCGCCGCCGTGGTCGGCCGCGAGCACCGCCGTCACGGTGCCGCGGGTGCGCAGCGGTACGGCCAGGTAGCCGCTGGTGTCGAAGAAGTCGAAGAAGGGGTCGGTCGTGAATTCGCTGTGGCGGCGGTCGGCCAGGACCGGGATCCCCGTCGTGGCGGCCTTGACCGCCGCGCATCGGAGCCAGTCCAGGGGGACGGTGAAGGTCCGCGTCTTGAGCGTGAGGTCGCTGGTCTCGATGCGCCTGGTGCTGTCCACGACGCGGCGCGCCAGCATCTCGAAGCTGGTCGCGGGCTCTTCCCCCGCGGGCGCCTGCTCGGACGCCAGATGTCCGCGGATCATGCGCCCGCGCTCGTCGACGAGGAGCAGAAACGCCCGGCGCACCCCGATCGTGGTCCACGCCGTGCAGAACGCGAGGAGCATGTGGTGGATGCGGCCGACGGAGTCCGCGTCCGGAATGATCTGGATCATTCGGAGCAGAGACGAGAGCTCCGCGACGGTGAGCTGGGTTTTCTCCATGGTGGCGTGCGTTCGGCCGATGACGACGGGAACCGCGCGGGGAACGCAATGTTCGTGCCGGAAGGCACGGCAGGAGGGGCGCGTCAGGGCGTGGGATCGCCGTACCCGTCGGGGTGGGCCCGGCGCCACGCGAAGGCGGTGCGAACGATCTCCTCGAGCCCGCTGGAGCGTTTCGTCCAGCCCAGCACCGACTCGGCGCGCGAGGACGAGGCCACCAGGGCCGGCGGATCGCCCGGGCGTCGCGGCCCCACCTCGTGCGCGACGGTGCGCCCGGTGACGTGCTCGCACGTGCGGATCACTTCCAGGACGGTGGAGCCGGTCTCGCTGCCCAGGTTGAGGGGGCCGGAGAAGCCGCCCTCCATCGCGTCCAGCGCGCGCACGTGGGCGTCGGCCAGGTCGACCACGTGGACGTAGTCGCGCAGGCACGTCCCGTCGCGCGTACGGTAGTCGTTGCCGAATATCGTCACGCTTTTCCGGATGCCAAGGGCGGCATCGAGCACGATGGGAATCAAATGCGACTCCGGTCGGTGGTCCTCGCCGAGCGAGGGGCCGGCGCCGGCGGCGTTGAAGTAGCGCAGGGCGACGTAGCGCAGACCGTGCGCGACCCGCTCCGCCTCCAGGATGCGCTCGACGGTCAGCTTGGACCATCCGTAGGGATTCTCGGGAACGCAGGGCGCGGACTCGTCGATGGGCAGTGCCGCGGGCGCGCCGTAGACGGCCGCGGTCGACGAGAACACGAAGCGCTCGATGCCGGCGCCGCGCATGGCACGAAGGAGCGAGAGTGTGCCGCCGACGTTGTTGTCGAAGTAGTCGAGCGGCCGCGCCACCGACTCGGCGACGACACTCGACGCGGCGAAGTGGAGCACCGCGTCCGTGGATGTGTCCAGCGCGCGCGCCAGGACGCCCGCGTCGCGCACGTCGCCCTCGATGAAGCGGCACGCCGCCGGAACCGCCGCCCGGTGGCCCGTCGACAGGTTGTCGACCACGGTCACGTCGTGCCCGTCCGACGCCAGGCGGTCCGCCACGATCGAGCCGACGTATCCGGCTCCCCCGGTGACGCAGAGCTTCACGACGCCTTCCTCCCCGCGCCGCGCGCCGTCTTGCGGAGGAATGCGCCGGTGTGCGACGACGGCTCCGCCGCCACGTCGCGCGGTGTGCCGGCGGCCACCACGCTGCCGCCTTCGTCGCCGCCCTCGGGTCCGAGGTCCACCACCCAGTCGGACTGCGCGACCACCTGCATGTCGTGCTCCACCACGATGACGGTGTTGCCCTTCCCCTGCAGCTCCCGCAGCACGTCGATCAGGACATCGACGTCGTCCACGTGGAGCCCCGTCGTCGGCTCGTCGAGAATGTAGACGAATCCGCCCTCGGTGTTCTCCGACAGCTCGCGCGCGATCTTGATCCGCTGCGATTCGCCCCCGGACAGCGTCGTCGAGGGCTGGCCGAGCCGGAGGTACCCGAGCCCCACCTTCTGCAGCACGCGCAGCCGCGAGACCAGGTCCTTGCGGTCGGCGAAGTGAACGATGGCGTCGTCGACGGTGAGCTCGAGCACGTCGGCGAGATTCAGCCCTTTGTAGGTGATCTCCAGCGTCTCGCTGTTGAAACGCCTGCCGTCGCACTCGCTGCAGCGCACGAACATGTCGGCCATGAAGTGCATCTCGATCCGCTCGTAGCCCATCCCCTGGCAGCGCGCGCACCGTCCCCCGGCGACGTTGAAGCTGAAGCGCCCCGACTTGTAGCCGCGGCGCACCGCCTTCTTCTGCGCCGCAAAGATGTCGCGAACGTGCGCGAACGCCTTCACGTACGTGACCGGGTTGGAGCGCGGCGTCTTCCCGATCGGCGCCTGGTCCACCATGAGGACACCCCGCACCGATCCCGCACCCTCCAGGGCGCGGTAGGTCGACGCACCGGGCCCGCGCGCGCGCAGCGCGTCGTGGAGCACGTCGCACACCAGGGTGCTCTTTCCGGATCCGGACACGCCGGTCACACTCGTGAACAATCCAACAGGAAACGACACGTCGATTCCCTTGAGATTGTGCGCACGCACGCCGCGCAGCACAATGAATTCCTTCGGCGCCGCCGTCTCGGGCCGCGCCTTGCGGGGTGGCAGGCCGTCGCTGGCGTACCGGATGGTCCGCGAGTGGGCGTAGCCGCCCGCGACGTCCCCCTGGTAGACGATTGCTCCGCCCGCCTCGCCGGCGCCCGGCCCCAGGTCGACGACGTAATCCGCGTGGCGGATGATGTCCAGGTCGTGCTCCACGACCACCACCGTGTTGCCGCGGGAGCGGAGGTCGGAGAGCACCCGCACGAGCTGGTCGGTGTCGCGCGGGTGGAGGCCGATGCTCGGCTCGTCGAGGACGTAGAGGACGTCGAGGAGGCTCGAGCCCAGCGAGTTCGCGAGCGAGATGCGCTGCGACTCGCCTCCTGAGAGCGTCTTGGCCAGCCGGTCGAGGGTGAGATAGTGCAGCCCCACGGCGAGCAGGAAGCCAAGCCGTGAATCGAGCTCGATCAAGACGTCGCGCGCCACCGTCGTCTCGCGCGGCGTCAACCCGAGCCCGCGCACGAAGTCGAGTGCGGCACCCGGCGTCATGGCGGAGACGTCACGGATGGTGCGCCCGCCGAGGCGGACGAAGTACGCCTCCTCGCGCAGGCGCCCGCCGTGGCAGGCCCGGCACTCGCGGTACGCGAGGTAGCGCCGCGTGAAGAAGCGCGCGTACTTCTTGTACGTCTTCTCGCGCATGTTCTCCAGGAACGGCAGCACCCCCACGTACTCCCCGCCCCCGCCGAGCACCAGACGCCGCTGCGCCGCGGTGAGCCGCTCCCACGGCCTGTCGAGCGGGATCTTGCGCCGGCGGCAGAAGCGCACGAGCTGGTCGAAGAAATACTCGAACTTCTCGCTCGACCAGGGCTCGACGGCGTGCTGCCGCAGCGAGCGCGTCGGATCGGGAACGATCAGGTTCTCGTCGAACTCCATGCGGTTGCCGAAGCCCCGGCAGTGCGGGCACGCCCCGAAGGGCGTGTTGAACGAGAACAGGATCGGCCGTGGCTCCTCGAACTCCCGCCCGCACGACGTGCACAGCAGATGGTTGGTGAACATCAGCGACTCGCCGGTCTCCACGTCGTCGAAGCGCACGTGGCCGTCGGTCATCCGGTACGCGGCCTCGATGGCCTCCAGCAGGCGCGCGCGGCGCCCCGCGTCCACGTCGACGCGATCCAGCACGAGATCCAGCGCCGACATCCGCCCCAGCTTCCGGATCGGGGGCTCCATGCGCACCACCTCGCCGCGGATGAGAAAGCGCGTGTACCCCTCGCGCACCAGCTCTTCCACGTGCCGGGTCGCACCCCCCTTCTCCACCTTGCGCGTCGCGATGACGAGGAAGGTGCGCCCGGGATGACCGGCCAGCAACGCGTCGATCACCTCGTCGGGCGTGTGGCGGCGGACCTCCAGGTTGCACTTCGGGCAGAC
>CAZCQM010000164.1:5706-7181 GCA_964500785.1 uncultured bacterium
CCGACCGGCGCGCGCGAAGAGCAGGCGCAGGTAGTCGTAGATCTCGGTGACGGTGCCCACGGTGGAGCGCGAGCTGCGCGTCGTGTTGCGCTGCTCGATCGCGATCGCGGGTGACAGGCCGGTCACATCGTCCACGTCGGGGCGGCCGATGCGCTCCAGGAACTGCTTCGCGTAGGTGGACAGGGATTCGATGTAGCGCCGCTGCCCTTCGGCGTAGAGTGTGTCGAACGCGAGCGACGACTTTCCGGACCCGGAGACACCCGTGACGACCGTCAGGCTGCCCCGCGGGATCTCGACGTCGATGTTCTTGAGGTTGTGCTGCCGCGCTCCGCGCACGACGATCCGGTCGCTCATTCCGCAAAACTCCAGGGCCCGCCGCCGGGAAGGCGAAAGGCAGGGGGGAAACTTTGTATTCTAGGTGCTGCGTGGCCGCCGAGCAAGCCCCAACTTGGACTTGAAGCGGTGCATGACGCGCTCCTATCATGGCGGAATGGCCGATCGCGATGCAGTGGAACGCGTGTTTGCGCTCATCGAGCGCCTGCGCGGCGAGGACGGGTGTCCCTGGGACCGCAAACAGACGCTCGACGACATCCTCTCCGACCTCATCGAGGAGGCCTACGAGCTCGAGTGGGCGGCGGCGCACCGCGATGACGACGACGTCCTCGACGAGATGGGCGACGTGCTGTTCCTGCTCTGCTTCGCCGTGTCCATCAAGCGCGAGACCGCGCCGGGGTTCACGCTCGACGCCATCGCCGGTCACGCCCACGACAAGATCAAGTCCCGCCACCCGCACGTCTTCGGAGACGCGCACGCGGACACCCCCGAAGAGAGCATCGCGCACTGGGAGCGCATGAAGGCCGCCGAGCGCGCGAAGCGCAACGCCGGCACGCTCGACGGGGTCGCCGGCAACCTGCCTCCGCTGCGCCACGCGATCAAGATCCAGGAGCGGGCCGCGTCGGTCGGCTTCGACTGGGACCACATCGAACCCGTCCTCGCCAAGCTGCGCGAGGAGGTCGATGAGCTCGAAGCCGCGCTGCGCTCGGACGATCGCAACGCCGTCGAGCACGAGATGGGAGACGTCATCTTCTCGGCGGCCAACGTGAGCCGATTCCTCAAGATCGACGCGGACGAGGCCCTGCAGAAATCCATCTCCAAGTTCATCCACCGGTTCGAGCACATGGAGTCCGCGATCCACGCCGACGGAAAGCGCCTCGAGGCCATGACGCTGGACGAGATGGACGTCTACTGGAACCGCGCCAAGTCGGCCTGACGCCGCGCCGGGGCGGGCACGTGGGCTTCCTCGAGGGCTCCCCTTGGAGGAGCCGCCTGTGGGGTGAAGAGGAGGGCGCACGCTTCCTATCCGAGGCGCTCGCGGCCTCGAGACCCGGCTCGCCCGGCGAGGCTGAGCCGAGCGGCTAGCTCACGCGTTCGGCGTCTTCCGGAAGAACGCCTTGCCGTGCCAGCTGTCTCGGGCC
>CAZCQM010000165.1:0-7156 GCA_964500785.1 uncultured bacterium
CCGAACGCCGTGTTCGACACCGGCATCTGGACCCCGGAGGTTCTCGAGGCCCGGGCCCGCGAATACGGAATGGACGTCGATGCATACAGACGGCGCAATCTCCTCGCCGTGGAGGTGACGTCGGCGGACGTCGCCCGACTCGCCGTGGCCCTCGCGGGCCGGTTGTTCGGCCGCACGACCGGCGCGCAGATTCCCGTGGACGGTGGAAACGACCGCGTGCTGTAGCGTCGTTCCTTGTCCGCGCACCGGCTGCGGCATTAGGTTTGGAACATGCGCCTGGTCGCCGTCCTGTCTCTCCTGATCCTGGTTCTTCCCCTCGCCGGCGTCGCCCCGGCGGGCGATGCGCCCATCTGTGCGGCGTGCGGGCAGCCGATCGAGGGCCCCGTCTTCCAGACCCGCGGCCTTTACTATCACGCCGAACACTTCACCTGCGCCTACTGCGGCAAGCAGATCCGCGGGTCGTACAGCGAGTACGGGGGCAAGGTCTACCACAACGATTGCTTCCAGGAGCACGTGGCGTTGCGGTGCGCGCTGTGCGGCGAGATCATTCGCGGGGAGTACGTCCAGGACTACTGGGGGAATTCCTACTGCAAACGTCACGACGGGGAAGCACCCGTGTGCGATTCGTGCGGGCGCTTCATCTCCCAGGAGCTGACGGGCGGTGGCGTGCGATACAGCGACGGCCGGTTCCTGTGCAATATCTGCCGGAACGAGACCGTGGACGACATCGACGAGATCCTCGGCCTGGTTCACGACGTCGCCGGGGTCATGAAGTCGTTCGGGATGGACGTGGACTACCGCGGCATCAAGGTCGATCTCGTGGGTCGCGACCACATGCAGCGGTTGTGCGGGCACCACTCGGACGGCCTGCGGGGATTCACCGATTACCAGGAGGACTTCCGGGTGTTCGGGTATGCCAAGAACCGCAGGATGCACATGTATCTGCTCTACGGGATGCCGCGCATGGAGATCATCAGCACCATCGCCCACGAGCTGGCCCACGTGTGGCAGTTCAACCACGGGCGCTTCAAAAACGAGCGCTCGTGGGCCGAGGGAAGCTGCAACTATGCGTCCTACCGGGTGCTGGCGAACTATCCCGGGCGCGAGAGCTCCTTCTTCCGGCTCAGCCTCTCCCGCGACAGAGACGGCGTCTACGGCGATGGCTTCCGCAGGGTGAAGACGCTGGTCGACGCCGAAGGCACGAAGGCGTGGCTCCGTTATCTCGGTACGACCGAAGCATTTCCGCCCGGCTACTGACCTCGAACTACGGGTTTCGACCACCCGCCTCCATGTGATAGGATGCGCGCGCCGGCGCCAGCCGGCTTCATGTCACTCGCCACGTCTCGCGTCCGCCGAAAGGAATTGTGGATGAGCAAGCACCGGGTCGTCCTGTTGCCGGGCGACGGAATCGGCCCCGAAGTCGTCGGGGCGGCCCGCCGCGTCGTGGAAGCCACGGGCCTCGGGGTCGAATGGGTGCCCATGGAGATGGGTGTCGTCGCCTTCGAGAAATACGGCGACGCCCTGCCCGGCGACGTGCTCGAGGAGATCCGCCGCTGCGGCGTCGCGCTCAAGGGACCCACGACCACCCCCATCGGGGGGGGCCACGCGTCGGCCAACGTGCGCCTGCGCAAGGAGCTGGGCCTGTTCGCAAACGTGCGGCCCGTCAAGACCGTGCCCGGTCTGGAGCGTCCGTACGGCGCGACGGACCTGGTCATCGTACGGGAGAACACCGAGTCGCTGTACGCAGGCCTCGAGAACGAGGTGGCGCCCGGCGTGGTCACGTCGATCAAAGTCATCACCGAGGTCGCGAGCCGGCGCATCGCGCACTTCGCGTTCGAATACGCGACGAAATGGGGGAGGCACCGCGTCACCGCGGTCCACAAGGCCAACATCATGAAGAAGGCGGACGGACTGTTCCTCGCCTGCGCGCGCGCGGAAGCGGTGGCCTACGAGGGGCGCGTTCACTTTGACGACGTGCTCGTCGACGCGCTGGCCATGAAGCTGGTCACGAACCCGTCTCAGTACGACGTGCTCCTGCTCGAGAATCTCTACGGCGACATCGTCAGCGACCTCGCGGCCGGACTGATCGGGGGGCTCGGGCTGGCACCGGGCGCCAACTACGGTCTGGACTGCGCCGTTTTCGAGGCGATTCACGGCTCCGCGCCCGACATCGCGGGCAAGGGGATCGCCAATCCCATCGCGATGATTCTCTCCGCCGCGATGATGTGCCATCATCTGGGCGACACGGACGCGTATGTGCGCATCCGCAAGTCGGTGCGGACGGTCACGCGCGACCACCCCGACGCACTGACGCCGGACCTGGGTGGAAAAGGCACGACGCGTTCGCTGGCGGATGCCATAATCGTGGAGGTCGAACGTCGCCGGAGCGGGTCGGTCGACGACTGACGCCGGCCGCGGTCGACGAACAGCGATCGAGGAGGCTGCCATGATCATCAAACCGAAGGTTCGAGGATTCGTCTGCGTCACGACACACCCGACGGGATGCGAGGCGAACGTCCGGTCCCAGATCGAGCACGTTCGTTCGCGGCCGCGTCTTGAAAACGCGCCCAAACGCGTTCTCGTGATCGGGGCTTCCACCGGCTACGGGCTGGGATCGCGCATCAGCGCGGCCTTCGGCGGCGGCGCGGCGACCGTCGGTGTCTTCCTGGAGCGTCCCCCTTCGGAAAACCGGCCCGCGACCGCCGGCTGGTACAACTCCACGGCGTTCGAGAAGCACGCGCATGCAGCCGGGCTTCACGCGCGTAGCCTCAACGTGGACGCCTTCTCGGGCGACGCCAAGGCGCGCGCCATCGAGCTCGTGCGGGACATGGGCCCCGTCGATCTCGTCGTGTACAGCCTGGCCGCGCCCAAGCGCACGCTCCCCGGGAGCGGAGAGACGCGCAAGTCGGTGCTCAAGCCGATCGGCTCCAGCTACCACGGCAAGACGGTCGACACCGATAAGGCCATCGTCACCGATGTCACCATCGAGCCCGCCACCGAGCAGGATATCCGCGAGACCATCGACGTGATGGGCGGAGAAGACTGGGAGCTGTGGATGGACGCACTCGCCCGCGCCGGCCTGCTCGCGCCCGGGTGCCGCAGCGTGGCCTACACCTACATCGGCCCCAGGCTCACCTGGCCCATCTACCGCGACGGCACCATCGGCCGCGCCAAGGCCGACCTGGAGCGCGCCGGCCGCGCGATCGACGACCGCCTCCGCGCGAAAGGCGGCGGCGCCTACGTGTCCGTGATGAAGGCCGTTGTCACGCAGGCGAGCTCGGCGATTCCCGTCGTCCCACTCTACATCTCACTGCTGTTCAAGATCATGAAGGAGAAGGGCACCCACGAAGGGTGCGTGGAGCAGGCGCAGCGCATGATGGAGCGCCTCCACGCCGGCGGCGACCCGCCGACCGACGACAAAGGGCGCCTGCGCCTGGACGACCGGGAGATGCGCGACGACGTGCAGGCCGAGGTCGACCGCGTCTGGCCGCGCATCACGACCGAGAATCTCACCGAGCTCACCGACTTCGCCGGCTACCAGACGGAGTTCCTGCGCCTCTTCGGCTTCGGCCTGCCCGGCGTCGACTACGACGCCGACGTCGATCCGATGGTCGAGTTCTCCCGGCCGGTGTGATTTACGCGAACAGGTCGGTCTGCGGGGGACGCGGACGCACGAACGCGGCCGTGGACAGTGGCGTGCGTTCTGCGGCGAAGCCGTGCCGGCGGCAGCCGAGCGCGAACATCTCCGCGATCTGATCCGCGAACACGCCGCGCCCCTTGAGCCGGTCGCCGAAGGCCGGGTCGTAGAGCCGCCCGCCTCGAACCGCGCGCACGCGTCCCAGCACCTTGTCGCGGTGCCCGGGGTAGTGCGCGCCGAGCCACTCCTCGAAGATCGACTTCACGCCGTGCGGCAGGCGCAGCATGACGTACCCCGCGCGTCGCGCGCCGGCGCGCGCACAGCGCTCCAGGATTTTCGGGATCTCGTGATCGGTGAGGCCGGGGATCACGGGCGCGATCAGAACGCCCACCGGTACGCCGGCCGCGGCGAGTGTGGCGATGGCGTCGAGGCGCCGTTCCGGCGACGAGGTTCGTGGCTCCATCGACCGGGCCAGCTCCGCGTCCAGCGTGGTGACCGACACGTAGACGCGCGCGGCATCGTGCGCCGCGAGTGCGGCGAGCAGGTCGGCATCGCGCGTGACGAGGTGATTCTTGGTGATGACGACGACGGGGTTTCGGAACTCGGCGAGCACCTCGAGGCAGCGGCGCGTGAGTCCCAGGCGGCGCTCGACGGGCTGATAGGGATCGGTGACGCCGCTGATACCGAGGGGTGTGGGCGACCAGCGCGGGGACGACAGCTCCGCGCGCAGCAGCTCGGGGGCGTCCGCCTTGACGAAGATCTTCGTCTCGAAGTCGAGGCCGGCGGAGAGCCCGAGGTACTCGTGGGTCGGCCGCGCGAAACAGTACGAGCAGCCGTGCTCGCACCCCCGGTAGGGATTGACGCTGGCGTCGAAGCCGACGTCGGGACTGTCGTTGCGCGCGATGATCGACCGGGACGTGTCGCGGTAGAACTCGGTCCGCGGTGCGACCGGCCCGTCGTCATCGCCGGGGGCGGCCTGAACGACATCGTCATCGTGCGTGTAGTCGAAGCGCTCGAAACGCCCGCCGGGACGCGACCCGCTCCCGCGCCCGCGCGTGAAGCCGGCGTCACTCATCCATCGCCTCGCCGTTGATCGTCACCACCACGCGCCGCGATCGCGCCCGGTCGCGGTGCTCGCACAGATAGATGCCCTGCCAGGTGCCGAGGTTCAGCCGCCCCCGGGTGACGGGGATGCTGAGGCTGGTTCCGATCAGCGCCGCCTTGATGTGCGCGGGCATGTCGTCGGGCCCTTCGACCGTGTGCCGGTAGTACGGCGCGTCTTCAGGGACGGTCTCGTTGAAGTGGTGCTCGAGGTCGGTCCGCACGGTGCGGTCCGCGTTCTCGTTCACGCACAGCGACGCCGACGTGTGCTGGATGAACAGGTGGGCGACCCCCACGCGGATGCGGGCCAGCTCGGGCAGGGCGCCGACGATCTCGTCGGTCACGAGGTGGAATCCCCGCCCGCGGGGCTCGAGGGCGATCTCCTTCTGGATCCAGACCATACGGGAGGATACCACGGGCCGGCGCCGGGCGGGGCCCGGGCTCGGCGGGGGCCAGTTTCTCCCTTGAAGCCGGGCGGGGCACGGGGGTAGATTAAGGGCGCTAAACACTCTTCAGATACCCCAACCCGGAGCCGAGGCACGATGGAAGTCTGGAAACGGTACCACGAAAAGGAGCTGTCCCACTCGATGGCCCACTACCTGCAGGCGGTGGCGGGCCTCAAGAAGGACAAAGGACACGCGCGCGTCGGCGACATTGCCGACCGGCTCGGCGTATCCAAGAGCGGCGTCACTTCGATGCTGCGCTCGCTGGCCGCGCGCGGGCTCGTCAGCCACGAACGGTACGGGTGCGTGGAGTTGACGGCGTCGGGTCGCGAAGTGGCGGCGCGCACCGAGTCCAACCGGCAACTCCTCACGGTGTTCTTCCGCGACGTCCTCGGCGTTGCCGAGGGCACGGCCAGCGAGGACGCGTGCATGATCGAGCACCTGGTGAGTCCCGAGGCGATGACACGGCTCCTGCGCCTGACCGCGATCCTGAACTCGGTCGACGGCGACGTCGCCTCCGTTCTCGATCGGTTCCGGCGATCGCGCCGCGTCTGCCCCCATCACGACGTCGAGTCGTGCGACATCTGCGTCGAGCGTTGCCTCGTCGACACCATCACCTTCGGTCCGGCGCCTCCGCGCAAGCAGGCGGAGCCCGTGCGATGACGATTCCACTCGACCGCCTGCCCCCCGGAAGCCGGGGGATCATCCGCGACATCGAGGGCAACGGCGTCCCGGTCCGACGGCTGATGGACCTGGGCCTCGTCCCCGGGACGATCGTCCAATACGTGCGCGCGGCTCCGCTCGGGGACCCGCTCGAGCTCCTGGTCCGCGGCGCCCACCTGTCCCTGCGTCGCTCGGAGGCTGCCTGCGTCCATGTCGAGCCCGTCTGAAACACACGTGAGCCCCGGACTCGGTGGGTTGCGCGCCGTACCGGCGGCGGTGCCGGCGCACCCGCGACTCGTCGCCATCCTCGGCAATCCCAATTCGGGCAAGTCCACGCTCTTCAACCGGCTGACCGGACTGCGCGCCAGGGTGGGCAACTACCCGGGCGTGACCGTCGAGAAGACGGCGGGGCGCTGCACGCTCCCCTCGGGTGAGCGTGTGAGCGTCCTCGATCTTCCCGGAACCTACAGCCTGCACCCGGGGTCGCCGGACGAGATGATCGTGCGCGACGTGCTCTTCGGCCTGCACGGAGACACGCCGTCGCCGGATCTCATTGTGTTCGTCGTGGACGCCACGCAACTGGAGCGGCATCTCTTCCTGGCACTCCAGCTCATCGAGGTCGGCCGGCCCGTAGTGCTCGCGCTCAACATGATCGACGCGGCGCAATCCGAAGGCATCGTCATCGACGAGGGAGTGCTCGAGCACCGGCTCGGCGTCCCCGTCGTGTCCGTCTCCGCGGTCAAGGGGACGGGCATCGGCAACCTGCGCCGGCTGATGGATCGGGACGTGGCACCGTCGGCGCGCTCGTTCCGGCGGCGCCCGCCCGCCGTGCAGCGCGTGCTCGACACGTTGAGCGAACGCCTGCCGCGTCGCGACCTGCTCTCGCCCGCGGGACGCACGGACCTCGCCGCCGCCATTCTCCTCGACGACGGGGAAGACGACGCCATCGCGCGCTTCGTCCCCCCCGACGTGCAGGACGACCTGCGCATCCTGCGCCGGCGCCTCGACGAGCGCTGGCCGGAGTGGCGCATGGACGACGCCGAGGGAATCTACCAGGCCATCGAAGACATCATGAGTGTCGCGGTATCGCACCGCGGCGAAGGAAGCGAGGCGCGCCGGCGGGAGCGCATCGACCGCGTACTGACGCACCGCATCCTGGGCCCGGTGATCTTCGTCCTGCTGATGGGGGCGATCTTCCAGTCCGTGTTCGAGTGGGCGGCACCGGCGATGAATCTCATCGATTCCGCGGTGTCGGCTTTCGGCGGGCTGGTGGGGGCGCAACTGGGCGGGCTAATCTCGGCGCTGGCCGTGG
>CAZCQM010000166.1:0-7053 GCA_964500785.1 uncultured bacterium
CCCGCGAAGAAAGTCGGCAGCGAGTGGAGGTTCCTGAAGAGCGTCCTCGACAAATGGCTGGCGCAAGAGGTCGTCTGACGACCGGACAATCCCCTCTGAGACCATCGCGCCCGTTGGCGATGCGTGCCGGGAGTCCTCATGCCGCCGAAGACAACGATCGAGAAGCTTTCGTCGTCCAACCCGGACGTCACTGTTTTCAAGATCACGGGGACTCTCGGCTTCCACGAAAAGAACGTCCTCGCAAGACTCTTCAACGAGTGTAGCCGGCGCGGGCTTTCCCGCGTCCTTTTCGAGCTGTCCGAGCTGGACTCGCTCGGCGGCGGCTGCGCGAGCATCATCCGCGAAGAGGCGAGCAGCGGCCGCACGGCCATCGGGCTCGTCGGCGCGCGGAGCACGGTCCTCAAATTCCTGAAGAAGGAAGACGCGCCGCACATCGTGGTGGCGGCGACCGTCGAGGAAGCGGGCCCGGCCGTGCTGTCGCGTCCGCTCTCGCCGGTGACCGACAAGCCCGCGGTCGAGCCCGACACCGACGAGGCCCTGTTGAGCAACGAGTCGCTCGCAGAGATCCTCGAGCTCGGCGACCTGTCCCCTGAGCAGGAAGACGAAGAGCTGGCCGACGCGCCCGTCGACGACGAGGCGCGGACGGCGAAACCCGCCAAAGGCGCCGCCAAGGCGCCCGCCGGCGCGAAGGCCGCATCTGCCGGGGGGGCGAATGACGCGAAGAAGAAGGCGGCCCGGGAGAAAGAGCCACCCGCCGCCGCGAAGCAGCCCGAGCCCGCCAGGGAGGCGCCGAAGGCGCCGGACGCGGAGGCGAAGGTGCCCGACGCGGGGGCGAAGGCGCCCGACGCGGCGGACCCCCGGCTGCTCCAGAAGCGCATCGTCCAGTACAACACGCTCTTCTCCATCAACTCCGACTTCAGCCGCTTCCAGGACCGCAAGGGGCTCCTGGACGCGTTCCTGCTGACGGCGATCGCGCAGGTGGGCGTGGAGAGCGCCGTGTTCCTGGAGAAGAACAGCGGTTATTTCGTTCCCGTCGCCATGAAGGGCATCGAGCCCGGCGAGCTGCGCGGATTCGCGGTGTCCGCCGAGCAGTTCAACGTGGAGAAGTGGAACAAGGATCTGGTCGTCAACACCGTCGAGAAGTCCGCATTCGGCGACGACGTCAAGGCGCCGCTGCTGGCGCTGGGGTGCACCTACGTGGCTCCCTTCATCGTGCAGGGAACCGTCCGCGGCATCATTCTCCTCGGCCGGCCGATCAAGAACGAGCTCGACGCCAACACCACCGAGTTTCTCAAGATCATGATCAACCAGGCCGCGATCGCGTACGAGAGCATGGCGCGTTTCGAGGAAGAGAACGAGCGTACGCTGGGAATCGTGCAGACGCTGATCACGCTGATCGAAGAGAACACGCTGGGTCGCGGGAACACCAATCTCATCACCAACTATTCCTACGTGGTCGCCCACCGCATGCACTATCCGTCCGAGCACGTGCGCGACCTCATCTACGGCATCGTTCTGCGCGACATCGGCATGATCAAGGTGAGCGACCTGATCGTGCGCAGCCCGCGAGAGCTGATGCCAGAAGAGTGGGAGATCATCAAACGCCACCCGTCCGACGGGGCCAAGATGCTCCGCGGTATGCGGTTTTCCGACCACGCCGTCGCCGTGGTGCAGAACCATCACGAGCGCTTCAACGGCGAGGGTTACCCCGACGGCGTGCAGGGGCAGGAGATCCCGCTGGGGGCCCGCATCGTATCCGTTGTGGAGAGCTACGCCGCCATGCTGCAGGAGCGCCCGACGCGGCCGGCGCTGTCGCGCGAGGAAGCCATCGCCACGCTCAAGGAGAACTGGGGCATGCGCTACGACCCCGAAGTCGTGCGGTGCTTCGTGGACATCGTGGAGGAAGAGATACGAACCGGACAGGCCGCCAGCGAGCAGAAGTTCGCACTTTTCGGCGCATAGGGGAGACGCATGAGTGCAGAAATTCTACTGGTCGACGACGACCCCAGGATCCTCGACATCGTCGGGACGTCGCTGGGGCGGCGCGGCTATAAGGTGAGCACCGCCGTAAGCGGCGGCCAGGCGCTCGAAAGCGCGCAGGAGCGGCGCCCCGAGCTCATCATTCTCGACCTCGGTCTGCCCGACATGACAGGCATCCAGGTGCTGGAGAAGGTCCGCGGCGCCGTCGAGCCCGACACGCCCATCCTCTTCATTTCTGGAGACAGCGACGTCGAGGCGCGCGTCAGCGCGCTGGCCGGCGGGGCGGAGGACTTCATCCTCAAGCCGCTTCAGCTCTCCGAGCTGCACGCCCGCATCGAGGGCGCCCTGCGCCGGTGCGCCCGCATCCGCACGCTGGGGAAGCGTAACGTCGAGCTCGCGGCGAAAATGGCGACCGAGAGCGAACGCTCGAGCCGCGAATTCAAGCGACACATTCTCTCCATGCGGACGCTGCTCTCGATGTCGAACGATCTCAATCGCGCGATGGAGTCCGAGCAGCTGGTCAAGGTGGCGTCGCTGACGCTCCTGGGCGAGCTGCAGGCGTCGAGCATGGCGCTGTTCGGAGTGGAGCGCGAGAACGCGGACAAGTTCCACCTGCTCGGTGTGCGCGGGTTCGACGCCCGGCGCTTCGAGGGCCTCGTCATCAATCGCTCCAGCAACTTCGCGGTGCTGCTCGAGAAAGAGCAGCGCGCCCAGCGCATCGCGCGCAACCCCGACCAGCGCTGGGTGAGGAGCCTTCCCGACCTGCGCCTGGCGGTGTTCGAGCACGCCACGCCGATCCTGGTCAAAGGCACAATGAAGGGCGTCGTGTTCATCGGTCCCAAGCTCTCGGGGGAACCGTACACCGAATACGAGATGGACATCATCACGTTCATCGCCAACTCGGTGGGAATCGGTATCCAGAACGCGCACCTCGTCACGCAGCTCCAGACGACATACGTCTCCACGTTGCGTTCGTTGATCTCCATCATCGAGGCCAAGGACGCCTACACCAGGGGACACACCGAGCGCGTGGCCGCCTACGCCATCGCCCTGGCCAACCGTATGGGCGTGTCCGAGGAGGATCTGCGCCACATCATGTTCGGGGCGTTGATGCACGACATCGGCAAGATGGGCGTGCTCGACGAAATCGTGAAGAAGCCGGGCGCGCTCACCGAGGAAGAGTGGGAGCTCATGCGCGCGCACCCGGTTGTGGGCGCGCGCATCGTGGAGAAGATGGAGTTCCTCACCGGGACGGTCGCCATCGTCCGCCACCACCACGAGAAGTGGAACGGCGGGGGCTACCCCGACGGCCTGCGCGGACGGGACATTCCCTTCGGCGCGCGCATCCTCACGGTGGCCGACAGCTTCGACGCCATGACCACGGACCGCCCCTACCGCAAGGCCCTCTCGCTGGAAGAGGCGCTGAACCGCCTCAAGGAAGCGTCCGGCGAACAGTTCGACCCGGAGCTCGTCGAGGTCTTCACGCGCTACATCCGCGACCGGGGCACCGCGCTCGCGGTGGCGCCGGCCGAGGACAACGAAGACCTGTAAACCGGGTTGCCCCGCGCGGTGCGGCATGCCGATTCACCGAGCGCGTTGATCCATACCGATTTCGACACGCGACCGTCGCGCCTGCGCGTGCGTGAGGTGTCAACGCGCACCACATGAAGTCCCCGGCCCGAGGGACCGCGCGCGCTCTCCGAGACCGTTTGGCCGGTGTCGTAACCCGTTCCCGCTCAACCGCTACGCAACTATGTTCGACCGGCGTGCGTTCACGCGGCGTCGATGGCACCGCGCTTGCCTTCTCACAGGCATCCATGACTGACCTCGGTGCGAGGCGCCGGCGACGATGTGGTGTGGTTGTGGTTGTGCAGGGAACGTCGCGGGCGCTTCGAAACGGGTCGCATGCGTGACACGAAAAGAGGGAGCAGGGATGTCGGTAGAAACGGGAGGAGCTGCCGGCGACCCGCGAACACGATCGACGGCGGGACCGGCATTCCGGCGGAGGGCCGATCCGAGCGTGTGCATCCGGCTCGCGAGTTGGGTGTTGCTCACGGAACCCCACTCGGGGCTGCCATCGGGGAGCGGGTTTGGACGTGGACCGGGTTCGTTCGCTCCCTCTTTTCCGTGTCGCGCATCGAGATGCGAAGCACCACGGGGCCTGACGCTTGCCATCCCGCCGGCATCCGCCGGCTGGGGCCCCGTCTCACGTACCCGCCGCGTGACCGTACAAGCAACCGCGGGTCGTGTCAGCGCAGCAGGACCATCGATCGGGTTTCGTGTCCCGCGTCCGTCGTCAGGCGGAGATAGTAGACGCCGGAGCTGACGCGCCGGCCGGCATCGTTGGTGCCGTCCCACCGGAACGTCTGCTCCGGTCCCGCGTCGCCGCGCGCGATCGTGCGGACCCATGCGCCGGTGGCATCATACACGCTCAGCTGGAAGGCGCCGCGCGGCACCACCGTGATCGCGGTGGAGCGCGCAAACGGATTGGGATACGTCGGGAGCAACTGGCTCGGCACGGGCGCCGGCGTGAAGACGGCGGTCGGATGGAGCGTCATGGTCACGCTCGCCGATCCGCTGTTGTCTCCGTACCAGCCCGGTACGTTCGGCGACGTACTGCACCGATCCTGGAACCCGAGAAAGAGCCGGGTGGCGTCGTCGGGAATATGAAACGTCTGCGGATCACCGGTCCCCGTACCCGTCAGGCCGTCGCCGATGAAGAAGATCTGCCGCAGGTCGGGCGAGAGGTCGGTGAACGACCCGTCGGTGAACACCAGGGCCGACGGAGCCGGATCCATCGGCTCGGTGTCGTCGAGGAAGACGCCGGCCAGATAGCGGCCGCGCGTCGAGAAGTCGCAGCCCGCGAGACCCCCGTAGAGGGGGGCCGCCACTGCACCCGTCACGGAGATCCCTTCCGGACCGTTGGACGGACAGCACGCCCCGTAGTCGATGGTCCCGCTGGCCGAGAACTGGATCCAGCGGCCGGTGCCCGCCGGGAGCGCCACCTCGACCGGCAGCACGCCGCCGCCGTTGCCCCCGGGGCCCGGGGCCACGGTGTGGCCGGCGCCGTAGATATTCGCGGTCGCGGGGACGCTGGTCTGCGCGTCCGCGGCGCCGAATGCGCACGCGAGCATGACCGAGGCCAGCGCGATCGAGTGACGCCGGAAGAGAAGAACGGCGCGTCGAAGATGCATGGGGGCTCCTCCTGCGTTCGTCGCCATCGAACGTGATGAGCGAGCGGTGAGTGGGACTGGAATCCAATGATTCTAGCAGCCCCGGCACGATTCTTCCACTCCGCGGCCCCGTCCGGCATCCCGGCCCGCCTGCTCCGGCTTAGGGCTTGTCGCTTCCCGCGCGTGTTCCCTATATTCGGATTCTCACTCAGGGCCGAGTTCCCCGGCCCGGGACATCAACCGTGAAGGATGGATCCATGCCGAGCCAGCGCATCGAAGAGGCCAACGTCGTCAAGAAGACGCTTCCCAACGGACTCACCGTCCTCCTCAAGGAGGACCATTCGTCGCCCATCGTGGCGGTGAACGTCTGGTTCGGCGTCGGCTCCGTGCATGAGACCGAGGCGATGAACGGCCTCGCCCATTTCCAGGAGCACATGGTGTTCAAGGGGACGAAGAAGCACGGCGTCGGCGACATCGCCCGCATCGTGAAGTCCGCTGGCGGCAACCTCAACGCCGGGACGAGCTATTCCTACACGATGTACTACATCGTGCTGCCATCGAACGAGTTCACGACCGCGCTCGATGTGCAGGCGGACGCCATGATGAACTCCACCTTCGACCCCGCCGAGTTCAAGAAGGAGCGGCTGGTCGTGATCGACGAGGCGCGCATGTACGACGACCGTCCCGAGTCGTTCACGTTCTACCGCACCATGGAGCTCGGCTTCGAAAAGCACACCTATCGCCGTCCCATCGCCGGGTATCAGCCGATCGTCGAGAAGATCACGCGCGACCAGCTGGTCGAGTTCTACACCAACTACTACCGCCCGTCGAACGCGGTGCTCGTCGTCGTGGGCGACATCGACGGCGACTCCGCCCTCAAGCAGATCGACGCGGTCTACGGCGGGTGGAAGAACGGTTCGGTCCACGTCAACGAGCCCCCCGTCGAACCGGCGCAGCGCGCGTTCCGTTTCCGCGCCTACAACGGCCCCATGGACCACGCCTACCTCGGCGCAGGCTTCCACGTGCCCAGCATCCTCGACGCCGACTACCCGGCGCTGCAGATGCTGGCCGAGCTGTTGAGCTCGGGGAAGAGCTCGCGGCTGTACCGGACGGTGCGCGAGAAGAAGCGCCTGGTGACGTCGGTCGCCGCCGAGCTGCTGGCCGAGAAGTGGCCCGGGTTCTTCCTGATGACGGCGTCGACGCCGCCGGCCAAGTGGGACGCCGCCACGGCGGCGATCTTCGAGGAGATCGAGCGCTTCAAGCACGAACCGGTGCCGGAGGACGAGCTGGAGAAGGCACGGCGGCAGGTGGAGCGCTCGATGTTCCGCGAGCTCGAGACCATGGAGGGCCAGGCGTCCAACATGGGGTACTACCAGCTGCTGGGCGACTACCAGCTGGCCGATCGCCATCGCGAGGCGATCACGCGCGTCTCGGCGGAAGCCGTGATGGCGGTGGCGCGCAAGTACATGCACCCCGACAACCTCTCGCTCGTGGCCTACGTGCCGGACTCGGTCGCGCTCCCGGCCGAGGACGCCGTGGCCTCGACGCTCCGCGGCGTGCTGTCGTCCGACGGAGGTGTGGCCGACATGGCCGGCGCCGCGGCCGGCGCATTCCCGGCGACCGAGCCGCCGGCCACGCGGCCGCGCCGTGCGGCGCGCGAGTCGGCCGCGCACGCCGTGACGCGCTTCTCGCTCGCCAACGGGCTGCGGGTGCTGCTCAAGCCGCGTCCCAACCTGCCGCTGCTCTCGATGCTGACGGTGTTCCCCGGCGGCGGGCGTTTCGAGCCGGCCGGCAAGTCGGGGCTGGCGATGCTCTCGCACCGCACGGTCACCAAGGGCAGCGAGCGTTTCGGCGCCGAGGAGATCGCCACCGGCATCGAGCGGCTGGGGGGTGGTATCGA
>CAZCQM010000167.1:0-6997 GCA_964500785.1 uncultured bacterium
ACCGGCGAGCACCTCGGGCCCTACGCCGACGGCCACCTGGGCGACCTGCCGGTGCTCTACGTCGCATCCGACGGCACCGCGACCACGCCGGTGCTGGCGCCGCGCCTCAAGGTGAAGGACCTCAAGGGCCACGCGCTCATGATTCACGCCGGCGGCGACAACTACTCCGACGAGCCCGCGCCCCTGGGCGGCGGTGGCGCACGCGTCGCGTGCGGAACCGTGGAGTAGCGCCATGCAGCTGAAGAACGCACGAATCCTGCTCACGGGGGGAAGCCTGGGCATCGGCAAGGCCACGGCGGCGCTCCTGAAAGAGGCCGGCGCGCGCGTTGTCATTACGGCGCGCCACGGGGACCGCCTGAAGAAGGTCGCCGAGGCGATCGCCGCGTTTCCCATCGTCGCCGACGCGGGCGACCCCGCCGACGTCGAGCGGACGTTCTCCGAGGCGCTCGATCACCTGGGTGGGCTCGACTGCCTGATCAACAACGCCGGTGTGGGGACGTTCGGCGAGATGCAGGACGTCACCGTGGATGATTTCGAGAGAATCTTCCGCGTGAACGTGTTCGGGGCGGCGCTGATGGCGGCGCGCGCCGCGGCGATCTTCCGCAAGCAGGGAACCGGCGGCCACATCGTCAACATCGGGTCGACGGCGGGGCTCAAGGGCTTTCCGGGCGGGACGGTCTACGCCGCCTCGAAGTTCGCGTTGCGCGGGATGACCGAGTGCTGGCAGACGGAGCTTCGCAAGCACGATATCCGCGTCGTGCTCGTGAACCCCAGCGAGGTCGCCACGGCGTTCGGACGCGACGGCAAGGAGCGTGAGCCGGCGCCCAACAAGCTCAGCACCACCGAGATCGCGCACGCGATCAAGTCGGTGCTGGAGATGGACGACCGGGGCATGGTGCCCGAGTTGTCCATCTGGGCGACGAATCCCTGGTAGCGCGCCCGGCGCCGGGCCTAGCGCTTCTGGTACGCCGGCGTCTTCGGGTGGACCGGCGGATTCGTCTTCAGCCGGTTCATGACTTCCTCAATGGCGCGCTCGAGCTGCGTGTCGACGCCTCGCGCGAGCTGCCCCGGGTCCTCCGGGACCTCGATGTCGGGATCGACGCCGTGGCCCTCGGCGAACCAGGTGCCGTCGGGCGCGTACATCCGGAACGTCGGCACGGTGACGCGCCCGCCGTCGACGATCCACGGTGAGCCGCTGATGCCGATCAGGCCGCCCCATGTGCGCATGCCGATGAGCGGACCCACGCCGGCCGCGCGGAAGAAGTCGGGGAAGGCGTCGCCGCCCGATCCGCTCCAGCCGTTGATGAGCATCACCTTGGGGCCGAAGTTCGCCACGGGCGGCCACTGCCAGTTCATGCCGTCGCGCACCGCCCAGAATGCCAGCGGTTTGCGGTCGAGCAGCTCGACGAAGCGGTCGGGAATCTGACCGCCGCTGTTGAAGCGCTCGTCGATGATGAGTCCCTGCTTCGTGAACTGCGCCGCGAACTGGCGCACCAGTTCCGTCTGTCCTTCGATCCCCGTGTTGGGCACGTAGATGTATCCGATCTTGCCGCCGGTCGCGTCGTCGACGTGCTTGCGGTTGGACTCGACCCACGCGAGATAGCGCAGGCGCACCTCACTGTCGAGGGGCTTGACGAGGACGTGGCGCGCGCCGTCCATCGACGGCTTGTCGTTGACGACGAGATCGACCGTCTTGCCCGCGAGGCCCGCGAACGCGGCCCAGGGCGCCTTCGCGGTATCGATGGCCCGGCCGCTCACGGCCAGCACGTAGTCGCCTTCCTTCACGTTGACCCCCGGCATGTCGAGCGGAGAACGCACCTCGGCATCCCACGGCGCGCCGCGCACGACGGTCTTGATCCGGTAGGCGCCGTTCGCCAGCTCCCAGTCGACGCCGAGATAGCCGATGTCGATGGACTTGGCATGCTCGGTGTCGCCGCCGCCGCGATAGGTGTGCGACGAGCTCAACTCCGCGATCAACTCACCGATCACGTAGTTGACGTCCCAGCGCGTCATGCACTGGTCGATGAGCTTCCCGTAGCGCTCGCGCATCGCCGGCCAGTCGACGCCGTGCATGTTGGGGTCGTAGAAGAAGTCGCGCTCGAAGCGCCACGTGTCGTTGAAGATCTGCTTCCACTCGGCACGGGGATCGACCGTGACCTCCATGTCGTCCACCGGCATCTTCTTGTCGAGCTTCTGATCCGCCTTCAGGTCGACAATCGCGTAGTCGCCCTTCTTTCCGACCAGAACCCGCTTGCCATCGGCGCTGACCTCGTACACGTTGACGTCCTCGACGATCGTCTTCTCCTCGCGCTCCTCGAGGTCGTAATACATGAGCGCGCTCTTCTCGTCCGCCGACCCCGTGTTGGGGCGGCGCAGGAAGACGACCTTTCCGGACACCGCCCGAATGAGGCCGAAGTTCCCGGCCTTCGGCGGCAGGATCTCGACGCGGCTCTCGAAGCCGTCGAGCGTGATCTTCGTGGGCGCGGGGGCCTTCTTCTCCTTGTCCTTCTTCGTATCGTCCTTCTTGTCCTTGTCGTCCTTCGCCGTCTTCGTGTCGACCGCGGTCGAGTCGTTCTTCGGCGCCAGCGGCGAGGGTGTCTCCCCGGTCAGCGTCGCCACTGCGAGCTGGGTCGCGTTGGCATAGACGAAGGAGTTGTCGATGTCGGAGTAGCTGGGCTTGAACGAACGGTTGGTGGTGAAGAACAGATACTTTCCGTCCGGGTCGAACGAGGGCATGTCGTCGTTGTAGTACCCGGACGTCACCTGGTGGGTCTTCCCGTCCTTC
This sequence comes from uncultured bacterium, assembly GCA_964500785.1. GTDB lineage: Bacteria > Krumholzibacteriota > Krumholzibacteriia > WVZY01 > JAKEHA01 > JAKEHA01. The sequence goes on from CAZCQM010000167.1 coordinate 2,786, forward strand.
GTGTCGAACAGGCAGATGGCGCCGGACTGCGTGTCCATGTCGCGCCGATACGCGAGCCAGCGGCTGTCCGGCGACCAGCTGGGCGTGAACCCTTCGAGGCCGCCCTCGTACAGGTAGAGGCACTTGTCGACGTCCATGGTCCGGTTCTTCTCCATGTCGTACACGTGGATAGCCATGGCCTTGTCGATGAACGCGAGCATCTTGCTGTCGGGCGACCAGAACAGGCGATAGCGGTAGCCCGGTCCGTACGATGTGAGCTTGCGCTCGGTGCCGGGTGCGGCGAGGCTCCGGACCGTGAGCTCGTACTCGCCCGACGCGTCGCTCCAGTAGGCCACGCTCTTGCCGTCGGGTGACCAGGCGGGATAGCGCTCGGCCGCTCCCGACGTGGGGGTCAGGTCGATGACGGGGCCGTTCTCGGCGGGAACATTGAAGACGTCGCCGCGCGCGTTGAACAGGGCGCGCTTGCCGTTGGGCGCGATCGACATGCTCTCGATCAGATCCGCGACCTTCTCGGTGTGCGGCAGGAGCGTGATCTCGTCGGTGACCACCTTGACGTCCACCGCGTGATAGGTGTCGTCCGCGAGACTCAACAGGTACAGCGTCCCGCCGGCTTCGAACACGATGTCCGACGGGCCGATCGACGGGAAATGGATGTCGAAGTCGGAGAAGGTGGTGATCTGCTTCATCGCCTTGCTGTCGAGATCGTAGCTCCAGATGTTGGCGCGTTCGTGGGGGCCGCGATCCGAGAGGAAGTAGATCTTCCGGCCCGCCCACATGGGGAACTCGTCGTTGGCCGGGTTGTTCGTGATGTTCTCCGCGCTCTTCTTTGCGAGGTCGAAGATCCAGATATCGGCCGCCCACCCGCCGCGGTAGCGCTTCCAGGTGCGGAACGCGCGCGACTGCGGCGTGTACGCGATCATCTTGCCGTCGGCGGAGAAGGTGCCCATCTCGCCGTAGGGAATCGGGAGCTTCGCGGGCAGGCCGCCGCCCGCCGATACGCCGAAGAACTCGCTGTAGCGCTGGCGTCCGCTCTCCATCGACGACGCGAACAGGAGCTGCTTGCCGTCCGGGTACCAGTCGACGACGCGGTCGATCAGGCCGTGGTACGTCACGCGAGACGGAACGCCGCCCGTCGCGGGAACGACGTACACGTCGTAGTTGCCGTCGTAGTTGGCGGTGTACGCGATGCGCGACCCGTCGGGCGAGAAATGGGGGAACAGCTCCTGGCCCGTGGGCGAGCTCAGTTTGTGTGCCGTGCCGCCTTCCCGCGGCGCGACCCACAGGTCGCCCGCGTACGAAAAGACGATCTGTGTCTTCGACACGTCGGGGTGCTGCAACATACGGGCGTCGATCTGGGCGCCGGCGAGCGAAGCGAATCCCGACAGGGCAAACAGGGCCAGAATGACGATCGAACGTGTTCTTCTCATGGGGTCTCTCCCGCGATGTTCCTGGAGTGAGTGGGTAGTTTTCGGTGCGGCCAAGGCCAGCGGCAAACCCATCATGCCACGAAACGGACGCGTTCGGAAGGCCCCAAATGGACGCGCGTCGCCGCGTGGATTTGCGCGGGTGGGAAGGGTATACTGACGTATCGGGTGCCGTCCGCCGGCGCACGATCTCCGGCGCGCGGCGCGAATATTTCTTCCGGAACCGTGTCCTCATTCCGGGAAAAAACGCACGAAACCGGGCCGGCTCCTGACCGGTCGGACAAGTCTGGAAAGGCAGAGGGTATTATGTCCAATGGAAGTGTGGTTGCCGGCGCCGCCGTGGCCCATCGCCGCCGGCAGATTCTGAGTACGTTCCGCAAACTCGGTGCGACGTCGCGCGAACGGGCGGTTCCCGAGTCGTCGCTGGACGTCCGCGGGCACGTGCTCTTCAAGCGCATGGTCAAGGGCGGGGTCATCGTGCGGCTGCCCGACGGGCGCTATTACCTCGACGAGGCCGCGGAGGCCCGGGCGCGGCGCATGCGCCTGACGATCCTGGCGGCCGTGCTGACGCTGTTCCTGATCGGCATCGCCTGGATGGTGGCCCTGGGGCGCTGACCCGGTCCCCGATGCGGTCCACTGTTCCTTTGACGCCACCCGGGCTTCGTCCTAAGGTGGGGACAACAGGAGGTGCTCCGTGCCAGAGTGGGTGCTTTTCGCCATCATCGGAATTCTCGGGGGGATCATCGCCGGTATCTTCGGCGTCGGCGGTGGAATCGTGATCGTTCCTGCGCTGATCTATGTCGCGGGGTTCTCGCAGCACCGCGCCACCGGGACCAGCCTGGCCGTGCTGCTCCCCCCCATCGGCCTGGCGGCCACGATCGAGTACTACCGCCACGGCAACGTGAACTTCAAGGCGGCGCTTATCGTGGCGGGAACCATGTTGATCGGCGGCTGGGTGGGCGCCTTCTTCGCCAACCGGATCAGCGGTCCCTACCTGCGGCTGGCCTTCGCCCTGTTCGTGGTCGCGGTCGGCATCTACCTGTTCCTGGAAGCGTGCCGCCACCTGGGCTGGACCTGAATCCGGCCGACTCCCCGGCCGCCCGAAACCACCCCTTGACAGCGCACGCCCCGATCAATTACAAATCAGGGGTTATGTTCGACTGCCCGGTCCCGGGGTACCGGGAGGGGCCGTCGCCGGAACTCAAAGTGGAGCAATCATGTACGCCATCGTGAAGATCGCCGGCCTCCAGTTCAAGGCCACCCCGAACTCGATCCTCCGCGTTCCCAAGCTGGACGCCGAGGTGGGCGGGAACGTCACTCTGAACGAGGTCCTGCTGTGGTCGGACGGCAAGGAGACCCAGGTGGGCGCGCCGTTCGTGGACGGGAAGACCGTTCGCGCCGAGGTGGTTCGCCACGGCCGCGGCGACAAGATCATCGTGTTCAAGAAGAAACGCCGGAAAGGGTACCGTCGTCGCAACGGCCACCGGCAGTGGTTCACCGAGATTCGCCTCGCGGATTTCGGTGCCTGACGGGACGGGAAGAGGAGCAGCACAGCCATGGCTCACAAAAAAGGTGTAGGCAGTTCCAAGAACGGGCGCGACAGCCACGGGCAGCGGCTGGGCGTCAAGCGTTTCTCCGGTGAGTTCATTACAGCCGGATCGATCATCGTGCGTCAGCGCGGAACCCGGATCCATCCCGGTCAGAACGTGGGCCGAGGAAAGGACGACACGCTCTTTGCCAAAGTCACGGGCACGGTCAAGTTCGAAACCTTCGGCAAGAACCGCAAGCGCGTCAGCGTCGTCGAAGCGAACTAAAGCTTCGCGGACGACCCGCGCGGGCCGCGCGGCCCCCGTATCTTCATCCCCAACCTTTGCGATCGTCCTCCCGGCTCGTTTCGGGTCGACTCGCTTTCCAGGAAAGCCCCTCGCGCCGATCGCGGGTAAACCCCTCATCGAGTGGGTCTACCGGGCAGCGCAGCGCGTGCGCGGGGTGACACGCCTGCTCGTGGCCACCGACGACGTCCGCATCGCGGAGGCGGTGAAGTTCTTCGGGGGCGACATCATCATGACGCGTGGCGACCACGTCACCGGCACCGACCGCGTCGCGGAAGTGGCGCGCCGGCTGCGCGTGGATATCGTCGTCAATCTGCAGGGAGACGAGCCGGTGTTCGATCCGCGCCTGGTGGAGCGCATGGTGGCGGCGCTCGCCCGCGATCCCGAGCTCGACATCGCCACCGCCTGCCACCGTATCCATACCGTCGAGGAGTTCCGGAACCCCAACGTCGTCAAGGTGATCGCGGATCGCCGGGGCCGCGCGCTGTATTTCTCCCGCGCGCCCATTCCCGACGGTGGGCTCGCGACCGGCACCGCGTATCGCCACGTGGGCGTCTATGCGTTCCGCCGCGCGGCGCTGCTGCGTTTTTCGGGACTGTCGCGGAGCCAGCTGGAGATCGCCGAGCGGCTGGAGCAGCTGCGCGCCCTCGAGAACGGCATGCGCATCGCGGTTCTGGAGACGAAACGCGCGACGGTAGGCGTCGATGTACCGGCGGATATAAAAAACGTTGAAAGGTTGATGGTGGCCTCCCTAGACTGACCGCGGGGATGAGTCGACTCAACACCAGCCGAGAAGGGGGCAAGGGAAGCATGAAATACATTTTCATCACCGGTGGCGTGGTCTCATCCCTCGGAAAAGGTATCGCAGCGGCATCCATCGGTCTCCTTCTCAAGCAGCGCGGCCTTCGTGTCGCCATCCAGAAATTCGATCCCTACCTGAACGTGGATCCGGGCAC
>CAZCQM010000168.1:0-6976 GCA_964500785.1 uncultured bacterium
CCACCGCGTGTGCGGCAATGCCAGCCGCCGTCACACCGGTCGCCACCAGGCCGATCTTGTCGGCCGTCGACTCGATGCCGAAGCCGGGGAAGCCCGCCAGGTGCTGGTAGAACGGGCCATTGTCCCAGAAGTTCGCCTCGCTGCAGCCGATGCACCCGTGACCGGACTGGATGGGATAGCTGGTGCCGTCATTCCAGCGGGTCACACTGCACGCGTTGTACGTCATGGGACCGCGGCATCCCATCTTGTAGAGGCAGTAACCCTTGCGCGCGCCGCCGTCGTCCCAGCTCTCCACGAACAACCCCGCGTCGTAGTTGGCGCGGCGGTAGCAGGTGTCGTGCACGCGACGCGAGTAGAACGCCTTCGGGCGACCGATGTTGTCGAGCTCCGGGAGGCGATCGAAGGCGAGCAGGTACGTCACGACCCCCGCCATGACGTCGCCGATCGGCGGGCAGCCGGGCACCTTGATGAGCGGCTTGCCCGACACCACCTTGTGCAACGGCGTCGCGGAGGTCGGGTTGGGCTTCGCCGCCTGGATGCACCCGTTGCAGGCGCAGCTGCCCCACGCGATCATGGCGCGCGCACCCGCCGCCGCTTCGCGGACGATGTCGAGCGCCGTCCGTCCGGCGATGCAGCAGTAGACGCCGCCGTCGGCCGTCGGCACCGACCCTTCGACCATCATGAGGTACTGGCCCGGGTATTTCTTCATGGTGGCTCGCATCGCTTCCTCGGCCTGTTCACCGGCTGCCGCCTGCAGCGTCTCGGTGTAGTCGAGAGAGATGCGGTCGAGGAGGATGTCCGCCACGATGGGATGCGCCGAGCGGAGGAACGATTCACTGCAACACGTGCATTCCTGGAAATGGAACCACAACACCGGCGGGCGCGGCTTGCTCTCGAGTGCGTGGACGATTTCAGGGATGCAGGTGGACGAGAGACCGAGGGAGGCGGCGAGGAGACTGCAGAGCTTCACGAAGTCGCGCCGGGTGTATCCTTTGCTCTGCATTTCCTGCCACACGGTACGTGCCTGATCGGACATGGCGACCCTCCTCAAAGAGGGAGGCGAGAACCGTCAGACTGACCCATGCGCGCCGACGGAACCGCCGTCCCGGCCTGCAGGAAAGTGAACGATGATAACGGACTTTAGGCTCCGATTCTCCAATCGTCAAGGTGGAATTCTGCGCAGGTCCCGGCCGTCCGGGGCCCGAAGCGGCGCTCGGAGACCGGAACGTAAACAGTTTCAACGCCCTCCGGCGGTGTATAGTAGTCTAGACTGGAAGGGCCATGCAGACCCGGCGGCTTCATCTATACGTGCGCGGCGCGGTCCAGGGGGTGGGCTTCCGCCCCACGGTATACCGCGTGGCCACCGCCCTGGGGCTCGCGGGGTGGGTCGCGAACACCGCGGCCGGCGTCGAGATCGACGTCGAGGGACCGGCCGCCGATGTGGAGCGCTTCGTTCCGGAGTTGATCGCGGCCAGGCCGCCGCGGGCCATCATCGAGGGGATGGAGCCGCGCTGGCTCGACCCCGCCGGCGCGACCACGTTCGAGGTGCGCGCATCGGACACGGCGGGGACGGCCACGACGTTCGTCCTCCCCGACATCGCGACGTGCCCCGACTGCCTGCGCGAAATCCTCGACCCCGCCGATCGCCGCCACGGCTACCCGTTCACCAACTGCACGCATTGCGGACCGCGCTTCACCATCATCGAATCGCTCCCGTACGACCGCGCGCGGACCACGATGGCGGCGTTCGAGATGTGCCCGGCGTGCCGGGCCGAGTACGATGACCCCGCCGACCGGCGCTTCCACGCGCAACCCAACGCGTGTCCGGTGTGCGGGCCCCACCTGGAGCTGTGGGACCCGGACGGCGCGCTTGTTGCGACGCGCGCCGACGCGCTGCACACAACGGCGGATGCGATTCGCGCCGGGCGCATCGCGGCGGTGAAGGGCATCGGCGGATTTCACCTGATGTGCGACGCGCGAAACGACGCAGCCGTGCGCGAGCTGCGCCGCCGCAAGCGCCGGGAAGAGAAACCCCTCGCGCTGATGGCACCGGATCTGGATGCGGCGCGGGCCATGTGCCATGTCGATGCCGTGGAGGCCGCGCTCCTGTCCTCGCCGGAAGCACCGATCGTGCTGATGCGCCGGCGTGGTGACGCCGTCGCCCCGTCAGTGGCGCCCGGCAATCCGACCCTCGGCGTCGTGCTGCCGTATTCGCCCCTGCACCACCTGCTGCTGCGCGACCTCGGTTTCCCGGTGGTCGCCACCAGCGGCAACGTGACCGACGAGCCCATCGCCACCGACGAGCGCGAGGCCCTCGATCGCCTGGCCGGAATCGCCGACGTCTTCCTGGTGCATAACCGCCGCATCGTCCGCTACGCGGACGACTCGATCGCGCGCACGATCGCGGGGCGGCCGATGCTCCTGCGCCGCGCGCGCGGCTACGCGCCGCTGCCGCTCGCGGCGGTCGACACGGACGCGACGATTCTCGCCGTCGGCGCGCACCTCAAGAACACCATCGGCTTCTCCGTGGGGCGGCACCTGATGCTGAGCCACCACCTCGGCGACCTCGACACGCCGCAGGCGCTGGCGGGGTTTCGCGAAACGGTGGAACGGCTACCCGCGCTCTACGGGCTTTCGCCCGATCGAGTCGCGCACGATCTCCATCCCGACTACGCCTCGACGCAGCTCGCCGAGACCCTGGGCGTGCCCCGGATCGGCGTGCAGCACCACTACGCGCACGTGCTCGCGTGCATGGCCGACAACGCGCTCGACGGCGAGGTGCTGGGCGTGAGCTGGGACGGCACCGGCTACGGTCCCGACCGGACCATCTGGGGCGGCGAGTTTTTGCGCGTGGGCAACGAGGGCTACAAGCGCGTGGCGCACCTGCGGACGTTCCCGCTCCCCGGCGGCGACGGGGTCGCGCGCGAGCCGCGCCGGAGTGCGCTCGGGCTGCTCTACGAGATGGACGGCGACGCGGTGTTCGAGCGCGGGGACATTGGCGCGCGGCTGGACTTCACGAGCGCCGACCTCGCACTGCTGCGCCAGATGCTCTCGACCGGAACGGGCGTCGTGAGGACCTCGAGCGCGGGGCGATTGTTCGACGCCGTGGCGGCGCTGGTGGGTGTGCGGCGGCGCGTGTCGTTCGAGGGCCAGGCCCCGATGGAACTGGAATTCGCGATCGAGGACGAACCGGGCGATGCGGTCTATCCCTTTACGTTCGACGGCGAGGCCGTCGATTGGGAGCCCATGCTCCGTGCCCTCGCGATCGACTGCGATGCGGGCGTGCCGATCGCGCGCATCTCGCGCCGCTTCCACGACACCCTGGCGGAGATGATCGTGGCGGTCGCGAAGCGCGAAGGGATCCCGCGCGTCTGTCTCACGGGCGGGTGCTTTCAAAACCGCGCGCTTTCGGAACGGACGATCGCCCGCCTTACCGCCGAGGGGCTGACACCGTACTGGCACCAGCGCGTCCCGCCCAACGACGGCGGCATCGCACTGGGACAGTTGATCGCCGCCGCACGCTAGCTGCCGAGAGGGGGTCGCGGCCACCGCGTCGGGCGGCCTTTCGCAACATCGAATGGGGCGAAGTGCATCCTTGGAAAATGATACACGTGTATCATTGACGACCTGCCCCCCCCATGGGCGACACTGACCAACGAGGCGCGGGTGGACGCATGAGTCATACGCCCCCCGCCCGCGCCTCGCGGTCGGCGCCGAGCGAATCTGCGCCGTCTTTTTTCTTCCCGTCGATCCGGTCTATTTCAACAGCGTCATCTTCTTCGTGCGCACCGCACCGAGGTGCTCGATGCGCGCGAAGTAGATCCCCGACGCCGCGACGGTTCCCGAGTCCATCCGGCCGTTCCAGTCGTCGCGGTAGGCCCCCGCGTCGCGCTCTTCGTGGTCCACCAGTGTCGCCACCCGCGCCCCCCGCGCGTCGTAGATCGCCACCGTCACCGGTCCCCGCGACGGCACTGTGTAGCGCACCGTGGTCGTCGGGTTGAACGGATTGGGGTAGTTGGACACCGAGAGGACATACGAGGCCGGGGTATCGCCCGCGCCGGTGAACGTGCTGACGGTCGCCGGTTCTCCTTCGTTGCCTGAGAAGTCGGTCGCCGTGAGGTAGTAGTACGCGTACGGCGACGCTGTCACATCCATGCTCGACCCGGTCGTGTAGTTGATCAGCGTGGCCGGTTCGAATGACTCCATGTTGGAACCATAAACGGTGAAGTAGTCGAAGTCCTCCGCCGGTGATGCATCCCACGAGAGCTGGCCCGCGTTGTAGACGAAGTTCGTGGGCACGCCGGGTGCGAGGTTGTCGAGCGAATACCCGCTGTCTGGTTCCGAATCGAAGAACGTGTAGGGGCTGCTCGTTGCCGCGCGCACGAAGTACACCGAGTAGTACTGCCCCTGCGCCACGGTGGAGTCTCCGATGGTGGGCACCACCATGCTGTATCCCGCTTCTCCGTGCGCGGCGACGGAGTCGACCTGCGTCCAGCCGAGGATGGCGAGCTGTCGCGGCGACAGGCCGGCCGGCTCGCGGATCGCAGCGCCCGCGGGAGGCGGGTCGATTCTGCGGTAGGCTTCGTACGATGTGACATTGAACATCGACCGCGGGTCATCATGGCCCGAGCGATTGAACTCGAGCAGCAGATTGCGCCCCTGGTCGTTGCCGATGTCGGTGATGGACGTAATGCGGGGTTCCGCGGGGCCGGAGCTGTAGCGCGCGACGAAGATGTCGATACCACCGGCGCTCGTCAGGTCGCCGCCCCCGAGGTCCGCCGTCCCCGTGAATGTTCCCGTCAGGTACACGTTGCCCAGCGCATCGACGTAGACCCAACGGCCGTTGTCGGCGTAAGGGCCGCCGAATCCCTGGCTCCATACGTACGAGCCGTCCGCGCCGTACTTGACTGCAAAGATGTCGGAACCGCCGGCGCTGGAACGACTCTCGCCCCCGAAATCAACCGTGTCCTGGAAGTACCCCGTCACCACGACGTTGTCCGCGGCGTCGGAGGCGATGGAGCGGGCGAGATCCGTGCTGGGGCCGCCGAGGCGCCGGCTCCACAGGTGCGAGCCGGCGGGGTCGTATCGCGCCACGAACCCGTCCCAGCTACCCGCACTCACCAGGGCGCCACCGCCGAAGTCCACCGTCAAAGAGAAGTAGCCGGTGGCGGAGACGTTACCGGACCCGTCGACCGCGACGCCGAGGCCGACATCCGAGCTCGTACTCCCGAAACGCTGACTCCACACGTGCGTTCCGTTGGCATCGCATTTGGCGAGAAAGACGTCATTGCCGCCCGCACTCACGAGACCGCCACCGCCGAAGTCGACCGTGCCGCCGAAGTTTCCCGTCACGAGCACGTTGCCCGACCCATCGGTGACGACGCACGACCCGACGTCTGACCCGGCGCCGCCGAAACGCTCGCTCCATGTGTGTATGCCGTTGGCATCGAATTTGGCGAGATAGACGTCGTCACTGGCGGCACTGGAGAGCGCGCCGCCACCGAAGTCGATGGTATTCTGGAAGCTGCCGGTGATGACGATATTACCCGCGCAGGTCACGTCCATCGATGCGCCCTGGTCCACGGCGGTACCTCCGAAGCGTTTGCTCCACAGGTGCCCACCTCCGGCACGGTACTTCGCGAGCACGATGTCGTAGGAGCCCGCGCTGACGAGGGGATTGACGTTCTCGAAATAGACGGACCCTTGAAAGGAGCCCAGCAGATAGACATTCCCCGCGCAGTCCACTCCCACCGCATGCCCCTGGTCGAATCCGGTGCTCCCGAAGCGTTTGGCCCAGACGAGGGAGCCGCCGGCATCGTACTTGGCGAGGAAGATGTCGTCGTTACCGGCGCTCACCAGGTTGCCGCCGCCGAAGTCGACGGTCCCCTGGAAGGACCCGGTCACGTAGACGTAACCGCTGTCGCTCGTTGTTACGAAGTAGCCATAGTCGCTGCCCGTGCCGCCGAAGCGTTGGCTCTGGAAGTAAGCCGGCGTGAGCGCCGGTGCGGATGCGGCCGCGAGAAGAAGAGACACAATGACTACCAGCGGAATAAAACGTCTCATAGCGCTTCCTCCGTGGTTTTTCAGGAAGGGTGCCTGACGCGGGTTAGTATACCAGCTTCCGCCCTGCGGAGCCATCCGTCCCCGCGGGGCCACGACCCACCAACCCCTTGAAGGCGCCATGCCCGCCCGTCTAGAATGACAGGGCCGCACACGTTCAACCCCGAAGGAATCCGATCATGACGAAGCGCACCCTCCTGGTCATGACGATGGTGGCGGCCGCGCTGGTGACGTGCGGGATCGACACCAGCGCCCAGGCCCCGGACGAGACCACCGCACCGGCCACCGAGATCTCGAAGGAAGAGACAACGGCGAAGGTGCCCGAGCTCGACGAGCTCCACGACGTCGTCTATACGCTCTGGCATGAGGCGTACCCCGAGAAGAACTACGAGTTGATCAAGGAACTCCTGCCCCAGGCGGACGAGCTCACCGCGAAGCTCGATGCGGCCGCTCTGCCCGGGATCCTGCGCGACAAACAGGCCCGGTGGGACGCGGGCAAAGTGACGCTGAAGGGAGCCCTCGCGGGCCTGCACACGGCGGCCGACGCCAACGACGAAGACGCCATGCTGAAGCAGACCGAGGCGTTCCACTCCGCCTTCGAGGGGCTGGTGCGTACGATTCGTCCCATCGTCCCCGAGCTCGACGCATTCCACCGGGAGCTCTACACGCTCTACCACTACTACGCGCCCGCCTACGACCTCGCCCAGATCCGCGTGCAGGCGCAGGCGATGAAGGAGCGGATTCCAGCGCTCGAGGCGTCGACGCTGCCGAAGCGCGTGGCGGACCGGCAGGAGGCATTCGCCACCGCCGTGGCGTCACTCGCGAAGTCCGTTGACGATCTTGTCGCGATTGCCGGAACCGACAACAGGGACGCGATCCTCGCCTCGGTGGAGAAGGTCCACTCGGCGTACGTGAA
>CAZCQM010000169.1:0-6897 GCA_964500785.1 uncultured bacterium
GCCTTTCTATCGCAGCTGGGATTGATGCCCGGGCCACCGGACGCTTCGAAATAGAGGTCGATTCTGATCTAGTGCACCCGGTGTGACCGCACGCCGAAGTCGACGTTGTCTTCGACCCAGTCAAAGAAGTGCGGCTGCTCCTCGAAGGGCGTATTCGCCACCATGATCTTGGGGTCATCCCAGGAGCGCATGACGTCGGCGTCCTGCGTCCAGACCTTGACCCGCCGCCGGCTGACTTCCGTCTGCCAGTTCTTGCCGACCACAGCGTTGGTGTAGAGCAGACGCACCGTCACGCTCCGCGCCAGGCGTTCCAGAGGGTTGAGAACGATGGAATCGTAGTCCGTCTTTCCGCCACGGGACACGTCCGGGACGCCGTCGCTTACCATCACGATGGTGATGGGGCGCAGGACCAGGTTCTTGCTGCGCACCGTGTAGGCGACCTGCTCGAAGAACGCATTGTAGTCCGTGAACGGATTGGGATTCTCCTTCGGGAACATCTGCTGGAGTGTGGCATGGATCTCCTCCACCGACTTGTTCTCGAAGGTCTGGATGGGGAAGAACGTCTTGGGCTCCCCCTCGGTCGCCCCGCCAATCGAGCTCACGAACAGCGCGTTGGGTCGCTCCATCCCACCGACGCCGTTGAGGTGACCGTAGATGTAGTAGGCCAAAAACTCGAGCGAGTCATTGAAATAGCCGCTGTTCATGAACGAGCCGCTCACGTCGACGCCGATGAACAGCGACTGCCGGGGCTCGGCCTCGACGCTGCCGGCGGTATCGCACCCGGTAAGGGGCATGGCGCCGAGCAGAAGAGTTATGACTGCAGCAAAGCCACGGTTTCGCATCACGTGATTCCTCCTGTGTGCCGGGTGCGACGTGCGGCGCGCGTTCATCAGTCGCCCGCCGTCAGCGTGATGGACTCGCGCTCCATCTGGGGCTCGATCCGTCGCGGACTCGGGGCGGAACCGGCTGCCGGAGCGTGAAAGCCGGAGCGCTTCTTGAAGTCCCGGACCAGCTTCTCGGAGTACTGGATCGCTTCGAGGTTCTCGAACGGCAGCGAGAACAGGTGTCGGGTCAGCAGACAGAGCGTACAGAAGTTGATCGCTCCCGCGACGACCTGGAGCGGCGGCAGCATCAGGGCGGTCAGGAGAGACTCGCCACGCTGGCGCATCCAGGCCGCTTCCCGGTGGGTTCGCGCCCAGTAGGCTTCGCTCATCTCGAAGAGACGACCGCGGGGCGAGGCCACCATCTCGGCCGACTTGACGCCGCGGCCCTGGATGACGGCCATGATGGTCGGTGTGCCATGGGCCGCGAACAGGAACCACGAGAGACTGCGCACGCCGAACCAGGCGAAGCATGCGATCGATATGGTGCCCAGTATTCCGAGGTCGAAATCGGACGAGTACTGCGCAAACCAGGGAACCAGTGAGTCGACGAACTCGCGGTAGAGGAACATCACCTCGACGAATATGACCACGCATTCGATGACCAGGATCCCGGCGATTTGTTGGAAGCTCTTGCTCTTGATCGCGTCGACGAATGTCGACAGCACGGCGTAGCTGCCCAGAACCACGAAGAACAGGAACAGGAACAGCGGAATCCGTACGAAGTTCTCGGTCATCGTCTGCCCGGTGATATTCGAGAACGTGTCGATGACCACCGGCGACATCACATAGGTGAAGATCGTGGTCTCGATCGTGCACCAGACCAGCGTGAGTGTCACGGCGATCCACGGGATCGGCGAACGAACCACGTTGCCGGCCAGGTGACGCAGCAGCGCGAACGGCAGCATCACGACGTCATGAATGAGCGCCCATACGGCGAATGCGGTGACGCGCGCGATCGCGAACAGCCCCAGCAATACCTCGACGGCGAAGCGGAAGATGCCACCCCAGAAGGACAGCACGGCCTTGCCGAGATCCCACCAGGTGACGAACAGCGCCGTGATGAACTCCTGGCGGGCGCTGCGAACCGGGACGGAAACTACCGATACGACGGTCGCCCAGCAGGCCACCAGGACGGCGCAAGCCGGGAGCAGGAGGAACAACCGCTTGGCAATCAACAGCCAGGTCGGATCTCCGGATCCCCATGCGAATGACATGAGCGCACCCTGGAACAGCACCGGAAATGCCACGGCGCTCACAACGTTACGAATCATCTGTTCATTGACGCTCATCGTGCGATCCCCCTGTCGGGCAAGGACTGTCGCGGAGCCGATTCATATAGACGCCAGCGCCGGCGGATCGAGATCCACCGGCGATGAGGCGTCGATGTGCTCTTCGTAAAACGTTGCTCACGCCGCATGGCGCATGCCAAGCGCGGTGGCCAGCGGTACAGGCGGGATCACGCGGGCTCGAGGTGGAAACGTATGGCGCATGGTCGTGGCCGCCCGTGGCCACCGGGCGGGTCAGGCGCCAGGACGGGGAGGGCAGGCCTTTCAGATTGCGGCGCGGCGGGGAAGGATGCAATCAACGTCCGAGTACGGCAATGCTCCTCGCCGGTGCGGAGCCGGACTCGCCGGGGCGTTCCGTGCCGCAGGATGGTGACCTTTGGCCTGCAGGAGAGAAGGCGGTCAGGGAATGCGGTAGACGACCGCGTTGATGTTCATCCCGGCGCCGACCGACACCAGGACGATGGCCTGCCCGGAAAGCAGCTGATGTTGCTTCAGTTTCAGCTTGAGCAGCAGGTCGAGCAGGGTGGGAAGCGTGGCAACGGAGCTGTTACCGAGCCAGGAAATGGTCATGGGCATGACCAGGTCGGGCACGGGGTCGGTTCCGAACAGCTTGTAGACCCGATCGAGAATCGCCTCGTCCATTCGAGCGTTGGCCTGGTGGATCAGTACCTTCGAGACGTCGCGCAGGGTCAGCCCTGCCTTCAGGACGCATTCCTTCACGACCCGGGGGACGAAGCGAAGCGCATACTCGTAGAGCCTGTGTCCCTGCATCTTAAGATAGATGTCCAGTCCGTCGGCGTTGGGGGCATACGACGGGCCCATGCGCAGGAGGCCCAGATGGTCGTGCGTGTCCGACCGCGTGCGGTGTGCCATGATACCGACGGGCGTGTCGGACGTTACCCCCTCGAGGACACAGGCGCCGGCTCCGTCCGCGTAGAGCATGGTGTCGCGATCGTGAGGATCGGTGACGCGTGACAGCGTCTCCGCTCCGATGACCAGGGCACGGTGCGCGTCGCCGGATCGGATGAAATAGTTGGCATGAATCACGGCCTGCAGCCAGCCGGCGCAGCCGAATGGCAGGTCGTACGCAACGGTGTCCGGGTTCTTGATTCCCAGGTGATGCTTTACGCGGGCGGCCAGTGTCGGCACCATTTCCGAGCGCCGGGAGCCCGCGGGAACGTCGCCGAAGTTATGGGCGACGATAATGTAGTCGAGGCTTTCCCCGTCTATGTTCGAGGATTCGAGAGCGTCCTTCGCGGCGATCGTGGCGATGTCGGAGGTCTGCAGGTCGTCGGTGACGTAACGGCGGGCGTTGATGCCCGTGATCGATTCGAACTTGTTGATCGTCTCGCGGTTGCTCCGCTCGAAGGGCGTCCCATTTGGCTGATAGAACTTATTCTCGAGGAAGGCGGAGTTTTCGATCAGTCGTTCAGGGATATAACTACCCGTAGCGGCAACAACCGTCCATGTTGATCCATTTGTCATAGTAAGTCATCGGTCACCGGCAGATCCGGGGTCCATGAGTCCGCGGAGTCAAGCCCGTGTTCCGTATGCAAATATATCTCTGGTCCGAGGGGGCTGTCGAGCGCATTCTCGGGCGGTCGAATCTATGGACCGGGGGGGCTCCCAGAGCGATGGAATGGCCCCACCCTGGATTGCCGGCGGGCCTGTCTCAGGAGAGGAGGGGGCACCATCCGTAACCGCATTATCGAGTACGCATCGCGGCTCCGGTTTCCGAAGCTGTTCATCCTGACCGCGTTCCTGTTCGTGGCCGACGTCTTGATCCCGGATGTGATTCCATTCGCCGACGAGATCGTCCTCGCGCTGCTGACGGCGATGCTGGGATCGCTCAAGAAGCGGCGCCGCGATCGCGACGGCCCGGAGTAGGTGGGGGGAGCGGGCCCCGGCTGGACGGAGACTCAGCCGATTCTCAGCTCCTGCTTGACCTTCTTGAGGAACGCTTCCACCTCTTCGATGCGACGGCGGATGCGCGATGCCTCTTCGCGTCGTTTGCAGGAGGAGAGCACTTGCGACATGGCGTCGTTCGCGCTCTTCAGGAATCTCAGCGCGGATTCATACTGGTTGGGGTTCAGATCCATCTGGCCGACTTTCTCCGGCGTTGTACGCCGGGCTCCGTTTCGGAGCTCACCACCTCGACCGCTTTCAGGACTGGCCCTGATCGAACGTGCAAATATCGCTCCAATGATCTGCCGCCGCACGTGCCCGGGGTGATGTTGACGGCTTCGGTGACGCGGGCTTAGGGTGAGAATGCAAGGCGGGTACATTCCCGGGAGGCACGGACATGGGTCTGACCGACGATCAGCGCGATGATGCATTGAAGGCGCTCCGAGGCGCACAGGAAACCCTGGACTACCTGATCCGGGGTGTCAAAGGTGTCGACGAAGCCGCCACGCTGCGCGACCGGATCGACGAGCTGGAGCTCTACATCAAGCGCGCGAAAATGGCGCTCAAGTTCATATGACGGTGGCGGGCGGCGCCGATGCGCGGCGGGCCGCCGGAACGAGGCGGCGCCGTCGCATAGTGCTCGACTGGCTCGTGCCGATTGCGCTTCTGGTCGGGCTGACCGCCCCGTTCTGGGCGACCGGTCTCGACGTGGCCGTGGCGGAACGGCTGCACACGCCCGCCTGGCAGGAAGGCAGCCGCCAGCCGTGGGCCTTCTGCAAGCATTACGGGCCGCTCCCGGCATGGGTGCTGTCCGTGACCGCACTGGGTGTCTTCGCCGCCTCGTTCCGCGCCCCGAGAGTCCGGCCGCACCGGCGGGCGGCCCTCTACCTCGTGCTGGTCATGGCGGTGGGGCCCGGCCTGATCGTCAATACGGTATTCAAAGATCACTGGGGGCGCCCGCGACCCCGTGACCTCGTTCAGTTCGGCGGGGACCGCGGGTACGTCGAGCCGTGGGTCAAGGGCCCGAAAGAGAACGGGGGCTCCTTCCCATCGGGCCACGCCGCAACCGGGTTCTATCTCCTCACCCCGTACTTCCTCCTGCGCCGGCGGTCGGCCGCCGGAGCGGCGGCGTTCATGGCGCTCGGCCTGGGATACGGGTCGCTGGTCGGCCTGGCGCGGATGATCCAGGGGGCCCACTTCCTGAGCGATGTCCTCTGGGCGCTGGGGTTTGTCTATCTCACCGGCCTGGGGCTTCTCTATCTGCTGCGCCTGGACCCCTGACGGGTCCGCCCACCACGGGTGGCCGGGGGAGCGGATGCAACCTGCGGGTGACTTTTCCCGTAGTTTCCTCCTGACGTCCAATCCGGTGTAAGATGTTCACCACAAAGCAAATGGAGGCGGGTGCACGATGAAGAGAAAACGCCTGCTGATCGGTGCCGGGATCGTGGTGCTGGTGGGCGCCGTCACCGGCGGTGTGGCACTCCGCGGGCACGGTGACAAAACCCAGTCGGTGCAGACGGCCAGGGTCGATCGACGCAAGATCGTCCAGAAGGTCAATGCCACGGGGAAGATCCAGCCCAGGACCCAGGTCAAGATCAGCGCCGACGTGAGCGCGAAGATCACGAAGCTCCCCGTCGTCGAGGGACAGTGGGTGGAGAAGGGCACGCTGCTGGTCGAGCTGGACCGGGCGCGCTATCTCGCCGCGGTCGAGAGCGCCGAGGCGAACGTCCGCTCGGCGGATGCGAACGCCACGCTGGTGAAGCAGAACATGAACAAGGCCGAGAAGGAGTACCAGCGGTCCAAGGAGCTCCTGTCGCTCAATCTGGAGGCGCAGTCGTCGTACGAGGCGCTGGAAGCAGCTTACCAGGTCGAGGTGGCGCGTTACCGGTCGGCGCTCGACGTCGTGGAACAGGCGAAAGCCGCGCTCAAGCAGGCCCGCGACGACCTGTCCAAGACCACGATCTACGCCCCGATGGCGGGGACGATCAGTGATCTCAACAAGGAGGAGGGCGAGATCGCAATCGGGTCTCAGTTCCAGCCCGACGTGATCCTGGTCATCTCGGATCTCTCCGAGATGGAAGCGCAGGTCAACGTCGACGAGAACGACATCGTGTCCGTGGCCATCGGGCAGGAGGCCGAGATCGAGGTCGACGCGCTGCTGGATCAGACGCTCAAAGGTGTCGTCAGCGAGATCGCCAACAGTGCCAATGTGTCGGCGACGGGATCGACCGACCAGAAGACCGAGTTCGAGATCAAGATCGGCATCACCGACCCGCCCGAGACCCTGCGTCCGGGGATGACAGCGAGCGCGGACGTCTTCACCAAGACCAACGAGAATGCGCTGAGTGTGCCCATCCAGAGCGTGGCGGTTCGGACCGTCGATCAGTTGACCATGCAGGGCGAGGACCGCAAGGATGCGGAAGCCCGCTACAAGGCGGACAAGGATGGATTCGTCGAGGTGGTGTTCTGCATCGAGGACGGGAAGGCGGTCGCGAAACAGGTCAAGACCGGAATCCAGAGCGACGAGTACATCGAGATCCTCGAAGGGTTGAACGAGGGTGACGAGATCGTCACCGGAAGCTACCGCGCCATCTCCAAGGATCTCGTCAACGGCTCCGCGGTGACGATCGACAACGAAGGCAAGAAGACCGACGAGAAACCGGCGGGAGTCTAGGATGCGGCCATGATGCGGACGTCGACCGAAGCCACGCTGTCTCTGAAGGATGTCGTCAAGACCTACGTCATGGGTGCGGACGAGGTGCACGCCCTGCGGGGGGTGTCGCTGGACATCGGCCGCAACGAATACGTGGCCGTGATGGGCC
>CAZCQM010000170.1:0-6839 GCA_964500785.1 uncultured bacterium
ACGGCCGCAACGACCGCGGCGCTCCCGTGGCGAGCGGGATGTACTTCTACAAGCTCGTCGCCGGGAGATTTACGCAGACAAGGAAGATGATGCTCCTGAAGTAGAGGAGCGCGACGGCAAGGGCAACGAGAAAAAAAAGACGCGGGGGCGACGATGACCCTCGCGAGAGGACTCGCCATGAAGACGACGTCATTGAAACTGCTGGTAGTGCTGCTGGTGCTGGGTTTCAGCGCTTTCTCCGCCCGGGGCTTCATCCCGGACGATGCAGACGGTGACGGCGTCCCCGACTCGGTCGATGTATGCCCGACGGTGGACGCCTCGGGCTTCGACCGCAACGGCGACGGGTGCATCGACGATGCCATCGGCGCGCGGCACATCGAGTACTGGGGTACGGAAGACTCGACGATCACCTACGTGATCAACAGTACCGGTGCGCCGAATATCACCGACGGCAGCGATTTCGCCGCCATCCAGGCCGCGGTCGGCGCGTGGACCTCGATCCCCAACACCGAGCTCAATGTCGTTTACGGCGGGACGACGCCGCAGGCCGTCGCGGACGGCCTCGATCGCGTCAACCTGGTGACGTTCACCGACAACACCTATCCGATTTCGTCGTTGGTGCTCGCCGTGGGCCTCTCGACGAGCTTCGAAGCGGACACCGTGATCGCGGGCCGCGTGTATCGCAAGGGCGAGATCTTCGACGCCGACATGATCTTCAATCCCACCAAGACGTTCAAGACCAGCGGGATCGTGGGCACCGACATCCAGAGCGTGGCGACGCACGAAGTCGGTCACATGCTCGGTCTGTCGCATTCGGCCATCAAGTCGGCGACCATGCACTACGTGCTGCCGGGAGGCCTCGCCGCGCGGTCGCTGGAGAGCGACGACGAGCTGCTCTACTTCAAGGCCTACGGCGATTCGCTCACGCTGGCGGAGTCCAACCGCATCACGGGCACCGTCCTCGACGGCCAGACCAGCAGTCCGGTCCCGGGCGCGATCGTGTTTTTGGTCAGCGCGGCCGGCGACACGTCGGGGTGCGAGTACACGCTTCCCGACGGCACGTTTACGTTCGCCGGATTGCCCGCCGGCAGCTACTTCGTTGCCATCCACGCCCTCGACGGCACCAGCCCCATCAACTATATCGAGCCGGGCAACATCAACGCCCTCGTCGACGCCATCGCGGTGACCAACTTCAATCCGGAATGGTACGACGCCGCGGAGTCGAATTCCGACGATCCCGCGGCCAAGACGTCCGTCGCCGTCGGCGTGGCGTCGCCGTCGGCGGATGTGACCATTATTACCAACATCGACACCGATGGGCCCACCGTCGTCAAGGCGACGCCGTCCGGCGGAGCCGTCGACGTGCCCATCGACGGCGCGTACGTCGTCGAGTTCTCGGAGCCCGTCGACATCGCCACCATCACGCCGTCGTTCTCCTTCCGCGACGACGTCACGATGGCCGGTAAGGGCGGAAACATCGCCGTCATTCGCGACGACTCCGTGATCGTCTTCACGCCGTCGCCCCCGCTGGAGTTCGCGAAGTCCTACACGCTGACGCTCGACACCGACCTGACCGACCGCTTCGGTAATCACCTCGCGAGCGACTATTCGTACTCGATCACCACCGAGCCCGAGCCGCCGCTCGCCATCACCAGCCTGGTGCCCAGCAAGGGCGTCGTGGGAAGCACGGTAGTGATCAACGGGCACGGCTTCAAGGTTCTCCCGGGGCCGCCGACGGTGACGTTCGGCGCCGTGGACGCGACGATTTCGTCGATCGCGCCGAACCGGATCGTCGTGACGGTCCCGTCGGGCGCGGTGACCGACGCGGTTACGGTGACCAACGCCGATCTGTCCGTCAGCAATACCCTGACCTTCACGGTTCTGACCGCGAGCGAAGTGGCGCGCGGGTACGAATCGGGCGAGACCATTCTCGACTCATCGCCGCGCGCGCTGGCGCTGCAGCCCGACGGGGACTACGCCTACGCGGCGACCGCCGGCGGCGCCGAGGCGGTCATCGTGGATCCGAGCGTGTCCGGGTACCTCACCAAGACGCCGATCCCGTACCCGTCCGGCCTCGACGACATCGCAACCACCGCGTCGGGGACGCGCGTGTACGCCATCAGCGCCGCGTCCGGCGAGCTGGTGGAGATCATGTCGGATCCTTCCACGGGACTCCTCTTCAATACCGTCCTGGCGTCGCGCCCGCTGGGCGCCGTTCCGCGCGGTATCGTTACCGACCCGAGCGGCGACCATGCGTTCGTCGCTACCGACGAGGCCGAGGTGCAGGTGTGGGACATCCGGCTGGGAAGCCCCACCTATCAGCAGCAGGTCGGCGCGCTCCCGTCGCCGGGCGGAGCTCCCGTCGCCGGCCCGATGGCCGTGACGCCGGCGGGCGACCGCCTGCTCGTCGCCACCGAGGCGGGGGACATCCTCTTCTTCGATCCGGCCAACGACTCGCTGGTCACCACGGTCACCACGGGAACCGGACCGCACGCGATTGCGGTCGATCCCCAGGGCGAACGCGCGTACGTCAGCCACGACAATGGCGACATTTCGATCCTCAACATCGAGGCTGATCCGTATCTCGTGCAGGATGTCGCCACGGGTGGATCGCTGCGCGGACTGGTGACGACACCGGCGGGGCTCTATCTGTACGCGACCGATCGCGTGCTCGACACCATCAAGATCGTCGACCTCGACGTCAACCACAGCACCTTCCGTTCGGTGGTTGAGAACATCGAGGCAAAGAACAACCCGGTCGATATCACGATCTCTCCCGGCGGGCTCTACGCGTTCTCCGTTCTGCAGGGCGGACCGACGTCGAGCTACCCGCCCCGCCTGATGGTGACGACCATCGGTCTTGGACCGACTCTGGAAAGTGTCTATCCCACCGCGGGCAAGGAAGGTGCGGTCGTCGTGCTGTCCGGCGTCCAGTTCGGGGAGCCCGACGTCGGCGACGTCTCCAGCGTGAGCTTCAACGGCGTCAACTCGCCGGCGATCCAGTACGACCCGAACAAGATCGTCACCACCGTTCCCGCGGGCGCGACGACGGGGCCGGTGCAGGCGGTCGTCGCGCCGGGCGACGGCTCGCCGACCCGAACGTCTAACTCATTGTCATTCAAGGTTATTACGGGGGCCACCCCGGGGGCCATCCGCTTCGCGGACGTCATCCCCGCGGGCCTCTCGGGCAACCTCGAAGACGTCATCGCCATGAGCCCGGCGGGCGATTTCGTGCTCGCGGGCGACGACGGCGGGACCGTGTCGTTCATCGATACCCGGCCGGGAAGCCCGTCCTACCACAAGGAGATCAACCGCGTCCGGCCGTTGAACAGTCGCGTCAGCGACATCGCGATCACCGCGGACGGCAAGTCGGCGTTCGCGATCTCGACCGACGACGCGCTCGGCTTCTACGTCCCGATTCTCGACGTCGATCAGGGCAGCCCGCTGTGGGGCAAGCTGCGCGGCATCGTGGGGCCGTCGGGGCGCCGGTTCTCGTATCCGACGCATATCGCGACGAGTCCGGATAATCGCTGGGTGCTGCTGAGCGACGGCGGCTGGATCTACATGATCGACGCAGCGGGCGTGAGCAATGGCAACGCCGCGGTCGTGACCGATTCCATTCCCGCCAGCCCGGGGATCGTGCAGGACATCGTGTTTCATCCCAGCGGACTGGTGGCGTACGCGATGCTCTACAACCCCAGCGAGGTCCTCGTCCTCGACATGGACGAGACCTCGGGGACGTTCGGTACCGCCTACGATTCGTTCCAGATTCCCGTCGCCGGAGGAGTCGGTGTCGCGGAGACCCCGGTTTCGGCCGACTTCATCTTCGACGGGTCGAGGATGCAGGTGTTGACGCTTCAGACCGTTGTCACACCAACGACGCGGCACATCTACGATTTCCCGCTGACCGACAACGGCCTGACACTCGGGTCCCCGACTCCGTATACGATCGAGACCGGCTCGGGCCCGGGCGTGTACCGCGAGCGGGTCGCGATCTCGCCGCTCGGCGACACCGGCGTTCACAACAGCGGGGGGACCGGAATCCGCCTGTACAGCGCCGTCTATCCCCCGGCCATCACCAACACCGTCGACCTGCTCGAGTCGTTCACGCGCTCCGAGTTCCGCTATACGCCCGACGGGAGCCGCCTCTACTTTGCGAGCACGTTCAGCGACAGCATCCGCGTCTACGACTTCTACGGGTCGATCACGCCGGTGGCCGGGCTCGCCATCGTGTCGGGGAACAACCAGAACGGAGTCGCGGGCCAGACGCTGGCCGCGCCGGTTCGTGTGGCGGTCCCCAACGAGGGGGCCCAGACGTTGACGGGGCTGACCGTCGTGTTCAAGACGACGTCCGGCAACGGGTTCTTCGTGACGCCGGACGGCCTGGCGAGCGAGCTCCACGCCGCGCTCGACGAGAGTGGATTCGCCGAGGTGAACTGGCAGCTCGGCCCGGCGATCGGCACGCAGACGTTCCAGATCTTCGCCGAAGGCGTGTCGGGGTCGCCCGCCACGGCGACCGCGACGGCCTCCGCCGACCCGGGGACGCTGCCGCTCTCGCTGTCGGAAGTGCTACCGATCAACGGCACGCCCAACACGAGCACGACGACGGCCGTGCTGACGACGTTCAGCCGGGCGGTGGATCCGGCGACGATCACGACGAGCACGCTGTTCATCCAGGTCGCGGCGGACGCGACCAAGATCCCGGTGACGTTCGGGTTCACCGACGGCAACCGTAAGGTGTCCATGACCCCGTCGGCGTCGCTCGGGTACACGACGCAGTACGACGTGGTCTACAACGGCACCATCCTGGATCCGGACGGCGGGGCGCTGTCGAATCCGGGCTCGTCGAGTTTCACCACGCAGGCGAGGCCGCCGCTCACGTTGTCGTCGGTCTCGCCCCCCAGCGCCCTGCGGGGTGTCGGGCTGGTGCTGTCGGGGACGTCGTTCGACCCCGTGCCGGCCAACAACACGGTGCTGTTCAATAACGTGGCGGCCACGCCGACGTCCGGCACGACGACGAAACTCAACGTGGTCGTTCCGCAGACGGCGATCTCCGGGACCATCCGCGTCGCGGCCGGGCCGGATACGTCCAACACGAAGCCCTTCACGGTGCTGTTGCCCAACACGTCGCCCATCGACGACGTGATCGCGACCATCGGCACGGGCTCGAGTGCCAAGAGCTGCGCGGTCACTCCCGACGGCGCCCTGTGCTACACGGTCAGCCCCGACGGCGACACGGTGATCCCCGTGGACGTGGCCGGCGGGACGTCGTACCCGTCAATCGCCGTGGGTGACCAGCCGGTGGCGATCGTCATCAGCCCCGACGGCGCCTTCGCGTACGTCGCCAACTTCAACTCCGGAACCGTGAGCGTCATCGACGTGCGGTCGACGTCGTCCGATTTCAACCACGTCGTCGCCACCATCACGGTCGGGACCAATCCGGTGGATCTCGCCATCTTCCCCGACAGCGGGCGGCTGCTGGTCGCCAACGCGGGACCGGGTAACGTCAGCGTCGTCGATACCGACGGGACCAGCGGCACCTACAACCAGGTGCTGGCGACGGTCGGCAGCGGATCGCAGGCGCGGGCGGTTGTGATATCCGCCGACGGCGCGCGCGTCTACGTCGGGACGACCACGGGATTCCTGGTCCTGGATGCGGTCAGCTACGGCGTGGTCGCCAGCTCGCCGACGGGCGGGAGCGCCAGGAGCCTCGCCATCACACCCGACGGCACGCTCCTGTTCATCCTGACCGAGAGCGGGACCATCCTCGCCGTCGACGTGTCGCCGGGGAGCAGCTCCGAGAACCAGGTCATCGCGACGCTGGGCGGCAGCACGAGCGGTCGCAGCGTGGCGGTCTCGGCGGACGGAACCCAGTTGTACGTGATCCAGGACGACAGCAACGACGTGCTCGTCTTCACCATCTCGGTCACCGGTGGCGTGTCGGCGATCGATCCCGACGCCGCGGCTCCGAGCTTCTCGGTGTCGTTCGATCTGCTGCACACGATCCAGGTCGGGTCCGATCCGTCGTTCGTGGCCATCGATCCCAGCGGGACGGGTGCGGTCTTCATCACCGACCCGGGCAGCCAGTCGCTGATCATCCTGAACGGGTCGTCGGTGCCGACGGGTCTGTTGCACGCGGATATCCGCGTGACACCGCGCACACTCAACCTGAGGTCGAACGGCAAGTACGTCATGGGTCGCATTGAGCTTCCGCCGGCGTTCTTCGCGCGGGAGATCGATCTGAGCACGGTGCGCCTGCAGCACGTGATCCCGGTGGTTCCGGGTAAGGAGAGCTACGGGGACGCGGACGGCGACGGCATCGAGGAGTTGAACGTGAAGTTCGACCGGGCGACGTTCCAGTCGGTGATGCCCCAGGGCGAGTACGTGCCGGTGACGATCGAGGGCATGGTGCGCAACCGAGCCTTCGCCGGCGAGGACACCATCCGCACCATCCGGCCCACGATTACGCACCCGCACGCGGGTGAGTACCTGATGCCGGGGTCGTCGACGACGATCACGTGGGAAGGTCCCTCGGGTCTTCACGCGGACAAGGCGGACGTGCACGTGTCGCTCGACGACGGAACGACGTGGACACCGGTCGCGCTCCAGATTCCCAACACGGGGAGCGTGGCCTGGGCGGTGCCGCTGGGCTTCTACGAGCGGTGTCGGGTTCTGGTCACGCTCTTCAAGCACGAGGACGACGAGGAGGACGACGACCACATCTACGCCCAGGGGATGAGCGAATCGTTCATGATCTCGGTGCCGCTGGCGACGGCGCTGAAGACGATCGACATCGGCCTGGAAGACGGCGCCGCGGTGCTGCGCTGGGAGACGAATTA
>CAZCQM010000171.1:0-6756 GCA_964500785.1 uncultured bacterium
GCTGGGCCAGAAGCCCACCACCACCACGGCGGCGACCAGGATCAGCACGGGGGCGAGCATCGCACGCTGCGCCTCGCGCCACTGGTATTCCCGGCTGCGCCCGGATGCCACTCGAAACATCGCCCGCGCCCGCTCGAACCAGAGCGCCGCGCGCGCGGGCTCACCCGCCGTTCGGAGACACTCGCTGCGCTCCGCCGCGGCCAGGATCGCCGCCGACGTGTCCGCGCGCGCGACGGCGTCGTCCCACGCCTGTGCCGCGATGCGCTGCGCGCGCTCCGCCAGACCACCGCGGCGCAGGCAACGCGCCCACACCGTGAGCGCCCGGGCGCGCGACGCGCCGGGCGGAGACGCGCGCAGGCCCGCGAGCCCCGCGTCCAGTACGGCGACCGCCGCGGCCACGCTGTCCTCCCGGGCGAGCGCCCGGGCGAGGCCGGCCACCGCGTCCACGCGCATGCGTTCGGGGGTGATGTCGCCCCGGGCCAGCGAGCGCCGAAAGAGTGTGGCGGCCGCCCGCGGTCGCTCCTGCGCCAACCGGATCTCGCCCAGCTGGTTCATCAGGCTGGCGAGCACGAGGTCGTAGCGCCACTCGCGGGCGCGGCTGACCGCGTCGACCAGGACCGACTCCGCGGCCGCGTACCGGCCCAGCGCCGTGTTCGCGTCCGCGAGGCTGGCCGCGACGTCGGGCGCGTCGGGCTCGCCGGTGGCACACTTGAGCGCGTAGGCGCGCCGGAAGTTCGACGCGGCCACGGCCAGCGCCCCCCGCTCCGCCGCGATCGCCCCGATGTTGTTCCACGCATCCGCCTCCTGGGCCGGGTCGTCCAGCTCCCGCGCCCGCTCCCGCGCAAGGCGGTACGCGGCGACGGCATCGTCGAGGCGCCCCAGGTCGTCGAGCGCACGCCCGCGGCCGATCAGGGCGCGGAGTTCGTCGCGCGGGCGTCCCGCGTCGCGGAACGCCGCCGCCGCGGCATCGTACTCGACCAGCGCGCGATCCGGGTCGCCCTGGAGCAGACTGGCGAGAGCGATGAGCAGATGCCCCCACGCCTCGCCGCGCCGGTTCCCCGTGCGGATGGAGAGGTCGAGGCGCTGTTCGTTGAGGCGGATGCAGTCGTCGAGGCGCCCTTCAAAGTGGGCGACGTAGCTCTGCAGGCTGAGCGCATTGATCCATCCCAGCGTATCGTGGACCGCCACGGCGATGGACCGGGCACGCTCGAAGTCCTCGCGCGAGCCGTCGAGGCGCAGCGCCAGGCGCGCGCGCCCGCGAACGAAGATCATGCGTCCCAGCAGCACCGAGTCTCCCTGCGCCTCGGCGAGGGGAACGCGCTGCGATGCAAACGAGAGCAGCGAATCGTAGGCTCCGGCGTCGAACAGCGAATCGGCCACGACGTCTTCGGGACGCGTCGTGGGAGGCACGGTCGCCGGAAGCACCGCACCCGGGAGAACAAGGGCTGCGGTGACGAGCGCGAGGATCGAACGTCGGGGACGCGGTTTCGTGAGCACGGCGGGGCGTTAGAATCGTGTCAGCATTTCTGCGCGAGAACGATCTTGACCGTCGTGATGAACTGCCCGGCGTGGCGGGACGTGTGCTCCGCTGCCTGAACGAGGAGTCCCAGAACCGTCGACTGCAGGCCCGGGTTCCCGACCCGGCGCTCGTCGAGCAGCGCCTTTTCCGGCGTGCACCGCAGCTGCCGCAGCGCGCGGTCGATCGTCGTCTCGAGCAGGTCGACGAGCTCGTCGCCGCTCGATGTGATCTCCCCGGTTCGCTCGGCGGCCAGGGCGGTGCGCTGGAGGTCGTGGAGCGGCTCGGCGCGCGCGTAGGTCATCAGCCGATCGAGTGCGTGCGCCGCGTGGTAGATATGGTACGCGGGCGAGGCGGCGCCCCCGGGCCGGGCCTGGAGCACCTCGTCGGGCAGACCGGCGGCGGCGCGCGCGATATCCTCCCGGGCCTGGATCAGTCCGTGTGCCACGGGGACGAGCATCGCCGGGACGCCGTAGGCGGGCCCCCGCAACCAGACATCGGGCCTGGTGATTGTCATGGGCGGTCCCTTCCTGGCGGCTCGCGGCCGCCTCTATTTAGAAATGTAGACACGTTACCGCCGGGGGCAACCCCCGCCGGCACTTTCCCGTCAGTCCCGCGCCGCCTTCCGGGCGAGCGCGTCCCCGAGGAACCTGGCCATCATGGGCGCATCCAGGCCGGGGATGTACGCGCGCAGGATGGCCATGGTCGTACCCGGAACGCCCGCGAGGTCCCGATGGGCCAGGTACACCGGCTCCCAGGAGGGCTTGAACTTGCTCTTGAATGCGAACAACGACTTGAAGTGGTAGTAGGTGTCGGCGCGTTCGTAGATGCGAC
Organism: uncultured bacterium; assembly: GCA_964500785.1. Classification (GTDB taxonomy): domain Bacteria; phylum Krumholzibacteriota; class Krumholzibacteriia; order WVZY01; family JAKEHA01; genus JAKEHA01. The sequence continues at coordinate 2,351 of CAZCQM010000171.1, forward strand.
CGAGCACGCGGAGGAGCACGGGAGCATCCTCATCGCGGTCGATGTCGGCGAGCGGCGCGACGCCGAGGCCCGCCGCGTCGTAGCCGCGGTCCTTCAATGTCAGCAGGGACGACGCGATGAGAAATTCCATGGCGCCGGGCATGGCGGACCGGCGCCGTCGCATGAGGTCGATCACCCACGCGTTGCGCGCGTAGATCGGCAGCCAGTCGGCGAAGGCGTGCACGACGCCGTCGGGACCGGTGGCAATCGCCACTTCGACGTCGGGATCGTCGACATCCTCGATGCGCCCCAGGGTGAAGCCGATTCTCGGCAGGCCCTTCGCCCCCATCCACTCCCCCTCGATCTCGTCCATCTGCCGCCGCAGGTCGGGGGGGATTCCCCCGCCACCCAGCATCTGGAAGCGGATTCCGTCCCGGCTGGCCCGATTCAGGGCGGTGCGCACGTCCTGCCATTCTTTTCCACGGAATTCGAGACCGGCGAGGGGCACCACTGCATCTTCCCCGATCTGGAGCGTGCGGAATTCCAGCGCCTCGTACGCGGGGCGGCGGGCGTGGGTAGCCGAAAAGAAGACCGGGTTCCACCCGTGGGCGTCGGCGAAGGCGGCGAACGCGGCCACCGCGTCGCGAGCACGGTCCGCCGGCCCGACGGGGTCTCCGAGTACGACCGCCGTGTGGTCGTTGACGCGATACGCCATGTAGCTGTCCGCCGCGAAGAACACCGAGTTGCCCGGCCACAGCGTCATGTAAGACGTCCCGCTCTGTCCGTGCTTCTCGAGGATCGAGCGCGCGCGCGCCGAGTCGGCCACGGATCGCGCCGGCGCGATCGCGCCGCGCAGCAGCCACGCCATCGCCACGCCGAACCCACCCCACCCCACGAGAGGAATCGAAGCGAGGAACCACCGCGCCGACGCATAGTGGAAGCTGTGCTTTACCTCGGGCGCGAAGAGGAGCCGCGAAACGGTCTCCTGACACGCGCTCGCGACGGTGAACGGCGGAACGAACCGTTCCCTCAGCGTGAAGAAGCCGAGCGCGGTGTAGACCACGAGCACGGCCGCGCTCGCCAGGAGCGCACGGGCGCCGGCCCGGACCGACGGCGGATCGCCGGGAGCGCGGAACTCGCGGCGCCAGATCACGAGCGCTGCGAGGAGTACGACGGACAGCACATGCTCGACGCCCGGCTCTCCGGCGCGCCACTGCACCACCGTCGAAATGGAAACGAGAAGGAGCGAGACGATCCACGCGCTGCGGCGCCCGCGGCCCAGTGCCGGCGCCACGATGATCAGCGTCGCCCCGAGGGCGAGCAGGAGATGCCGCGGCCATTGCGGGTCCCCCACCGGCATGATGTCGGCGATCCGCGCGAAGCCCGGATGATCGGGGACGGCGAACGGGGTCAGGACGTCGACGAAGCCGATGGCCAGGGTGATCCAGGCGACGATCCGCCGCCGTTCGATACGGTCCACGTGGAGGTCACGCTGGAGACCGGGCCAGCGTCGTTCCCGCCGCCAGTACAGGACCGCCCCCATCGTGATCCCGCTCGCGAATGCGATGACGTGGCTGAAGTCCCAGATGTGCGCCTGACCCAGGAAGGAAAGCCCCAGATAGATGCTCACCAGGGCGAGACCGAGGCGCCGCGCGGCGCGGGGCATGAACACGAGCACGGCGCCGAGCGTTCCCATGGCGCCGTTGGACGCGCCCACGTCACGCACCGGAATCAGCAGGCGCGCGGTCTCCATCCCTTCCCTCGCCAGCCCGCGAAGCAGCGCCTCGCACCCGACGTAACCCACGACGTGCGCGATGGCGTAGATCAGGACGGTCCGCAGGGTCCGCAGTCGCCACTCGCAAACCCCCACGAAGACGAGAACCATCGGAATCAGGGAGAGCGCCATGTAGGGGCGGAAGATCTGCAGCGGTGCGCGGAGCAGCCCGCCCGGAGTGGGATGGACGCCGCCGAAGCCCCACGCCTCCAGCTGTCCGGCCGTGATGGGATGGATCAGCGTCCCGGTGACGGCGGTGGTCACCAGAATCGACGCGGTGAGAGTGAGCGTGAACGGTATGCGCCGTGCCAGTCTCAGGACGCGACGTGGGATCAGGCGCATGAGAAGCTCCGGATTATCCGGCCCCGGCCCGCACGGGCGCGACGACCCGGGAGGCGCGCTATCGCAGGCTCGCGATCTTTTCCAGTGAACCGCTGGTCCAGGAGAGAATGGTCTCGATACCGGGAACCTTCCCGCTCGGGCCGAGTCCCAGCCAGATTACCACAAGCGCCGACACGATGAGGACGGTCCGGACCCCCCAGTCGTCGAACACGGGAGAGGGACTCCGGGAAGGCCGGAAGTACATGTACACGATGACGCGCAGATAGTAGTACAGGGACAGCGCGCTGTTGAGAACGCCGATCACGGCCAGGGCCACGAACCCGCGCTCGATCGCGGCGCTGAAGACATAGTACTTCGCGAAGAAGCCCGCCGTCGGCGGGATGCCCGCCATCGAGAACATGAACACGGCCATCGTGAACCCGAGGAGGGGGCGGCGCTGGCCGAGCCCCGAAATATCCTCCAGCTCCAGGCCTCGCGAATCGTCGCGGGTCTCCAGTGCGCTGATCAACGCGAACGCACCCAGCGTCATGAAGGTGTAGACGAGCAGGTAGAACATCACGGCGGTCGCGGCACGCGTGTTGTCGATGGATAGCGCCGCCATGCCGACCAGAATGTACCCCGCGTGCGCGATACTCGAGTATGCGAGCATGCGTTTCACGTTGCGCTGGACCAGCGCAACAATGTTGCCGAGCGTCATGGTTGCGATAGCGAACACCACGATGACGCCCACCCACTGCGCGCGCGCAGAGAAGAAACACATGTAGAACAGGCGCAGGAACGCGGCGAACGATGCCGCCTTCACCGCCCCCGCCATGAAGCCGGTCACCGGCGACGGCGCCCCCTGGTACACGTCCGGAACCCACATGTGGAACGGCACGGCTGACACCTTGAAGGCGAAGCCCACCAGGAGCAGGGCGATGGCGAAGAGGAAGGGCGGGTACTTGATGTAGTTGCGGGATATCGCCTCGACGACGATGCCCTTGAAGTTCAGCGTCCCCAGCAGGCCGTAGATGATCGACATCCCGTAGAGGAAGAATGCGATGGCGAACGCGCCCAGCAGAAAATACTTCATCGCCGCCTCGTTGGCGAGGAAGTCGCGGCGCCGGAACCCGACCGTGACGTAGATGGCCAGGCTCATCAGCTCCAGTCCCAGGAACACCGACATCAGATCGTAGGCGGTGACGAGGACGAACATCCCGGCCAGCGAGAGCAGGAGAAGCGCGTAGTACTCGCCGCGCAGGATCCCGAACCGCCGCAGGTAGTGCCCCGACACCAGAACCGCGCCCAGCGTGGCCAGTGTGCAGATCCCCATCGTGAAGAGCGAGAAGCGGTCCACGATGAGCATCCCGTTGAGAATCGGCCATCCCTGCGAGTTCCACAGCGCGCTCACGCTGACCAGCGTGCCGACGAGGAGAATCCCGGCGAACCAGCCCTGGGCGCGCGCGGTCCGCGTCGACACCGCACTCCATGCCAGGAGCACGCACGCGCCACCCACCAGGATCAAAAGCGGCAGGAGGAATCGAGCCACATCGAGGCCGAAGGCCGGCATCATTCCTCCACCTCCGCGGACGGGACCGTCGGGGTCGCGCTCTCGGCGAACGCACCGTCAGCGTCGGTCGCGTTCATGGCCGACCGGTACATCGTCATCTGCTCGACGAACTGGTTGACGGACGGCTCGATGCGGCTGACGAACGGCTTCGAATACACGCCCAGCCAGAAGATCATCACGATCAGGGGAATGAACACCAGCACCTCGCGCGGGTTCAGGTCCTTGAGGGCGTTGTTCTTTTCGTTGGTCACCTTGCCGAAGAACACACGCTGGAACATCCACAGCATGTAGATGGCGCCGAGCACCACTCCCGTGGCCGCCAGGATCCCCCACCACATGTTGGCCTGGAACGCGCCCACCAAAATCAGGAACTCGTGCACGAACCCGTTGAGCGGAGGAAGGCCGATGGAGGACAGCGTGACGATCATGAAGATGGTCGCATACACCGGCATCACCCGCGTCAGTCCTCCGTACTCGGAGATCAGGCGGGTGTGGCGCCGCTCGTAGATGACGCCCACCAGGAGGAACAGCGCGCCCGTCGAAATCCCGTGGTTGATCATGCCCAGGATGGCGCCCTCAACCGCCTGCGTGTTGAGCGCGACCAGCCCCAGCATGACGAACCCCAGGTGCGACACCGACGAGTAGGCCACCAGCTTCTTGACGTCGGGCTGGACCATCGCGACCAGCGCGCCGTAGATGATCCCGATGATCGCGAGCGCGGCAACCAGCGGGATGGCGCGGATCGCGGCCTCGGGGAACAGC
>CAZCQM010000172.1:0-6604 GCA_964500785.1 uncultured bacterium
CCGCCGACCTCCTCGTTGCGAACGAGGCGCTCTCCCAGCTGAGCTACATCCCCATCCTGTTCCGCGGGCGCAGTCGGGTGCTTCCGTCGCGATCAAAAAAATGGCGGAGAGAGAGGGATTCGAACCCTCGGAACGCTTGCGCGCTCAACGGTTTTCGAGACCGCCCCATTCAACCGCTCTGGCATCTCTCCGGGCCGATACTACCCCAGAGGACGCCAAAAGGCAAGCGGCTCACCCCGCGACCGGCATCGGGCGCCGGTGCTCATCGATGGCCACCATGGTGAAGGCGCCCGAGACGGCCTGGAGACGGTCCGTCGAGTCCATGTGCTCGCGGAACACGTCGACGCGGACCCGCAGGCTCGTCCGGCCCACGTGCTCCACCCGGCCCACCAGCTCCACGATCGACCCCGACGGGATCGGGTGCTTGAACTCCGTGCGCTCCACCGACACGGTCACGAAGGGACAGCGGCCGAATCGAGTCGCCGTGATGAAGGCCACCTCGTCCATCCACGCGAGCAGCGTCCCGCCGAACAACGTGTCGTAGTGATTGGTCGTGCCCGGGACCACCACCTTGGCGATCCGCGTTTCGGACTTCGAAATCCGCTCCTCCACCGAAGCGCGCGTGTCAGGCGTCACTCGAATCGTCGTCCTTTCCCAGCCGCCGCTCCGCCCGGCGCAGCACTTCGCGTTTCTCGGCCGCCTCCATCTCCAACCAGCGTTCGATCTCGTCGAGTGTTCGACCACACCCCGCACACACGCCGGTGTCCGGATCGAAGACGCACGTGTTGTCGCACGGCGACTGCGGATGCCCTCCGATCATCACGGGGTCGACCCTGCCTCCCCACACCGGCCAGCGTATCGATTTCCGACCTCGCGCGCCAGCGCGAAGGATCGCTCGCAGGTCGCCTCGCTCGACCCCGCCAGACCGCACGCCGCGGTCACCAGCGAGAGATCCCGCACGCGCCCGGGTGTGGGCCCGTCGTCCGCCGCCGAGAGCGACGCGGTGGCGTCCCACCACCGCGATGCGATTGCTTCCGCGTCCAGGTCCGCCAGGTCGTCCCGGGTCGGAATCCAGCCCCAGGCGACCCGCCCGCCGTTGCCGAGGAAGCGGCGCGCGTCGGGGTCGCCGGCGAAGACGTCGCCGCCGCTGTGCGCGTCGAAGGAAAACAGGTCGGGGCCCACGGCGGAGAGGACCCCGAGCGGGATACGGTCGCAGCAGTGCATGCCGACCAGAACGCCCGGCCGCCGCACGCGCAGCACCACCGAGCGCAGCAGGTCGGTCGCCGCCTGGATGCGAGAGGGATCCTGCCGCAGGGCCACACCGAGGTAGGCCTCGTCGAGAACCAGAATCACGGTGGAGCTCAAACGTTGCAGCTCGTCCACCTGCCAGCGCGCCAGCCGGACCACGTGATCGGCGAGGACCGCCCGGAGGTCGTCGCGGTCCAAAAACGGCGTTCCGTCGACGAGCAGAGAGCACGCGAGCGTGACCGGCCCCATGGCGTGCCCCTTGACCGCTCGCGCCGCGGGGAAGGCCCCATCCTCGTACGCGAGGGTGAACGCGAAGAAGCCGGCCGCATTGGCGGGCTGAAGATTCCCGGCGTCACGCTCGAGCGCCGCGGCGAAACGACCGACGGCGGACGCGGCCAGCGTGTAGGCATGCTCGCCGCGCACGGGGACCAGGTGGCGAAGCGCGGGGCCGAACGTCTGCGGCACCATGGACTCGCGCGCCGACCGCCGGCGCAGCTGCGGCCAGAACGGCACCTCGGGCGCGTTGCGCGCCACGAAGTCGACCGCGTGAACCGGATCGACGTGGGGCAGGCTCCCGACCCCGGTCACCGCGCACAGAGCGCGAAACCACGCTCCGGACCCGTCGGTGCCGGTCTGGATGGGCTGGAATGACATCGTGGATGCTCTGAAAGTCTAGGATGGCGGAGAGAGAGGGATTCGAACCCTCGGAGCGCTTGCGCGCTCACACGATTTCCAATCGTGCCGATTCAACCACTCTCGCATCTCTCCGCCCGTCACGCCTGCGACGCGTCTCGTGTCGACCCGCGTCGCTGGCCAAAAAACCGCTGCATCAGATCCCGGCACGCGGCCTCCTCGACCCCACCGATCACCAGCGGGCGGTGGAGGAGCCGCGGCTCGTCCTGGATCGCAAACAGGCTCTCGCACGCGCCGGTGCGCGGTTCGCGGGCTCCGAAAACGACCCGCGGTATACGCGCGAGAATCACCGCGCCGATGCACATCACACACGGTTCGACCGTGGAATAGAGAACGGCCTGTTCCAGCCTGCGGGCACCGACATTCCCCACCGCCTCCCACAGCGCCACGATCTCGGCATGCTCGAAGGGCTGCCCGCTGCTCACGGTCCGGTTGTGCCCGCGTCCCACCACTCGCCCGTCGAGAACCACGACCGCACCGACGGGGACTTCACCCGCGGCGAACGCATCCTCGGCCGCGGTGATGGCGGCCCGCATCCAGTGCGCGTCCTGTTCCATACGTCGACTTCACGGCTCCGATTGTCGCGCGGTGCGGGTCCCGTCATCCCGCCACCCCGTCTCGATGCCACCCGCGCGGAACGACGGCGGGCTCTACCGCGGCGGGAGGCTCGACGCCAGCGCGCGGGCCACCTTGACCGCCACGTCTTCGAAGGGCGGCGCCCTGTGCACCTTCGCGCCCAGGTCCGCGTAAACGGCGCCCGATCCGCTGGTTACCAGCTGCCGGTCGGACACTTCGGTGCGCGCCCCCTCCTCGTAGTTCTCGTCGGTGGCTTTGAACAGAATGGTCCCGTCCTTCGCCATGACCGTCATCGTCGCCCCCACGTAGGTCGCCGGGGTCGTGTTCTCCCGGATGTCGGCCTCGTCCTTCTGCCACAGGTCGACCACCGTGAGCAGGAACGCGTCGCACTGGAGCTGCCCCGCCATGTCGGCGAGAAACGCCATGTCGGCCTTGCCGCCCATCCCGTAGCCGCGCAGGAATCTGGCGTACCGGTCGTCCCAGCCGTTCTGCGACACGGCGAACTCGACCGTGTTCGGGGCGATGAACTTGTAATCGGTGCGCTGGTCGAGCGCCGGGATGAGGAATTTCGACAACGTCGCCGGGGCGATGTTGTCGGGGTCCTCCGTGTCGTGCAGCGAACTCGCCACGGTGAACACGGCGATCTTTACGGCCGTGGTCGTGCTCGCCGTCCCCGTGAACTTCGGATTTACATACACCTTGATAGGGTGCTCCTGCCGGCACGACACGACGCCCGCCAGCAAAACCACCGCCGCGATGGCATATCGTCTGATCATGTGGCTACGCCCCCATCCGTCCAGGTTGGACGGAGAGAGCGTAGCCTTTGGGTGGCACCCTGTCAACCGCCGCGCGCCTTTGACACGCGCGCCACACCGCGCATACACTGGTTGCATGAGTTCGCCGCCGCGGTCCACATCCGCGCGAATGCTCCTGATGGGAGACGCGCGCCAGGTTCACCTGCGCCGCTGGGCGGACTATTTCTCCGGCCATGGCTATGACGTCCTTGCCGTGTCCCTCGAGCCGGGCGACGGCTTCCCGACCCGGTTCGAACGCATCCGCGTTCCCGGGTTTCTGCCCGACGCCGTACGCTATCCACTCGCCGCGATCCCGGTGCGGCGGATCATGCGCGAGTTCCGCCCCGACGTCGTCAGCGCCCACTTCGTTCCCAACTACGGCATGATCGCCGCCCTGGTGTGCCACACCCGCTGGGTGCTCAGTGCGTGGGGCAGCGACGTGATGACCGATCCCGACAAGAGTCCCTTTCACCGCTGGCGAACCGCCTTCGTACTCCGGCACGCCGCCTTCATCACGTCGGATGCCCGCGTGCTGACCGAGCGCATCCGCTCCTTCGGGGTGGCGGAGGAGCGCATCCGGGAGTTCCCCTACGGTGTCGACAGCGGGGCGTTCCACCCCGTGGAACGCCCCCCCGGCGCCGGGCCCCGCGTCGTCAGCAACCGCAAACTCGAGCCCCTCTACGCGGTGGAGACGGTGATCGACGCCTTCGCGGTCGTGCGCGAGGCGCTACCCGATGCCACGCTCACCGTCGCCGGCGACGGGAGCGAGCGCGGCGCCCTCGCGCGCCGGGCGGCCGCTTCGCCCGCGGCGGGTGCGATTCAATTCGCCGGTCCCGTCGACCACGACCGGATGCCCGCCCTGCTACAGCGCCACGACCTCTTCGTGTCGACGGCGCGTTCCGATACCACGTCGGTGTCGCTCCTGGAAGCGATGGCGTGCGGGCTCTTCCCCATCGTGACCGATCTCCCCGCCAATCGCGAATGGATCACGGACGGCGAGAACGGACGCATCGTTCCGGCGGGGGAAGCAACGCGCCTCGCCGTCGCCATCGTCGACTCGTGGCGCGACACGGAGCTGCGGCAACGGGCGGGGCGCATCAATCGCGCGATCATCGATGAGCGCGCGCGCTGGGAGGATGCCATGCGCCCGGCGCAGGAGCTCTTCGCCGCGCTCGCAACCGGGGGTGCCAGCACGCCATGACACCGCGGCCATCGAGGAGAATTCAACGCCCATGACCGGACGCCGGGCTCTCGCCGTCCTCTTCGCCGCGGCCGCGGTCGCCTCCCTCGCGTGGAGCTCCGTCCGCTGGAGCGACGGCACCGGCGCGGTTGCCGGTATCCGCGCCCACCGGGTGGACGCCGCCGCCCGTCTCGACTCCACGCGAGCGGACCTGCGCGAGGCGAAGCTCGAGAGGCGGGGCTTCCTGGAGAGCTTCGCATCGGTGCCCGATTCCGTGCGCGCGTACGGCGGCAGCGTCGTGCTGAACCGGCAGAAGCTCTTCGAAAAGCGCATCGGGCTCCTGGAGGCCACGCAGGACGGGCTCGAAGGCGAGATCGCGCGACTGGACGCACGGGAAGCGCAGGCGCGCCGCGGGCGCCTCGCCGGCGCACTCCCCGGGGCGGTCGCCGCGGTGCTGCTCGCGGCCCTGGCCGCCGCGCTCGCCCGCACGGGGCGGAAGCGGCCCGTTGCGTCTTGACGCCCCCGCCCCGCCCCCTCTATGCTCGGTTCCGCCGCTGTTCCCATCAATTGCGCCGACGTCGGCCTCAGGAGTAAGGAGTTTGGAATGACGTACGTCGTCACGGGTAATTGCCAGAAGTGCCGTTTCACGGATTGTGTCGTCGTCTGCCCGGTGGATTGCTTCCACGCGGATGACGAGATGCTCTACATCGATCCGGATTCGTGCATCGATTGCGACGCGTGTGCGCCCGAATGCCCCGTCGAAGCGATCTATCCGGAAGAGGACGTCCCGGACGACCAGAAACAGTGGACCCAGATCAATGCGGACCGTGCCGCCGGCTTGCCGCTGATCACCGACAAGGAGGATCCGCTCCCGACCGCGGAAGCGAGAAAGAAGGAACTCGGTTTCTGACGCCCGCGGCGGTACCGGCCCCAATTGAAGAGGGCTCCCGATGGCTGCATCGGGAGCCCTTTTCCGTGCCCGCGGCGGACCGCGTCAGCTTTGCTTCGGCTTGTCCCGCAGCAGATCCTGGCGCGTCAGGTGCAGTTTGGAAAAGCTGTCGCCCGAGATCACGTAGTACCACCCTGCGAAGCGGTCGTTCAGGTTGGAAGCGCGCTTGTTACCCATATCCAGCCTCTGCTTCCAGATGTCGTGGCGCGACTGGATGTCCCTCTGCTTGCGCTGGTCCAGCGTCAGCACGCTGTCGGGCCTGCCCTGGAAGGACATGTCGGTCGGCGACGGCGGTTCCGGGAACAGCTTCGGGTCGAACGACGCCGTGATCATGAGATAGCGGTTCTCCGACGAACCGGCTTTTCCCGCGCTCTCCCCCGTGTCCGTCCCCACCGCCACCTCGCCGAAACGCAGTGTGTAGGTCACGCCGTCCGCGGTTCGCGCCTGCAGCTCGCCCTCGTTGGAGACCAGGCGGCCGTCGCGCGCGAAATAGAACCCGTGGTCCTGGAGCGAGACCATATCCGACTGCGTGATGGACACGCCGCCGGCGCGCGAGAGCGACGCGGTGAGCCCCTGCGGCTTGGGACGCACACCCTCGATCGACAGCTGGTCGATGGCCTGGACGAGGTTGTTCATCTTGTACGTGTCGACCTGCTTGTTCGCCGGCGGTGCCTTCGCCATCTTCCAGTCGCTGCCGATCTTGGAGAGTTTGACTTCGTCGCGCACGTTCAGGCGACCGTTCGACTCGTCGATGGAGTAGTCCTTGAGCGTGATCTGGTCGATCTCATCCTTGTCGATCATCATCAGATCCGATTCGATCCAGTCCTTGAACTTGGTCGACACATCGACGTTGATGCGCGCGCCGTAGACACGTTTCTCGCCGGGCACGCGCACGAGCCGGAAACCCTCGCGGTCGTCGAACGATTTGCCGATGATCAGGTCGGCCAGCACGACGCCGTTCTCGCCCTTGATCGTGATCCGCTTGCCGCGGCCTTTGACGCTGGGGTTCGTCGTATCGAGCGGATCGATCACGCCGCACGCCTCGTAGTCGGCCACGTTGTCGGTGCGGAAGTCGTCCTTGGTGATACCGATCAGGCTGGCGGCCGTCTTGGCGAGGCGGTCCTTGCCGTCGCTGGCCGAGCCGATGACGATCTGGAAGTCCTG
>CAZCQM010000173.1:0-1759 GCA_964500785.1 uncultured bacterium
GAGCGTGACGTTGCGTTCGAACTCCAGCGGCAGGCGAACGTCGTTTTGAGGGCGTGGAAGACGTTGTCGACGTACTTCACCATCTCGGCGGTTTCGATCGACGTCTTGAACACCGGCGCCTCCACTCCGCGATAGAGATCCACGATGGTCTGCGCGGCCGCGTCGGTGGCGGCACCCACCACCGTCTTGGGCGGGTGGAAGAAGTCGTGAACCGCGCTTCCCTCGCGCAGGAATTCGGGGTTCACGGCGATCTCGACGCGCTCGGGGATCTTTCCGCCGAGCCCCCTCTCCACGGAGGGGACGACCACGGATGCCGCGCTTCCCGGCACCATGGTGCTGCGAATGCAGACGATGTGCCGGGTCTTCTTGCGCGCCAGAGCCTGTCCGATTTCCTCGCACACGCGAGCGACGTAGTCCAGGTTGAGGCTGGCGTTGGGCCGGCTGGGAGTGCCCACGCAGATCAGCGATACCTCGGTGGCGGATACCGCCTCCGCCGCCGAATCGGCCGCGCGCAACCTCCCGGAATCGACCCCTTCGGCGATGATGGCGTCCAGGTCCCGTTCCACGACCGGCGATCGCCCCGAAGCGAGGATGTCGCGCTTGGTCTTGTTCACGTCCACGCCAACCACCTCGTGGCCGATTTTCGCGAAACACGCCGCCGACACAGAGCCGACGTAACCGAGTCCAAAAATGCTGATCTTCATGGCGTATCGTGTCCTTTGACTGTGGCGGCTTCGTCCCGCCCTCGGCCGCGTCAGCCCTCGAGTACCGCGGCCAGGCGGGCGGTGAGATTGCGGCGTTCGTAGCGCGTCGCCGCCTCCGCATCGCGTTCCATGACCGAAGTCTCCGTGGCCCATGCATCGTAGAGAACCTCGATGGCCCGCGACGCGCCGTCCACGTCATCGGGTCCCACGCACAGGCCGGACTTCGTTTCTTCGATGATACTCCGTACCTCACCCTCGGGCACCAGCCCGAGAATGGGATTCCCGCTTCCCAGGTACTGGAAGAACTTCGAGGGGATCCACCCGCGACTCTTCTCCCCGCGCGAAAGCACCAGCAGGAGTGCGTCCGAGTTCTTGAGCACGCGGAGGTGTTCGTCGTAGTCGATGTACCCCAGGCGCTCGACGATCTCCTCGAGCCCACGCTCGCGGATGATCGGGTCGTACCCCTGTCCCAGTGTCCCCATGAACCGCACCCGTGTGGTCGCCCGCGCTTCCGGGCGGCGGGCGAGAAATGCCTCCAGGGCTTCGAAGAAGTAGAGCGGCGAATAGGTTGCCATCGTCTCGGTCGCCGTGCGGCTCCCGAAGTCGGAACCTACGCTGTAGTAGAAAGCTCCGGCATAGGTAATCGTGAACCGGTCGTTTCGTGTTCGCACAATCCCGGCGAAGTCCTCGGCATCGTAGCCGTTGTGGATGGCGACGAACTTCTCGCGCGGCTGACCCGCACCGAACTCCTCCGCCATACGCTCGTTGTTGTAGTTCGTATTGGAAATGACGACGTCGCTCGCGCGCACCACCAGGCGCTCGAGCCAGCGGTCGACGGCGCAGTGGACGGGGGTCCGCCGGCGGTACCCGATGTTCTGAGTCCACGGATCGCGGAAATCGATGACCACGCGGACGTCGGCGAACCGCTTCAGCATCGCCCCCACCAGGAACGAGGAGAACGGCATTCCCGAGATGTAAACGTGGCGAATCCCCTCCCGCTGCACCAGGCGCAGCGCGGCGAAGAATGCGCCCGGCACCCATCCCACCCGGGGATC
>CAZCQM010000173.1:1769-6603 GCA_964500785.1 uncultured bacterium
ACCGCAGCGTCCGCCGCGGCTCCCCGCGAACCGGACGATTGAACCCTTCGTTGAAGGCTTCGAACCCCCGGCAGCGGTGCACGGGCACGTCCGGCGGTACCAGGGCCAGCAGCGTGTCGTCATACCGGGTGAACTTCCCGTTCGAGGTCGTGAGCACCTGCGGCGACCACCCGAAATCGGGCAGATACTTGGCGAACTTCAGCGTCCGATAGACAGCAACGAGCCCCGCCGGCGGGAAATAATACGCGATCATCAATACCTTGGGGCGGTCGACGTATCCAGCTGCCGGACCCGTACTCATGTCAAGCGTCGTGGTTCCAATTCCGTGGACGAGGGACTCGCGGCGTGCGGCCATGCAATGCAGAGGCGGCCGGCGTCGCACCCGCCAGCCGAGTTTCAAGCATACCATCGCAGCGCCCGGACTGCAACCGCAAACTCGCTTCCCAGCAAGGGGTTATGCGCTTCGCCCCTCCTCTCGAAACGACGACGGCCCGCGATCACTCGCGGGCCGTCCCGGTACACTGTGTCTTCGCTCGTCGTCACACCACGCCGATCCTGGTGTCCCAGGTGAGCACGGTGCGGTAGATCTCCCGCGGCGTGCGGGCCTTGCCGAGCACCTGCAGGAACTCCGGCGTCGAGCACAGCCGCGCGATGCGAGCCAGGATGGGCAGGTGGTGTTCCGCCTGCCCCTCCCGACCGATCAGGAAGAACACGGTCTTTACGCGATCGGCGTCGGTGGGCCCGTACGGAATGGCCCGCTGCAACACGAAGACACCGATCATCGGCTTGTCGAGTCCGGGCACGAACGCGTGCGGTATCGCAACACCGCCGCCGACACTCGTCGGCGCCTGGCGCTCGCGTAACTCGAGCCGCTCCAGGAGCAGGTCGGAAGAAACGTTCTTGTTCTTCTTGGCCACCGCCTTCACGAAGCGCTGGAACAGGCGTTCCTTGTTCTGGACGGCGACGCCGGCGCCGCACAGCGACGGGTCGACGAATCCGTCGATGCCGTGGCTGAAGCCGGCCTTCCTCCGCGCCGGCGTGAGCGGTTTGAGCATGCCCGCTCGGCGCTTCTTGTCCGCCATGATTTCACGAAGATTATTGAAGTCCTGTCCGATCATTCCGCTGCGCATCGCGGTCAGCATGAATTCCGCCGCTTCCGGCGTCTCGCTGAGAAATTTCATCAATTCCGGGTGGACCTGCCTGGCGGTACCGAGCAGATACCCCTCCGAGACCCCCAGCATGTCCGCCACCTGCACGATGCGCGCCCGGGGTATCTTGTGCTGCCGGCCGGCCTCGATCTGGCTCAGGAATGCCGGTGACACCCCGAGCTGTCGCGCCATCTCGCGGAGACTGATACCCTTGGCCTGACGAAGGAGGCGAATGGTGGGTCCAAATGCGATTCCCTGCATGGTGATATGCCCCTTTCTAGACATGTCGCTACGTGTGCGGCCCGGCCGCAACCCAGAATGTAAACTAAACAAATAACCCCTGTCAACGGTTACCGGGAACCCGTCTGCGGCGCCCCCTGTAACGCCATGTGAGCGAACACCTTGGCGTCCGCCAGGGTGTGCGAGATCTTGACGTACTCGTCGGGACGGTGCGCCTGCTCGTCCATCGTGCACCACACCGCGCACGGAAAACCCGACTCGCGCAGGTACTTGGCGACCGTTCCGCCGCCGATGCCGATGGTCTTGGGCTTCTTGCGCCGCAACTCCTTGACGGCGCGTGCGATGGACAGTGCGACGGGGGCGTCGACCGGTGTCGGCGGAGCGGCGATTTCTTTCTGGACCATGTCGAACGACATCTTGACGCGGTACTTCTTCTCGGTCTCGCGGGCCAGCCGCCGTATCTCCTTGATCACGTCGTCCACCTTGTAAGACGGGAGAATCCGGCAGTCGAAATAGATCACGTCCTCGCCGGGTATCGTATTGACGTTAGGAACGTTGGCTTCCTTCTTGGTCGGTTCGAATGTCGAATTCGAGGGATGAAACAACACGTCGCGCTTGCGAAACTTCTGGTACAGCGTCTGCATCCGAACCGTGAAGTAGGCTGCCGCGCGGTGCGCATTGATACCGGTATCCGGCATCGACCCATGCGTTTGTTTGCCCAGCGTTCGCACCCGCACCCAGAGGATGCTCTTCTCGGCGATCTCGATCTCGGTTCCGTGCTCGTTGCCCGAGTCGGGGATGACGATGAGGTCCTCCTTGCGGAACAGCGAACGGTGCTTGTCGAGAAGGTAGCGGAGGCCGTACGCGCTGGATGTCTCCTCGTCCGCCACCAGGCCGGCGGCGATGGGGATCTCCGGCTTCACCCCCGCCTCGACGAAGGCTTTCAGCGCCATGACCAGCGACGTGAGCCCGCCCTGATTGTCTTCAACACCGCGACCGATGATCTTGTCCCCGTTTACCCGTATGGTCCACGGGTCCCCCGTCCACAGGCTGGGGTCGCCGGGGGGCACCACGTCGGTATGGGCGATGATCCAGAGCCGCGGACCGGGGGCGTCCCCGGGATAGAAACTCACCAGATTGGGACGGTGGCCGCTGGGCACGCGGCTGTCGGGGGCGTCGTAGCGGGTCACGACCAGCCCCATATCCTCCAGATAGGATTGGAGATACGCGGCCTTCTCTTCTTCTCCGACGCCGCCGCTCGTAGGATCGAGAGCCGGGCGCCGGCACATCTCACGTTGCAATTCGATAACGTCGTTCTTGTAGCCGTCGATCCTGGTCAGGACGGCAGAAAGGGCGTTCTTATCCACAGTGACTCCTGAAGTCGAAATAGGGTTTGGAATATCGTAGACAATTTTCGAGGGCGGACACGCGACTCGTCGCGAGGACGAACCGTTGTTCGGGGGGTCTACCCACCTGTCGCGCACGCTCGGGCGTGGGCCCGGCGACGGAGGCGCGGCTTTCATCGAACCATATCGCCGGCGCGTGCCGGAGTCAATCGTTTACCACAGGGGGAAGAACCCGACGCCGTAGACGAGTTCGCCGCCGTAGTAGCCCGCCACCACGACCGTCACGGCCGCCAGCAGGAGAACGATGCGGTAGAGAAAAAGTTCCCAGATCTGCCCGCTGCGCCGCGTGCCCTCGGCCAGTCCCGCAGCGAGGAACGCCAGGACGGGCACGACGATTCCCGCAACCCGGTGGATGGAAAAAGCCGCCGCCTCGTCGGGTGTGAAGGTGATCGAGCCCGCGCGCGCGAACCCGGTGGCAGCCGTGGCCACCGACACCCACGCCGCCGCCGTGATCATGAACCGGGACGCCTCGCCGAAGCGCCCGTCGCGCCGGGCGACGCACAGCGCTTCCGCGACGGCGGCCATGAGGACGAGGGCCACCGGAAAGTGTACGAGCGCGGGATGGAAACGGCCCAGAACATCGATGAGCCCCGAGGGCGCGGCCGCGGTCGACGCGCGGGCGCTCGCCGCGGTCAACGCGGCGACGGCAGCGAACAGGACCACACGTCGCCCGCGACTAGTCCTCACCGTCGGTCCCCGCAAAGAGGTCGGATATCGGTGCCGTCGGCACGTCCATACCCGCCCAGCGGACGCCGAAGTGCTCCGGGCTGGTCACGGCGCGGTAGTCGAATTTCGCCTGCAGGCTCTCGAAGAACTCGATCTGCGTTTCGTGGCAGTGGATGGCGGCGATCTTGCGGTCCATCGCCTCGGTGCCGATGGGAACGGCGGCGACCACCTCTCGCGGCTCCATGGGAGCCAGGTTGGGCCGGTCGTAGAGCATGGACTTGTGCTTCGGAACGCCGAACTCGTAGTAGACCTTCGGCCCGTCCGACCCGGCCTGCTCGCACGCCTTCAGGAGGAACTCGTTCACGGCGACGTGATCCGGGTGCTGCGAGATACCGCGGTAATGGAACGAGATCACCACCTGGGGGCGGTAGGCGCCGATGTCGGCGATGATCTCGCCGATTGCCCACTTTGGATCGACGCCTGAAACGCCGCCGTCCGGAGCACCCAGGATGCGGTGCGCCTTCACGCCCAGTGCCTGGCAGGACGCCGCGAACTCGAGGCGTCGCCGGCGCGCCAGTTCGTCACGCGCAAGCGTCTTCGAGACGCCGATGGTCCCCGCCTCCCCGGCGGTGAACATCGTGATGGCGACCTCGACTCCGTCGAGCGCGCACTGGGCGATAGTGCCCCCGGGGCCGTAGCACTCGTCATCGGGATGGGCGAAAACACAGAGGAGTCGTCTCATGGTATGCGCGTCAACGTAGCCCTGCGGGCACCCGCGAGTCAACCGTTGCCTCCTCCGGGTGCGTAGATGATACTCGGGTGACAGGAGGCACCCCGTCCCGCATGAATATCATCCGTCGCTACACGCGCTGGCTCCACACGCGCTGGCCCGCCGGCACCGTGGAGAAGCTTCCCGAGATCAACGACGACGGCTCCACGAACGTTCCCGGCCTCTACGCGGCCGGTGACCTGCGCGGCATTCCGTTGCTCAAGTTCGCCGCCGACAGCGGCGCGCGGGTGATTCGGACCCTTGCATCCGATGCGTCGTTCCAGACGGCCGGACGATCGGGCGGCGAAGCGATCGCGGACGTCGCGATCATCGGCGGCGGCGTCGCGGGCGCGGCCGCCGCCCTCGTAGCGAAGCAGCTCGGTCTCTCCATGCACTGGTTCGAAGCCAGCGAGCCGTTTTCGACCATCGTCAATTTCCCCCGGCAGAAGCCCATCTTTACGTATCCGCGCGACATGACGCCGGCGGGCGAGCTGACCGTGAGCGCCGACGTGAAGGAAGCGCTCGTCGACGAGCTGCGCGGCCAGATCCGGAGCGCCGGCATCGCCCCGGAGATCGCGCGCGTGGACGGCGTCTCTCGAGACGGG
>CAZCQM010000174.1:0-6598 GCA_964500785.1 uncultured bacterium
CCGTCGATCCCGCGCAAGTTCGGCCTGGGGCTGACCGCGAACGGACTCGCGTTCCTGCTCCTGATGTTCGCGCTCTCCAGCCTGGTCAGCGACGCGGGCCTGATACCGTTCTGGACCCTGTTCATGGTGTACATGATCCAGACCGTCGGCGAGCTGTGCCTGTCGCCGATCGGCCTGTCGATGGTGACCAAGCTGGCGCCGTTGCGCCTGGTGGGCTTCGGCATGGGGGGCTGGTTCCTGTCCACGGGGATCGGCAACAACCTGTCGGGGATCTTCGCCAGCAACGTCAGCGGCGAGACCGGGATGACCACGGCGTCGGCCCTGTCAGGCTACACCTTTGGATTCTGGGCGCTTTTGAGCGCGGGCGTGCTGCTGCTTCTGATCGCGCCGCTCATTCAGCGGCTGATGCACGGCGTAAAGTAGCCCCGAAAGCGATCGGACCGGTGCCGCGTTGCGACCGGCGCCGGGCGGTTCGTGCCAGGGAGGCGGTATCCGAGTAGCCGTCCGAAAACCATGGCCCCGCATCCGGGCGGGTCTGAGACCCGGGGTCGCCTGGTGCATGCTGTTCCTGTGTGCGTGCAGCGACATGCACACCGTGGAGCGCCACGACGTCTCCCCGGAGACGTTCCGCGCCTGGGACCCCGACGAAGTACTCGTTCAACAGACACGGTCGCCGTTCCTCAAGGTGCACATGAGGAACGGCGACCTTTTCGTTCTGGAGAGCTGGCACCCCGATTCCGGCGCGGGTGCGGTGGTCGGGACGGGTTCGCACTACGATCCCGACCGGCGCGAGCTCGGTCGGGGCGACTTCACCGTGCCCGTCGATTCGGTCGCCCTCTTCGAGACCAACACACTCGGCAAGTCGGGCGCGAACACGACGCTCACGGTGCTGGTCGGCATCACCGCCGCCGTCGCCTTTATGTGCGCCGTGAGTCCCAAGACGTGCTTCGGATCGTGCCCGACCTTCTACCTGAACGACCCCGACGTGCCCGTGGCCGAAGGCTTCTCGGCCAGCATTGCGCCGTCGCTGGAGGCGACCGACGTCGACGCCCTGTATCCGGGGCGCGTCGGACCGGGGCCGCTCGAGGTCGTCATGAAGAACGAGGCGCTGGAGACGCACGTCGTCCGCCACGTCGACCTCCTCGCCGTGCCGCATCACTCCGATACGCGCGTGTTCGCGGCACCCGACGGATCGTTCTACGAAGCGACCGCGCTCGCGCCGCCGGTCGCCGCGGCCGGGCCGGAAGGCGACATCCTGCCGCTGGTGCGCGACGCCGACCGCGCCGAGCGTTTCAGCGCAGCCGACTCCACGTGCCTGGCGGCGCGCGAGACGCTGGAGCTCACCTTCGATCCCGGTGCTCCCGCCCGCCGCGGTCTGGTGATCGGGTGCCGCCAGACCCTCCTCTCGACGTACGTCCTCTACCAGACCTTCGCGTACATGGGGCGTGATGCCGGTCGCTGGCTGGCGGAGATGGAGCGCGGCACGCTGGGGGACGCGGGGTCGCACGTGGTGGACATCCTCGGCGGCGCGGTGCTGCGCATCGAAGCGCGCCCCGGCGTTTGGACGACGATCGGCGAGATCCGCGAGTTCGGGCCCATCGCCATCGACCACCACCTGGTGACGTTCGACGCGCCCGCCACCTGGACCGGCCGCGTGCGCATCGAGCTTACGAAGGGCGGCTGGCGCATCGACGACGTGACGCTGGCGATCCTCGCCGGCCCGGTAGAACCGCTTCGCCTTGCGCCGCAGGACGTCGCGCGCGAAGGCGCTTCCGACCGCGACGCGCTCGCCGCACTCCTCGACTCCGAGCGGTCGCTGACCACGCTCCCGGGGGACACCTACACGCTGCTGTATTCGATTCCGGATGACGGGCGCGACTACGAAGTCTTCATCGAGAGCCGCGGGTACTACCTCGAGTGGATTCGAGAAGACTGGATGCGCGAGGAGAATCCGTCGCGCCTGGCTGAGATGTTTTTCGATCCGGAGGCGGCGCTCACGCGCCTGGCGCCGGACTACAAGCGCGTCGAACCCGCCATGGAAGCCGCATTCTGGAGCAGCCGCTATGCGAAGCCGTAGCGCCGCCGCATGGATACTCCTCTTCGTCCTCGGGACGTGGGGATGCGCGAGCGCGCCCAGCGCGCCGGGCGGGTGGCTCGCACTCCCGGAGGAGCTGCCGAAGGATACACGCGGCGGATGGATCGAAGTGACATACGTCGGAGCAGACGCGGCGCGCCTCAACGTGGACGGTGAGCTGCTCGCGATCGAGGGCGGGCGCCTCTACGTGGCGGCGGCTGCCGGCATGACGTCGGTGGCGCTCGACTCGGTGGCGGAGGTGCGGATGACCGTGTACGACGCCGACCCCGGCGTGGCGGTGGGTGCCGGCGTCGCCGGCGTGCTCGTAACTCCCCTCGTCAACGGATGGTTTTTCGTCTTCACCGCGCCGATGTGGATGTTCGGCGGTGCGGGCGCGGCCGCGGCGCGGTCGCGCGACCCGGTCCTCGACGAGAAGAACGCATGGGACGAATTCCGGCCCTACGCGCGGTTCCCACAGGGCCTCCCGCCGGACTTCGGGGGGGTGCGGGCGGTGCCGGCCGTGGCGGTCGTTCCCGTTCCGGAGCCCGAGCGCCCGCCCCCGCGCGCCCCGCGCGTGGCACCTGTGCGCGCGTACTGGGTGGACGCGGCCGCGGGGTTGAGTTTCGTCCAGGGGCAGAGCTACACCGGCGTGGGCTGGACGCTCGGCCTCAACGCCGCGTACCGGTGGGTTCTGCTCGGCACGCGGCTCTCGTCCGCGCGACGCGACAACACGGTGCCCGTGCCACCGTCCTCCGGTAATCCGGAAACGTTCGTATCGAGTGTGCACGTGTACGATCTCGCCCTGCTCGCCGGGCTGCGCGGAACGTTTCGCGGGGTCCACGCCACCGTCTCGGGTGGCCCCGCGGCGTACGCGTTCAAGTACGAGGACCTCGCCGACTTCCGGGGATCGTGGGCGGCGCAGGCGGAGTTCTTCGTGTTCGCCACGGAATCCCTGGGAGTGGGGTTCGTGGGCACCTACAACTGGAACGACGTCCAGGATTTCTATGTGATATCGTTCGGCATCGCGGTCGGATCTCCCTGACCGCGATCAACGGAAGGATCCGAGGTTGACACGCTCTCCATCCGATCGGCTCATCGTCGCACTCGACGTGGACTCGCACGACGCGGCGCGCGACCTCGTGCACGCGCTCTCGCCCCACGCGGGGTGGTTCAAGATCGGCTCGGTGCTGTTCACGCGCGAGGGACCGCGCGTGTGCCGGCTGGTCAGGGAAGCCGGCGCGCGGCTGTTCCTCGATCTCAAGTTCCACGACATCCCCAACACGGTGCAGGGCGCGGTAACCAACGCATTCGCGATTGGCGCCGACATGATCACGCTGCACGCCTCGGGCGGCCCGACCATGCTGCGCGCCGCGCGCGAAGCGGCCGACAGCAGCGGGCGCGACGACGCGATCCTGGTGGCGGTCACGGTGCTGACGCACCTCGACGCGGGCGAGCTCGCACAGGTGTCAGGCGGTGAGCGTCCGGTGGAAGACACGGTGGTGTCGCTGGCGCGCATCGCGCGCGACGCCGGTATGTCCGGAGTGGTTGCGTCCGCGCGCGAGCTCCCCGCCATCAGGCGCGCGCTGGGCCGCGAGTGCGTCGTAGTGACGCCGGGAATCCGGCTGCCGGATTCCGGCAGGGACGACCAGACGCGCGTGGTCACACCGGAGCAGGCGATTCGCGACGGCGCCGACTACCTCGTCGTGGGACGGCCCATCATCGCCGCGGCCGATCCCATCGCCGCCTGCCGGGACATTCTGTCGAGAATGGGAGCATGAGTCAGGAGAGTCGAACGTCGAGCGACGAAAGGAGCCCGTATGCCCACAATCATTCGAGTTTCCATTGTTTCGTGTCTGCTCACGGCGCTGTTCGCTACCGGGGCAACCGCCGCGAAGATCGAGTCGGGGTCGGTCGAATTCATCTCGGACTTCGCGTTCCAGCACGCGAACATCTCCGACGAGACCGGTGACAACGAGGGCCTTACGACGGCGGATCTGTCCGCCGGCGTGGGCGTGTTCGCCAGCAGTCTCTTCGAGATCGTCGGAGACCTCCAGCTCAACCATGTGTCGGTCGGCGACGCAAGTGAGACGTCGTTCGGCGTGACGGGCGGCGTCCTGCTCAACTTTGCGACCAGCAGCGAAGAGATCCCCTTCGTGGGGGCGCGCGTCGGCGTTCTCACCCACGGCGGCGACACCCCCTTCGACGCCACCGAGGGAATTCTCCCCGAGCTGGTCGTCGGGCTGCGTATCCCGACCCGGGACGTCGTTTCGCTCAACATCTTCGCGGGGTACCGGCACGTCACCAATCCCCTCGGTGTCGACGAATTCACCAGCAACGACATCTTCATCGGCTTCGGCGTCAACGTATTCCTCAAGGGTGGTGCGATCTGAGGGGCCGCGCCCGGCGGCGCGTTGCCAGCGGCGTCGGCGCTCCTCTATAATCGACGATCACGGCGCCGCACCCGCGCCCCATGACGCTTCATGCCCACCCGACTGTTGTTCATCGGCGTCGACGCCCTCGACCGGGACCTCGTCCTGACCTGGGCGGACGACGGGACGCTGCCCACCTTCCGGCGCCTGTTCCAGACCGGCGCGTGGGGAGTCTCGCACAACCCGCCCGGGCTCTTCGTCGGGGCGGTGTGGCCGTCGTTCTGGACCTCGGTCGGGCCCGACCGCCACGCCCGTGACTGCTATGAGCAGCTCCGCCCGGGTTCCTACGACGTCGTTCGCGTGCATCCGTCGGACACCCGCGCGCCCGCGTTTTGGAACGCGCTGGCCGACGCGGGCCGGCGGGTGGCGGTGGTCGACATTCCCAAGACGCACGTCGTCCCCGGTTTCAACGGCGTCCACGTCGCGGACTGGGGCACGCACGACCCCGACCACGACGGGCCGGTCACGTGGCCGGAATCGCTGGCCGGCGACCTGGTGGCTCGCTTCGGAAACAACCCCGTCCCGGACTGCAACCGTCACGGGCGCGACGGCACCCACGATGAACTTCGGGACCGGCTCCTGAAGCGCATCGACGCCAAGCGCAACATGCTGCGCGAGATGGTGACGGGCGAGTCCTGGGACGCAGTGATCACCGCGTTCGCCGACAGCCATTGTGTGGGGCACCAGTGCTGGCACGTGCACGATCCGTCGCACGTCCGGCACGACGCGGACCTCGCCCGCCGCATCGGCGATCCCATGCGCGACGTCTACGCCGCCCTCGACGCCGCTGTCGCCGATCTGATCGACGCCGCCGGGCCGGACGCGGACGTGATTGTGCTCGCCAGTCATGGCATGCACGCGCACTACGACGCCACCTTCCTGCTCGACATCATGCTCCGGCGCATCGAGAACCCGAACCTTCCCGCCGCCGCCACCGCGACGCGCGCCAGACGCGCCTGGGGGCGCACGCCGCGCGTCGTGCGCGCATTGCTGTCTCCGTTCAAGACTCGCGCCCGGGCTCGTCTCGGGCTGGATGCGGCGGCGTCGCGGCGATTCTTCGCGATTCCCAACAACGACGTGTGCGGCGCGATCCGCATCAACCTGGCGGGACGCGAGCCCGCCGGCCGGGTGCAGCCGGGCGACGAGTTCGAACGCGTGTGCGACCAGCTGGAAACGGATCTCCGCAGCTTTGTCAACGCGGACACGGGCGCGTCCCTGGTGACGCGCGTGCTCCGGACGCGGGAACTCTACTCGGGGCCGATGGTCGACCACCTGCCCGACCTCATCGTGGAATGGAATCACGAGACGCCCATCGCGCGCGTTCGGTCGGAGAAGACCGGCGAGATCGCGGGCCAGTACACCAAGTGCCGGACCGGCGACCACACGCCCGCGGGTCTGTTCTTCGTCGCGGGACCATCGGTTGCCGCGGGACCCGTCGCGCATCCGGTGTCGGTGACGGACTTCGGTCCCACCATCGCCGAACGCCTCGGAACGCCGCTGGATGGCGTCGACGGTCGGTCGTTCGCGGCCGCGGTGTTTCCAGCATGATCGGGCGCATCTCTCTCCTGGTCCCGGGACTGTGCCGAGGCGGGATGACGCGGACCTACGTCATCGCGGGCGCGCTGCGCACGATCGGGATCGAAACCGAGATCGTGGGCATGCTGGCCGCCGGCGAGACGGTGTATCCGGAGCCGCCACCCGGACTCGTCGTGCGCCCCGTGCCGGACGGATCCTTTCCACGGCGGGTGCGCGCTATCCGCGCCGCCGCCACGGGCGACGCGCTCTACGCCATCAAGCCGCGCGCGAGCAGCCTGGGCGCGGCGCTGTTGATCCGGCGCGGCCGCCCGGTCATCGTCGACGTCGACGACTGGGAAGCGGCCTTCCGCCCGCGCGACGTCGAAGGCCCGTGGCCCCGGCGCACCGTGCGCCGTGCCCGCCGGTCGCTGCGCCGACATCGCTGGCCGGGAACGCCGCAGAAATGGCCGGCTCGGTATTGTTGATCGTGGCGAAGGCCGGGTTGTACTGGTAACTGGCGGGATACTGCAAGCCACCGTTCTTGTACAGGCGGTAGTCGTAGGTGGAGCCTCCGTCCGCG
>CAZCQM010000175.1:0-1326 GCA_964500785.1 uncultured bacterium
ACCTCGGAGAGGCCGGCGTCGAGATCGAGTCGGCCGAGATCACGATGGTGCCGATGGTGACCCCGCTGCCCGGGTTCACCGCGAAGACGAGCGAATCGGTATCGCCCGCACCGTTGAGAATGGTTCCGCCACCCTCAAGCGCCGTGGGCTGCTGCAACGGGTACTCGGACGTGACCAGCGCCCCCGAGCCGAGGACGTTCATCGCCAGGCGGGTCGACGCTGGCGAGAGGTCGAGGTCGACGTCGGCACCACCCGTGTTCTGAACGATCATCGTGATCGACCAGGGGGCGTTCTGCTGGCTCGTGACCGCCGGTTGACTCGCGCGCACCTTGACGATGTTCAGCGTGGGCGCGTCCTGCACCGTGAGATCCTCGGACTGGATCGACCGCGTCGCCGTGTCCGTGTTGCCGTTGTGCGTCCAGTGCAGATCGAGCGTCGCGTCGCCCTGCTCGCCAGTGAGCACGCCGGGTCCGATCGTGGCGGGGTTGAGCTCGATGATCGTCTGTCCACCCGCCGGGACATCGACCGGGCTGGTGGCCTTGAGCCCGACGTCGAAGGCGCCGCTCGCGAAGCGCAGGCGCGTCGTCGCCGGAACCAGCGTCGCGGTGGCACCGTTCGTGACCGGGTTCTTAACCGTCGCGGTGAACCCGACCGACGTACCCTTGGACACCACGGGCGGCGTGAGCGATGTCGCGACGTAGTTCACGGTCGGCGTCTGCTGGACGGTGACCTGCGCGATCTGTGTGTCGCTCTTTCCCTGGCCGGTGTTGAGCTCCGTGCCGTCGACCCGGACCGAGATCGACTTGAGACCCGGCCCTGGGTACGTTCCAGATGTCGGCACGTCAATGACCAGCTGATCCGTCTCGCCGCCGGAAAGGAGCGTTCCGCCGTCTGCCAGGGCGGTGGGCTTGACCGCGGCCGGCGGTGCCGTGGCGTCTCCGAAGGTGATCTGGATGGCGCCGCCAAGCGAGAGGTCGACGTCCGCCTGCCCCGTGTTGTGCGCTGTCGCCGTCAATGTCCACGACGCGGTTCCATCGTTCGTAATCGTAGTGCGGGACGGCACGACGTTTGTGATGTCGATCACGCCCGGCGTCTGCACGATCACCGAGCCGATACTCCCGGACGTGTACGGGAACACCCGACCGCTGTTGACCTCGACCGCATGCAACGTCGCCGCGATGGTCGTGGTGCCCGTGGTGTTCCCCATGCGCGAGACGTCGAAGATCACGGTATCGACTTCGCCGCCACTCAGCCGAATTCCCCCGCCCCCGAGGGTGCCCCGAACGGACCGGAGCCACTGGCCCACCGGCGCAAACGCAAGCGTCG
>CAZCQM010000175.1:1426-6575 GCA_964500785.1 uncultured bacterium
CCCTCGATGGTCAGGTTCCCGGCCGACATCGAGTTGGCGACGTTGTCGTCCACGTCGAACAAAACGGTGTCGACGGCGCCTCCCGCGAGTGTCCCCCCGCCCAGTTGGAACCCGGCCGGCGTCGAGAGCGCGAACTGCCCCGTGCGGTTGATCGACGTGTCGAAGAACCGGATCGACGCGGACGTGAACGAAACCACCGCCCCGCCGTTGTTCTGGACCACCATGCGTACCTCGATGGGACGCGTCTGGTCCGTCGTGAAGTTCGGTTGCGACGGGAGAATAGTGTTGATCGCCACCCCCGGCGCGTCGTCGACGAAGAAGCCGTCGGTCATGGGTACGTTCACGGAGAACGGAAGCCCGTTCTCGGTGCCGTCGATCTGGACCGTGGGTGAGTAGAATGCCGCCGCGATGGCCTGACTCACCGTGGTCGGAAGGAACGTGAGCGTCGTCGTCCCGGGCGGCAACGAAGTCGATCCTGACGGGTCCAGCGCCGCGACAAACTGGCTGCTCGCGAACACCACCTTCGTCGTAGCCGGGTTGAGCACGACGGTCGCCCCCCCGGAGTTGACGATCTGTGCCGTGATCACCGCCGTCGCACCCTTGGTGACGCGTGGGGGCGAAACCGCGTCCCCCGCCGCGGACGCGAGGCTTGCCGGCGTCACCACCGTCACCCCGTCGCCGGACCCCGCCGTCGGGACCAGGGTCGTGAAGGGCGTACCGTTTTCCGTCCCCGACACGTTCAGCACCACGTCGTAGGGGCCACCCGTCGCGAACGCCGCCGGAACCGCGCGCGGCTCGAAGGTGATCACCTGGGTCTGACCCGAGTTGATGGCGACGGGCTGGGTGGGTGCCGCGCTGTATGTCAGCGCACCGTCGGTGAATTCGAGCCGCGTCGCCGTACTGTCGATCCCGACCACACCGCCACCGTTGTTCTTGATCGCCATCTCGAAGCCGTAGGTCCTGCCGACCGTCGCGACCGTGGGCGACAGGGTCCCTGCCACGTAGGCAAGGTCCGCGGCGGCCACCACCGTCCACGACGGCGGGCTGAGCGGGGCGATCGAATTGTCGACGACCGTCTTGCCTCCGACGTCGCCCGTGACCATGGCGTCGATCTGGTCCTCCCCGAGGCCGGACGCCGGGTCGATGGTCACCGGGACCATCGCCATCGCCGTCGCCGACGGACCGATGACGAGCGGAAGATCGGGGGAGGCGCCGACGATGTAGGTCCCGTTGCCCGGTGTGAACGAGAGCTGGATGGTTGTGATCGTCGCCGTCTGCGTCCCGTTGTTCTTGATCGAGACGTCGACGTAGGTGTCCTGTCCGCGGCGGACGGTGGCGTACTGCGGCGCGATACCCGTGATCTGGATGCTCGTCACGAGCAGCGACTTTGCCGGCAGGAGACAGGTCTCGTTGATCGTTGCGCCGTAGGCATCCGTTCCCTTCAGGATGGCGGTCGGCTGGTACTCCGCCGGCGTAAAATTCGGGTCCACGGTCGCGGCACTGAAGTGCAGCGTCGTCGTGTCCAGCGCGGCTATCGACTGTGGCGCGGTGAGACTGGCGGTGAAGATGCGCGTGCCGTCGCTGAACGTGAACTGCGTCAACGTGCTGAGATTTGCATCCGTCGTCGACGTGTTCGAGCAGAGCACGTGAAACGGAACCGTCGCCCCGGGGACCACGATGGCCGGGACCGGCGGCGTCCCGCACGTAAATGCCGCAGGCTGGGCGAACGTGATCGGGATGCTCCCGGTCGCCGTGCCGGTCTGGCTCGTCATCGTCACCGTAGAGACGCCGGGCGTGGTCGACGACTGCAGGGTGAACTGGATCTTCCCGTTCACGTCGATCGTGCGCGGCGACCCGCCCACGATGGTCCCGCTCGACGCGCCGACGTTCACCTGGAGCCCGGGAGCCACCTGATTCAGGAACTGGTCGCGGATGACGTCGCTCGTGATCGTCGTGGTCGAGGTGCCATTGGCTGTGATGGTATTTTTCGTCGCCGTCGCCGTGATCGTACCCGCGGGCACGTTGGGATTCACCACGACGGCGGGGCCGAGGCCTGTGACCGACGGAACACCCACGGTACTCGCGCGCACGTTGTAGGTTTGGACCTGGGTCGCGGTGACGGTCGTGGTCGCCGCGCCGTTCAGTAGCGTCACCGGGTTGACCCCGAATACCAGCCCGGTGCCCGGATCGCCGGAGAGCTGGACCTGCGTGACACTGTCGTCCACCAGGTTGTCGCTGCCATCGAAGGCATGGATGGTGACGCTCAGCGAGCTCCCCGCGACCACCGACGAGCCACTCACCTGGACGGTGTAGTAGGCGATCCCGCCCGCGACTGTGGATACCGTGAACGTCTCTCGCTCCCGGTTCGCCGGCGTCCCGTCCAGGATCGTGGCGGTCACGATGTTGTCGCCCGCGGTGAGCGCCGTCGTCAGCGTGACCTGCGCCTGTCCGGCGCCGTTCGTCGAGGTGATGCCGTCGTTGGGGTCGCCGACGCCGTCGGTCAGGCTCCCCACCAGCGGGCTCGTGATGGCGAAGGTGACGATAGCGTTCGGGACCGTGTTGCCGTAGGTGTCGCGAACCTCGACCACGAGCGGCTGCGTGCCGCCGACAGTCACTCCGGTCGCGTCGCCGCTGACCTTGACGACCCTGTAGGCCGGACCGTTGGTCACCGTAATGGTCGGACTGTCGTTCGACGGCCCGCCCGACTTCTGCGCCGTGACGTGGAACGTCTCCGCAATCGTATCGAGGACCGTAGTCGAGAACGCACCCGCCGTCAGCGTGCCTCCAGAAACACCGAGCTGCGCATTTCCCGTCGCCGAAAGCGTAATGGCGGTGGTGTTGTCGAGGACGACCCGGTTGGTGTTTGCGTCGAACGCGGTGACGTCGATCGCCGTCACTTCACCCGCGGTGAGCAACGTCTTCCCCGGGACCACGGTGAAGCTCGCGATCGGCCCCGCCTGTGTCGCCACGAGGTAGTCGACACGCTCGAGCGCTGGCGGGTTCTCGTCCAGGATGGTGGCCTTGACGGTGTTGTCCCCCACGATTGTCCCCGTGGTCAGTATCGACGTCGCCAGACCGCTCGCATCCGTGTTGACTGGCGACACGCTCATGCCACCGCCGCCCGAGAGCACCGCGAACGCCACCGACGCGCCGTTCACCGGGTTGTCGTAGGCGTCGAAGACCTGCGCCACAAGCGACTGATCGGCGCCCGCCTCCACGCCGGTCGCATCGCCCGAGACCTTGGCGATGCGCTTGGCCGGACCGGCCGAGACCGCGACGACACCGCTCGTCCCCGTCTTGCTCCCGCCGTCAGTCACCCGCACGCGGATCGGCTCGGCGAAGGTGTACGTCTCGGGCACCGTCACCAGACCCGCCGACAACGTCGCCTGGCCCGCGGAGAGCGTCGACACGGCCGGACCGGGGCCGACGTCGTCGATGGCGGCAAGATTCACGGTACCGTTGGCGCCCACGACCACGTTGTCATAGACGTCACGCGCCTGGATCCCCACGTTGAACGACACACCCGCCGTTCCCGTCGCCGGGGCCGTCACGGTGTAGTGATCGATCGTCCCCGTGTCGGTGATGGTGATCGGCTCCGTGTCCGAGCCGAGACCGCTGGCGGTGACATTCCACGTCCCGGCCTTCTGAGCCCGCCCGTAGACGGTCTTTTGGCCGCCGGAGAGGGTGACCTGCGTCACCGTCGTGCCGAAATCGGTCTCGCTGAACGTGATCTGTCCGCCGACGTCCGCATCCAGGCTCACCGTCGCGGTGCTGGTCGGGTCCAGGTTCTGGTTGCCGTCGATCGCCTCCACCAGGAACTGGAACGTCTGCCCGGCAGCCTGCGGCGACGGCCCGATCACGGTGATGCGCAGGTTGGTGGCGCCGCTGGTGACGGTCGTGTAGACGACGTTCGCCACCGAGGACTGCGGGATGAGCGACGTCGAAGCGTCGATCACGTCGGAGACACTTGCGGTGGACGGCGCCGCGTACTGCACCGTGGTCAGCCCCGCCGCGTCCGTGACGCCCGACCGCGCCGTGGGGCTGATCTGCGTCGTCGTGTGGGCTGGATCCGCGGCCAGCGTTCCGTCGGCCGCGTCGGTGATCGCGATGGTCACGGTTTCCCCACCGCGCGGATTTCCGTACTGGTCCGTCAGCGTCGCGGTCACGACCTGGGTCGTGTTGATGGTGACGTTCTTGCTCCCCGGCGTCAGCGCGAGGTTCGCTCCCGGGCCGGCCGTGGCGGTCGCGGTGAAGTCGACGGAGGTAATTGCTCCGGTCGGGATCGATGCGTGCAGCGTATTGGGGTTGTCGGTCACGAGCGTCCCCAGCGTCCACACGTCGCAGTCGATGCGCCCGTCGCTGCCGGTGATCCCCGTCGCGTCCGCGCCTCCCCCTGCCGTCACGTCGACGCTGCCGCCTCCGGCGATCGCCGCGAACGTCACCGTCTGGCCCGGCACGGGGTTGTTCCATTCGTCGAGGACCCGCACCAGCGGGTGCGTGGCGACGGCCGTGCCGGCGGTCGCGCTCTGGCCGTCGCCGTCCTCCAGCAGGATCTTGTAGCCAACCGCATTCATCGAGTACGCGACGACGATCGGCGACGACGTCCCCGTCGCCGGAAGGTCCTGCGCGATCAACTGGATGGTCTCGGCGAGCGTGTCGGTGACGCGCAACGCCGCTACACCGTTGTCGGCGGGGACGAATGCGTAGGTCGCGGTGTTGTTAGGTCCGTCGACGAGCGTGCCCTGAGCGCTGTCTTTGGCCCAGTCGACAACACCGTCCACCGTCCCGCCGGTGGTCGACGAGAGATTCACGGTCCCCACGTAGTTGGTGACGGTGTGACCCTGCGCGTCCTTTGCGGTGAGAGTCACCACTTCGATGGACCCAGCCGTCGCGTTGCCGTCGACGGTCCACGCGAAGCTCGCAACCAGCCCCGGGCTGAAGACGACGATGGCGGAGTCGACGACCGCCGTCGCCCCGATCACGGCTTTCACCGTGTGCGGTCCGACTGCTGTTCCGCGGAGCGTCCCCGTGATCTCCCCGTTACCGCCAGTCACGCCGCCCGGTTGCGTCAGCACCATATTCGTCGAGGGCGTCACCGAGAGAGAGACCGACTGGCCGCTGATCGGGTTCCCCTGCGCGTCGCGCGCCG
>CAZCQM010000176.1:0-6341 GCA_964500785.1 uncultured bacterium
CATCATCATCTTCGACCTCGCTTGTCGTCTACACGGCTATCGGTCAGCGGACCCGCGCAAGCAGGAAATACCGGCACCCTGCCCCAGGGCTACCACCAGCTGGATCAAGAACTCTTGCTATCACGAGGGCTCCCCGACCGTCGGAAGGCAGGCTGGATGGGGCAGGCGCTCAGGTGGGTGACGGTCTTGTTAAGAGGTTAGTCAAGTTCAATCGCGGCGGCAACCCACAATCGGCTCTGTGCCGCCGATTTTTCGCAAGGCTTCCATCTCCTGGGCTACCATCTCCCGCAACTCGCTATCGGACTTCCCTCTAAGGTCGTTTAGCACCAGCCCGATCCTGGACTGGGTCGCGGCCCTGAACCACTTCAGCGTGGTGTTCGAGGGGAGAATCTAACCGGCAGACGACGATGGGTCAGTTACACAGAAATCTTGACACTCTCGCACCTGGGAGGCGTCAAGCCAATAGTCGACATCGCCCCTGAATCGAAAATCGCATGCCAGCCTGTGATTGTCGTTCGTGCCGGATGAATTCGGATAATCCGTTTCGCCTGGGCGGCGGGCTCCTGCTCCTGAGCGCTCTGCCCCGCCCGTCAAGGGGCCTTGCCGCCCGCCCGCGTTGGTGTACACTGGCGTTTTCGCGCACCGCTATGCCGGCTTCCGCACCCCAGATCTCCGTCGCCCGGATCAAGAAGGGCCTCCAGCTCTTCCTGGCCTTCAGCGTGGTCGGCTTCGTCATCGTGATGATGACGCGCTCGTCGGTGCGCGAGACGCTCCACCACCTCTCGAACTTCGACCTGCGCTGGCTGGGGGTCGCCCTCGTGCTGGTGGTCTTCGACTGGTTCGTCGCCGCGACGCGCATCTACCTCTTCGCGCACCCCATCGAGCCGAACGCGGTCACCTACGGCTCGTGCATGCGCTCGTGCTTCGCCAACGTGTTCCTGGGCGGTGCCACGCCCTCGCAAACCGGGGGCGCCGCGGCGCAGGTCTACGTCCTCTACGCCGACGGCATGTCGGTGATGGGAGCGACGGTGGCGTGCTTCGTGGGCGGGTTCCTGGGCACGGCGCTCATCCTGCTCGGGTGCGCGGTCGTGTTCTCGTTCGTTCTGCACCCCAGCTTCATCGGCCCGGGCATGCGCTTCGTCTCGGGGGCGTCGTTCACCCTCTTTGCCCTGATCGTGCTGGCGTCGTTCTTCTCGCTGGCGAGCCCGCGGGGATTGAAGCGCGTCGTGCACGGCATCCTCAAGCGCCTGCCGTGGATCAGCACGAAACTCCAGCAGCGCCACGCCGTCGAGCGCCTCTTCGAGACGGTGGACCGCTACCACGCCCTGATGACGGGGTTCCTGGTGCACCGCAAGCTGCGCTTCGGCGTGGGGCTCCTGCTCACGACCATCATCTATATCAACAAGTTCATGATCGCGTGGGTGGTGCTGCGGGGGATGGGGATTCACGCGGGCGTGATCCACGTGCTCTACATGCAGGTGGTGCTGCTCTTGATCTTCTATTTCTCGCCGTCGCCGGGCGCGTCGGGTGTCGCGGAGGTGACGACGATGGCGGTGATGGGCTCCATCATCCCCAAGGGCATGGAGCCCGCGTTCGTGCTCCTGTGGCGCTTCTTCACGCTGGTGCTCAACATGATGATCGGCGCCGGCGTGCTCGTGAGCTACCTGTCGGGCAAGCGCGGCCGGCCGTCTACCCGACCTGAAACTCCCGAACGCGAGCCGCAATCTGCGGATCCGTCATCTTATCCGCGGGTTCGAGTGTGATCGGCACGTCCTTGAGCGCCGGCGCCTTCTCCACCTGCTGCGCGAACTCGCGCTTGGCGTCGGCCGGCCCCATCACGAGCAGATGGTCGGCTTTCCCGATCGCCTTGATGACGTCCTTGTAGAAGTTCACCACCTGGTGCATGTAGTGCTCTTCGCGGTTGTGCTCGTTGACGGGCGCCTGCGGTCCCCAGGGGACACGCATGCGCCACGCGCCGCGCGGCTTGGCGTGGCGCTCCACGTCGCCTTCGATCACCTCACGCGACTCCTTTCCCTCGTCGATGCTCACGATCACGGCGCGGCGCCGATCGATCCAGATCCCGACTTTTCTCATGATGGGGCTCCTCTTCGATGGTTCCGAGGGCGACCACGCGGTCGCCGTCGTGTGAGAGCGCCACGCCGGAGACGGCGACGCGCGCGAAGCGATTGAGACGCTCGTCGCGCGTGCGGGCCCTCACCTTGATGTAGTTGTCTGAAAATCCCGTCGACGTGCCGTCGGCTCCGCGTTCTTCGATCAGGACGCGCAGCGGACGGCCCGCCTGGGCGGCATAGACCTCGTGCTTCTTCTTGAGCGCCAGCCGGTGCAGGCGCTCGCTCCGCCGCCGGATCTCGGCGGGTGCCACGCGGCCCGCCATCGCGAAGGCGCTGGTGCGCGGACGCGCCGAAAAACTGAACACGTGCACGTTGACGAACGGCAGCGACGCCACCCGCTCGCACGAACGCTCGAAGGCGGCCTCGTCCTCGCCCGGGAAGCCGACCATGACGTCGGTCCCCAGGCCGATGCCGGGCACGCGCTCGACCGCCCCGCGCATGAAACGCTCGTAGTCCGCGGCGTCGTACCGCCGGCGCATGCGCGCCAGCACGCCCGAGTCGCCGCTCTGGATGGGTACGTGCAGATACGGGCAGAGCTTCTCCCCCCGGGCCATCATGTCCAGGACGGCCTCGTCGATGGTGGTGGGCTCGATGGAGCTGATGCGGATGCGCTCGATGCCGTCGACGTCGGTGAGTGCCTCGAGCACATCGGTCAGCGTGTAGGCGCCGTCCTTATAGGTGCCGATGTTGACGCCCGTGATCACGACCTCTTTGTGCCCCGTGGCGGCCAGCGACCGCGCCTCGCGGAGGATGTCCCCGAACTCGCGGCTCCGCGCCCGCCCGCGGCTGCGCGGAATGATGCAGAAGGCGCACACGAAGTCGCACCCCTCCTGCACCTTGAGGTTGGCGCGGGTGTGGACGGCGTCGTGCCCCGCTCCCTCGATGGTGAAGGCACCCGGCGCCGCGGCGCGATTCATCACCACCGCCTCGGGGAGCTTCACCGGCGTCCCGACGATCTCCGCCAGCCGGAGCTTGTCGGCCGTTCCCACCACGTAGTCGACGCCGCGGATGCGCGCCAGCTCCGCCGCGTCGGTCTGCGCGTAGCAGCCGATGGCCGCCACGCACGCGTCCGGGTTGCGACGGATCACCCAGCGCAGGCGCCGTCGCGACTTCGACGTGGCCCGGGAGGTGAGCGTGCAGGTATGGAGGACGAACAGGTCCGCCTCGGTGGGATCGTCGGTGAGACGGTAGCCCTTCTCGACGAACCGGTTGCGGAGGATGGCGGTCTCCGCCTGGTTGAGACGGCAGCCGAGGGTTTCGATGGCGAGCGTGTACATAGCGCCACCCCCAGTTTAGCAAATTGGCGGCTCGGGTCAAAACGCCGCCAACCTTCGGCCCGGCCGCGGTGTACTACCCATGACGGGAACCGGGCCCGCCGTGGGGCTTTGCCCGCCGCCGATCCTGTGGTAAAATACTGTACTCGATTGATTCACAGGGACTTACATCTATTTGAGGTAAATGCCATGAAACGTCTCTCCCTTTCCTTGTTGCTGCTCCTGGCCCTGACGATCGGCATCGGGGGTCTTCCCGCGCCGGCGTCGGCCGGGACGGACGCCCCCGCCGCCGTGCTCACGTCGTGCAAGGGGCCGGTGTCGGTCGCGCGCGCGGGCGGCGGCACCGTGTCGGCCACCTTCGGCCTCGCATTGAACGACGGCGACGAGGTCAAGACCGGCGCCGACGCCGAGGCGGAGATCATGTTCGCCGCGGGCAACTGGGTGCAGGTGGGAGCCAACAGCAGCATGCGCATCAAGGGTCGCCCGGGCGCCACGGCGTCGTCGTCGGACTCCGACGAGAAGTTCGAGGTGGTGCAGAACTTCCTGAAGCTCAAGAGCTCGGAGGGCACCAGCTCGATCGGCGGACTGCGCTCGGCGGAGAAGGCGTCCGCGTTGACCGCACTCGCCCCCGTGCAGACCAAGGTGCGCGATGCGCGGCCGACGTTTCGCTGGAAGATCGAAGATCCGAGCGTGGAGCTTCGCTTCACCCTCTACGATGAATCGGGCGTCCACTGGCAGTCCGACGTAACCGGTGCGACGAGCGTGGCGTATCCGACCGACGCCCCTGCACTCGAGCCCGGCGTGTCGTACTCCTGGACGCTCGAGACTACCGACCCGCTCGTCTCGCCGCCGCTGCGCACGCAGGCCGCGTTCTTCGAGGTCATCGCCCCGGACGACGCCGCCGACCTCGACGCCGAGCTGAGCGCGGTCGACACCGAGAAGCCGGGACCGGTCACCTACCACCTGATGCGCGCGAGCCTCTACTTCGATCGCGGCCTGGTGGAGGATGCGATCCGCGAAACCGAGACCGCCGTCGCGTCCGACCCCGACAACGGGGCGCTGAACGCGATCCTCGGCCGTCTCTACGCGGAGACGGGCCGCACGAAGGACGCCGTGGAGGCCCTTCAGAAGTCGCAGAACTAGGCGAGGGCCCGCGGGGGGCGGCGCGACGTCGCCCCCCGCGGACTCCGGTCCCGCGCCTTGCCGCCGCCCCGCCCGGCTGATACCCTTCTCTCCATGGAATCCAGGACGCTCGGTGGTTACGAGCTTCGCGAGGTACTCGGCGAAGGCGGGATGGGCACGGTCTATCTCGCCCACGACCCCACGCTCGACCGCCCCGCGGCCGTCAAGGTCATCCGCACCCAGGCGCTGAGCGCCGAGGGCAAGGAGCGGTTCCTGCGCGAAGCGCGCGCCTGCTCCAAGATCAGCCACCCCAATATCATTACCGTCTACGCCGCCGGCGAAGAGAACGGCACGCCCTACATGGCGATGGAGTTCATCGAGGGGCGCACGCTGCGCGAGGTGATCGAGAAGGGCGCCGTCGACTGGCGCACCGCCACGCGCTGGATCCTCGACCTGCTCGACGCGATCCACCGCCTGCACTCGGCGGGGATCATCCACCGCGACTTGAAGCCCGAGAACGTCATGGTGACGAAGGACGACACCATCAAGCTGATGGACTTCGGCCTCGCGCACCTGGCCAACAGCGGCGCCCTCACCCAGGAGGGCGCGACCATCGGCACCGTGCCCTACATGTCGCCCGAGCAGGTGCAGGGACGCAAACTGGACGCGCGCAGCGATCTCTTCTCGCTCGCCATCATCTACCACGAGATGGTCACCGGACAGCACCCCTTCCGCGGCGACCACCCGATGGCCATCATGTATTCGATCCGCAACGAGACGCCGCGGCCGATCAAGCTCGAGTCGTCCGATCTTCCCCTGGGCTTGCAGGGCGTGCTCGACCGCGCCTTCGCCAAGGAAGTCGACAAGCGCTTCGCCGACGCGGGCGCGTTCCGGGCGGCGATCCTCGACATCGTGCCGGACCTGGGCAGCGGTGCGCCGCCGCCGCCCCGAATGTCGATGGCGCGCATGGCGCTCCTGATCGCGGCGGTGGCGACGGTGGTGTTCGGCGTGGGATTCGGCGGGTGGAACCTCGTTCAGGGCCGGCGCGCGGCGGCAAACCGGACGGCGGCGAAGAACCTGAATGAGCTGGGCCAGCTGAGTGAGGATCAGGGCAACACCGCCGGCGCCGAGCAGAAGTATCGCGAGGCCATCGCGAAGGATCCCGATTACGCCGTGCCCTACAACAACCTGGGCATGCTTGCCGTTGCTCACCGTGACAGCGCGGAGGCCGACTCGCTCTTCCGCCAGGCGGTGCGCCTGGCGCCGCAGTATGGTGCGGCGCTCATGAACCTGGGCGACCTCTACTTCGATTCGAAGCCGGATTCGGCCGAGGCCTACTATCGGCGCGCCATGGTCACCGACGATCCCCTCCAGGCGCACAACCAGCTCGCCGCGCTGCTCATCGCGCACGGTCGCTACAACGAGGCGGCCGACGTCATCGCGTCGGCGCTCCGGCGCGATCCCGCCGACAATATCCGCGGGTACCTGCTCAAGAACCGCGGCAAGATCGCGGCGGCGCGGGGCGACTCCACCGCCGCCCTCACCGACTGGCAGCAGGCGGCCTCGCTCCTCCCCGATGACCGCGAGCTGCAACACCTCGCGGGCGCGGGCGACTGACACCCCGCAAACCAAAGCGCCCCGCACCGGCTTTCACCGGCACGGGGCGCTGAAGGACCCGCCACACGTCGACGTCGTCGGCCCTTCCTCGATCACTTCAAGAGCATCATCTTCCGCGTCTGGTGGTACTTCCCGGCGACCAGCTTGTAGAAGTACATCCCGCTCGCCACGGGAGCGCCGCGGTCGTTGCGGCCGT
>CAZCQM010000177.1:0-6341 GCA_964500785.1 uncultured bacterium
CGGCCTTGGTGGCCACCAGGGTTTGAAAGTTCATGATGTTCAACAGAGCCGTTTCCAGGATCTGCGCCTGCAAGATCGAGCCCTGCACCCGTACCAGCGGTTCATGGGGGAAGACGACCGTGCCCTCGGCCTCCGCGTCGATGTCGCACGTCAGCTTCATGCCGGCCAGGTAGTCCAGAAACGCCGGCTCGAAGAGCGGCTGGTCGTCGCTGCCGGTCAACCCGGCCAGGTTGTCCGCGGACTCGATGAAGGCCGTGTGCACGACCTGTCACAAGAACCCGCACGCGCTGAATCTCTACGAACGGGATCCGCACGACGTCGCCGGCCTCGCCTGCACGGCGTGCCACCAGATTCACAACAACCAGTACGCGTACCAGCTCAAGGCTGAGCAGACGAAGCTGTGTTTCTCGTGCCACGCGGACGTACGGCGCGAGTTCGCGCTGACGTCGCGGCACCCGGTCACGGAGGGTGTGGTCGAGTGCATGGACTGCCACACCGACGTGGCACAGAGTCCGAAGCAGCACAAGCCGAGCGGGCCGGGCGAGGTGTGCGTCAAGTGCCATGCGCAGTTCCAGGGTCCGTTCCCGTTCGAGCACCCGGCGGCGGTCGAGTACTCGACGGAAGAGGGCGGCTGCCTCAACTGCCACGCGGCCCACGGCTCGCAGTTCCCGCGCCTGCTGAGGCAGAGCTACGAGGCACCGCATTTCTCGCTGTGTTCGCAGTGCCACTCGGTGCCCAGGCACCTTAACAACATCAAGCATGGAACGCAGTGGGCGGGTATGCCGTGCAACGAATGCCATTCGGACATCCATGGTTCCTACACACATCGCAACCTGCTGGATCCGTCCCTGGAGTCGCAGGGCTGTTTGAAGGCCGGGTGTCACAAGTAAGATGGTGATCGGGATGACGCGTCGACTGGTAATGGCCATCGCGGGAACGCTGATCGCGGCGAGTGCGGCGAGCGTCGCACACGCGGAATCCTGGAGTTGGGACGGGAAGCTGCGGCTGGGCGGGATCATCCTCGACGAGGAGGGCGACCGCACCACCATGCAGGAGACGTTCGACGTTTACGACGGCTTCTCGGTTTCTTCCATCTATCTCAACGGACATAAGGACCCCAAAACCCACTTGAAGCTCGACCTGACGGACATCAACCTCGACGACCGGCGGGGAACGTTCGATTACCGTCAGTCGGGTCTGGTTCGCTTCCGGTCTCGTTACGACGAGAGCCGTTACGTCTACGATCCCGCGGGCACGGTGGACTCGCGGCGCCGCGACTGGTGGTCGTCGTTGATGGTGACGCCGTACAAGTCCCTGTGGATTTCCGGCGACTACGAGTTGCAGACGCGACGCGGCGACCGCCTGGGGTATACGGGCGAGCCCGTCGGCTGGCTCGGGACGGCGTACGATTCCGACCTGCACCGCTGGCAGCTTCGGGCGCAGGCGGAGGAGTCGTCGACGGGCATCGGCGGGACCGTGGCCTACGATGGAGTCAAACAGACGGACGCCATCGACTCGCGGCGCGAGCGCAATGGCTACGTGGTCTCCGCCATCGTGCACGTGCCCGGCTTCTATTTCCATCGCCTGAATCACATCGCGCGCGGCGCCATCGGGCGCAGCGAGCTCCCGAACGCAGACAACCTGGGCTACGACCTCAAGACCGTCCAGTACACCGGCATCGTGGACGCCGCTCGATGGGCGCGCCTGCGCTACCAGTTCTACGGCAGCCGGATCAATGACGAGGCCACGACGCTGGAGACCGACAACATCATGCACGACGTCGATGCGACCCTGCGGTGCAAGGTCGCACTCCTCACGCTCGGGTACGGCTGGGAGGCCCTCGACGACAATCGGTCCATTACGACGGCCAACACCTTCCGCGGCAACCTCTTGCTGCACGACCCGAAGAACAAGGTTTCGGCGCGCGTCGCCTACGCGGCGAGGGACAAGGACGACGACGAGCATACGACGCTTCTCAAGGACACGGAATATGACCGCCTGGAGGCGCGCCTGGACGGCCGCCCCATGAAGGACTTTACGGTGGGCGCGCGCATCGCCGATCGCACCCGCAAGATGCCGGATGTCGGCAGCGAAGCCGAGGGCCTCGTGGTGATGGGATATGCGACGTGGAGCGGGGCCCCGACGGGAGATACGAAGCTCGTCACCACCGACGTGGGTGCCGACTATTCGTATTCCGACGACGACTATCACAACATCTGGGGCCGGCAGCACGTGGTCATGCACGCCGTGACGGGCCGGGTGGGATTCGTCGTCGACGAACGGATCGACCTCAAGGGATCCGTCACGTATCTCAAGATGGAAGAAGATCTCGATATCGAGAAGTCCGTCGTTTCGATGGCCGCCGGGTATCGGTTCGACAATGGATTCCTGGCGGACGTCCAGTACAACATTTACAACTTCGACGATTACGTGATCGCGAGTCGCTACTACACGGCGAACGTGGTCTGGATAAACGTCGGTTACGCGTTTTCGAGAGCTGGTAACCAGTAGAGAGGGAAGGATCGGCCTTACCGGTCCACTGCAGGAGGAATCCACGATGAGAACAGGACATCTATTGTTGTGCGTCGGAGTGGCCTCGCTCTTCTTTGCATGCGAGCGCAACAACACGTACACGGAGACGGTTGCCCCCGGGCCGACGACGTGCGCGGAGTGCCACGATCCGAGCAATGTGATCACGGGGAAGAAGACGGAGTGGGCTGAATCGGTGCACGGCACCGGTACCGCCTACCTGCGCGCCACGAATGGGGACTGCGCGTTCTGCCACTCGGGCCACGGGTTCCAGGTGGCGCTGGCGGCCGGCCAGAACCCCGGCGAGGTGACCGAGGGCGATCCGGATCCGACGCGCCAGGATTGCCGCGCATGCCACAAGATCCACGAAACGTACACGGAGGCGGACTTCGCCCTCCGGACCACCAGTGCGGTGGCCCTGTACGCCGTCGCGGGTGCGACCTTCAACGGAGGCGAAGGCAACCTCTGCGTCAACTGCCACCAGCCGCGCCGGGACTTCCCTGTGGCGGAAAACGACTCGATCTCGGGCATCAGCTCGCACTGGGGCCCGCACCATGGCCCGCAGAGTGCCATGATGCTCGGCGTGGCGGGCGGCGGCGTCGCGTCGATCCGGAGCCCGCACCTGGCGGTGCCGAACACCTGCGTGACGTGTCACCTGGGTGCCGGCAAGGATCACCACTTCGAGCCCGAAGTGGCGACGTGCCAGGCGAAATGCCACCCCAACGCCACGAACCTCGACTACAAGGGAGTGCAGACCGAGATCTTGGACCTGGCCTTCCAGTTGGGCGAGGAACTGCTGAACCGGGGCCTGATCAGCGAGAACTCCCCGGACGGTCACCCGACCGTCAGCAAGGCCCAGCAGGACGAGGCGACCGCGCTGTGGAACTGGCTCTACGTCGCCCACGAGGACAAGAGCAACGGCGTCCACAACCCGGACTATGCGAGGGCGCTGCTGAACGAGGGGCTTACGAGGCTGGGCATTACGCCCGCAGTGGCGACCCAGAAACGTCCGATGGACGGCGGTTCCAGGTAAGTCAGTCCCGACCTCAATCGATCTCGTGGATTCCCGCGCGAGGGGGCCCTCCGGCCCCCTCGCGTTTTTTTGCGCCCCGGGCGGGCGCGCAAATCGCCGTTGACGGAAGCGCCTGCGTCCCCTAGCATGTGATTCCCCAGCGGCTTACACCCCGGTGCGAAGGTAGCTCAGCAGGTAGAGCAAGGGACTGAAAATCCCTGTGTCGGCGGTTCGATTCCGTCCCTTCGCACCATTTCATTCGATCGTCTACTTGAGAAGCACCATGCGGCGCGACGCGTGAACGGATCCCGCGCGCATCGAGCAGATGTACACGCCTGACGCGACGGGCGTGCCGGCGTCACTGCGTCCGTCCCACGTGGTGGCGTAGAAGCCGGTGTGCACATTGGCGTCGACCAGGACGCGCACGCACCTCCCGGTGACGTCGTAGACCGCGACGCGCACGGGAACCGTCGCGGCCTCGCCGCCGGCGATCTCGTAGGCGATCGTGGTGGAGGGGTTGAAGGGGTTGGGGTGATTGGGGTGGAGGCGCGACAGGGTGGGCGTCGTCTCGCCGACACCGGTCACGCTCGAGACGACGGTGGCGCCGGTGAAGTCGTCGACGAGGTCCGAGAGAGCGAGGCCGCCTACGGCACCCGGGGTTGCGAGGAAGTCGAAGTACACGTCGCAGACGACCTGCGGGCCGGGCCCCAGCGGCGCGTACGCGTCGAACCCGCCGATGAGCGCTTCGCCCGCGCCGGACTCCCGCCCCCCGATGTTCGCCCAGCCGCGGTTGCCGAATCCCGTGTCGGCGCGTCGGAAGGACACGAGCGCGGGGGGGAAGAGGAGGCGCGCGCCGAAGGCGTCGAGGCCGGCGGCGTCCTGGAGGGCGATCGACACGCGCAGTCGCGGCGTGCCGCCGTCGTCGACCACTGACTGAACGAGGGCGATCTGATAGGGCGCCGCCGTTGGAGGGGGCGGGGGGGAGGCGGTCGCGAAGCAGGCGGCCGGCGGGAGGGCAGCGGCGCGCCTGAGTTCGATCGCGCGCGCATCCTCCGGGGTGACCTGCCCGGTGCAGTCGACATCGGCGGAGGCGACCTCGCATGCGTACGCCGGGTAGTCGCAACCGGGCCCCGCGGTCTGACCGGAGAGATAGACGTCGAACGCGCACGCCACGTCGGTGGGCGTCAGGATGCCGTCGCCGTCGACGTCGCCCCCGCCGGCGACACACGGTGCCGCCAGCAGGTGGTCGGCCGGAATGACCTGTTTCACCACGCCCGGCGCGGAATAGAAGAGCCGTGCGACCGCCTGGCCGCCACGCTCGTAGAACTCCATTCGCACGGAAACCTCGACGCCGGCCTGGAGCGCGATCGTCCCGCTCCATTCGGTCACGGCCTGGTCGATCCACTTGTCGATGACGAGCTGGTCATCGATCCAGAGGCGGACGCCGTCGTCGGTCTGCGTATAGAACGTGTACGTCTCCGAGACGTCGGGCCGCAGCCATCCCGTCCAGCGGATCGAGTAGTCGTCGACACCCATGGATGGATCCGGCGACCCGTTGGCCCAGTCGAAGTCGACGGCCGGGTCGATGCGCTGGAGCAGCGTGCCGGTGAAGTCGATGTTGTCGTAGTACTCGCCGATCAGGCCGGTCGCCCCGGGCCCCGCGCTCGCCGTGACCGTTCCCGCCGCGGCGGTCGCCGGCGCGAGGTCATCGACCAGCGCCGAGAGCGCGAGCGGCCCGCTGCCGAGCGCGTCGACCTTGACGTCGAAGACGGCGTTCAGGAGGACGCCGCCCGTGGTGACTGGAGTGTCGTTGAATCCGCCCACCTGCACCATCCCCGGGCTGTTCTCCGAGCCAGAGACGACGAACCAGCCGTCGGTGATCGTGCCCGCGCTCGAGATCGACTGGAAAGTCATCAACTCAGCCGGATAGTCCATGGCGAACCCGAACGCGTCCACCGGGGTCCCCGACGGGTTGGTCAGCATGATGGGGATGGTGACGGTACGTCCGGCGATCACGCCCGTCGACGCCGGAGGCCCCACGGTCAGCTGCGCGGAGGCCGTGGCCGCCGACGAGAGGAGGATCGCGACGGACAGCCAGGCGGTGTGTCTCGTGGGTGATCGCATCACTTCAGCAACACCATCCTCTTCGACTCCCGGTGTCCCGGCGCTTCGAAGCGGTAGAAGTAGACGCCCGAGGTGACGGGCGTGCCCCGGCGGTCGCGGCCATCCCAGTCCACGACGTGCGCACCCGGACCGCGCGCCTCGTCGACGAGGACGCGAACGAGTTTGCCCCGCACGTCGTAGATCG
Organism: uncultured bacterium; assembly: GCA_964500785.1. GTDB lineage: Bacteria > Krumholzibacteriota > Krumholzibacteriia > WVZY01 > JAKEHA01 > JAKEHA01. The sequence goes on from CAZCQM010000177.1 coordinate 5,850, forward strand.
CAAGCCGCACCGGCACCCGCCCGGCACGCGCGGGTACGTCGAAACGAATCGACGTCTGCGGGTTGAACGGATTGGGATGGTTCTGGTGCAGGCGGAAGGCCGTGGGGAGTGCGGGACCGCCGCCCACCGCCGTCACGGCGCCGGCCAGGTCGTCCACATAGCCGCCGACCGCGATCGCGCCCGCGTCGGCGCCCGGGTCGGTGCGGTGGAAGCGCAGGCAGAACACCTCGACGTCGCCGCCGGCGGTCACCCCGTCGGTGTCGAACCCGCCGACGGTGACCGCACCGTGCGCGTCGTCCTGCGCATCCAGCATGACCCAGTCGGGCGACCCCGCCCCGGGCACGAGCCCCGCGTACTCGAACCCGTCGGGATAGGTCACACGCGCGCCGAAGGACGCGAAGCCGGAGGGATCGTGGACGAGGAGCGCCACGTCCACGCCGGTGGCGGTCGTCCGTCGCTCGACGATCACCTCTGGCGCCGCGCCCGCGACCG
>CAZCQM010000178.1:0-6338 GCA_964500785.1 uncultured bacterium
TCGGGTGTGGGGGGGGGGGGGTTGGGGGGGGGGGCCTCCGGCGGCACCGGGGGCGCGAGCCCCGCGCGCCGGACCGGCGAACGCCGGTCCGACGCCTGCGCCGGGCACGAACGCGTTACTTGCGGCAGCCGAGGATTTCCTGGATACGCTCGATCAACCGGCTGGGGCTAAAGGGCTTCACGATGTAATCCACAGCGCCCACCTCGTAGCCGAGGCGTTTGTCGAGGTCGCGACCCTTGGCGGTCAACAGCACGACCGGAATGTTCTTCGTCTCCGGATCGCGCTTCAGCCGGCGGCACGTTTCGTAACCGTCGAGAACCGGCATCATCACGTCGAGCACCACGAGGTTCGGCTTTTCCTGCCTGGCCTTCTCGATGGCCAGCTCGCCGTTGTTCGCGGTGATCACTTCGAACCCTTCCGCGCCGAGACTGAAGTCGAGGATGTGCAGAATGTAGACCTCGTCGTCGACTATGAGTATCTTGCCCAGCGCCATTCGTCTCCTCCTTGCAAAGCCGTGCTAACGCGTCGTCCGTTCCGTCGCGACTTCTGACGTCTCATGTTCTTCGCTCAACTTGAAGCTGTCGGCATGCCGCAGAACGGAGCCCACGAACACGTCGACGACCTTTGGATCGAAGAGTGTTCCCGAGCGATGCTTTAGAACTTCGAGAGCCTCGTTGATGTGGTACTGCTTCTGGTACGGCCGGTGCGATATCAGCGCACGAAACGTATCGGCCACCCGGATGATCCGCGCCTCGATGGGGATCTCCTCACCCGAAAGTTTGCCCGGGTATCCCGTGCCGTCGTAGTTCTCGTGGTGGTACAGAACGGCGTCCCGGACGCGCGGGATGAACTCGATCGGTTTGAGCATGTCGGTTCCCACGATGGTGTGCTGCTCCAGGTGATCCCGGTCCTCGTGAGTCAGCTCGCGCGGCTGCTTGATGATGTTGTGACCGATCTTCGCCAGTCCCAGGTCATAGACGTTGAACACGTAGCGCAGCGTAGCGCTCTCGCCGGCGGCCATTCCCAGCCGCTCGGCCACGTCGCGCAGGATCACCGACAACGCTTCCGCCGCGGGCCGGTCGATGTAGCGTTTGGCGTCCAGGATCGACTTGAACGTCGCGCGCACGTCCTCGAATTCGCGCGACCGCTCCTTGAAGTTCGACAGCGCGTCCAGCGCCAGCACGATACGATCGGCGAACAGCTCCAGCAGGGCATGATCCGCGTCGTCCATCACCTCGCGCCCCATGGGATCAGTGACGTTGATGACACCGATGACGCGGCCCTCCCGGCGCAGCGGCACCGACAGGAACGTCTTCGACTCGTAGCCGCGACCGCGCGGTGAATGATCGAAACGCCGCTCGCTCTCTATGTTGCGGACGAGGAACGCGTCGTTTCCCATGGCCACCCGCCCGGCGATCGACTCTCCGAGCGGTACCCGCGCGTGCTCCACGATGTCCTCGTCCAGGCCGATGGCGCTCTCGATACGCAGCTCCTTGCCGTCGCCGTCCACCATCATCAGGGACGCGCGCTTGACGTGCAGCAGCTCGGCGACAAGCTCGACCACGAGCTCCATGTAGCGTTCCACCTCGAAACGCCGCGTGGACACGTAGTCGCTGAGCAGCTCGCTGCGCACGACGGCCTGCTTCTTGGGAATCACGACGACGAAGCGCGCCCCCCGTCCCGGCACGTTCTCCACCCAGATGCGCCCGTCGTGCCACTCGACGATGTTCTTGCATATGGCCAGTCCGATTCCCGTCCCGCCGTGTCGCCGCGTCATGGTGGCGTCGGCCTGGTGGAAGTGATCGAAGATCTTCTCGATCTGGTCGTCGGGAATCCCGATGCCGTTGTCTTCCACGATGAGCCGCGCACTCACCACTTCGTCTTCCAGACGGACCCACACCTGGCCGCCTTCAGGCGTGAACTTGGAGGCGTTGTGCAGCAGGTTCAGAATGAGCTGCTTCATGAGATCGCGCTCGGCGCGCACCTTGACTTCGCCCTTCGGGAGCTGTGCGTGCAGAGTGAGCCGCTTGGTTTCGAAGTTCTTCTCGAGTTCGTTGGCCGCCAGCGAAACGATCTCGTTGAGATTGCACGAGGTGCGCTCGAAACGAACGGCTCCGGATTCCATCTGCGAGAAGTCCAGGATGTCCTCGATGAGCGCCATCAGTCGCGTGCTCTCCTCCTGGATGACGATCAGGAATTCCTTGAGTATCTCCCGGTCGATGGAGTCGGCGTTCTTGAGCAGCGTCTCGCAGTAGGCCTTGATCGACGTCAGCGGCGTGCGGAACTCGTGCGAGATGGTCGCGACGAAGTTGGACTTCATCTTGTTGAGGCTCGAGAGCTTCTCGGTGTACTGCCTGAGCTTCTCGTTCTTCTCGCCCACCTCGCGATACCGGTTCAGATTGCGGATGGCGATGCTTGCCAGCGAGGAAATCGTTTCCAGCGTCTCGATCACATCGACGACCGACCGGTCGGGATCCTCCGGCTCCTCCACGGAGATGTAGCCGATGGTCCGTTCGCCGGCGTCTTCGTCCACGAGAGGAACAACCAGCCGTTCCACTTCGTCCCACTGGCCGGCGACGAGGATGGCGCCCTCGGCCGCTTCCTTCGGGGCCGGCTCCGGAGCGGGTGCGGTGCTCTTGAGGAAATAGCTGCGACCGACGCGGAAGCGCGGGTCGATCATCATCTGGTATTCGGCGACCGTGATGCGGTGATTCATTACCGCTTCCTGCGCCTCGGTATTGAGTCCGACGTAAGCTTTCGGCTCGAAGCTCTGGGTGCGCTCATTCAGCACGCGGATCACCACAGTCTGAAATCCAAGGCTCTCGCGCACCAGCTCGGCGACCATCTGCAAGAGCTCCTTGACGTTCTTCTGCTGCTGGATGCGAATGCCGATCTGCAGCATGCGCTCCTTGTCCTCCGCGCGGCGCACCAGCGAGCGCGAGTGATCGCGCTGCTTTCGAATCACCGAGCTGGAGTCTTCATACAGATCGGACGTCACGCGGCTGAGAACGCTCAGCTCGCTGTTCGCCTTGTCGGCTTCATGCGCCTTGCGCTCCGCCGCCCATCGCATGCGCGAACCCATGACGATGTAGGCGGTTTGCATCGAGAGCAGGCCGGCCCCCAGCGCGATGATGTCCGCGATCTGCGCTGCGCGCAGCAGATTGGCGGCCGTGGATCCGCTCACCGCGCCCGCGCACACGACCAGCAGCCAGGAGACGATGAGCGACCCGGTCAGGACGAAGAGCGACGGCCGAACTTCAACCGATGCCCGCCGGGCCATCGACACGAGCGCGCCGCTCACGCGAATCGTCGCTCCCAGCATCACGGCACTCATGAGACCAACGAACGACACGCCGTTCACCTGCGGCACAAGCACGTATACCAGCCCGGTGCTCAGCCCGAAGATGGCGGTCTGATACTTCACCGCGCGCCATCCGCCATCGACCTGCGTCTTCGACCCGGCCTCGTCGTTTTCCGCCGGTTCGTTGCTCGCTGGAACGCTGTATTCTTCCAGCGTCACGGGCAGGCATCTGGCTGCGAGATAGAGACACGCGAAGTTCAGCAGCACGTACAGGAACGGCGGCCCCCCGTTCGACGTGACGATGGCCGTTCCGAAGAGGATCACCGTCATCCGGCTCAATCCGAATGCCAGCGCGGCGAACGTGCGCGAGAAGAACAACGACGAATTCGTCGTGATGGTCTCGCGCCACAGCGTCAGGAACACGAGGACGGCGAGCACCGAGCAAAGAGCCAGGTACGTCGTCGTCGCCGGCGCCGCCGCGGTGTATGCCAGAAGAGTGCTGTGCATCATGCCGTGTCCGTTATCCCTTGGGTGCTCCGACGGGTTCCTCGCCGAGCTGGCGCCGGTAGCCCCGCTCGTCGCGCGTCGACAGCCGCCCGTCTTCCCGGAGCACCGTGACGAACGCGTCGACGACGTCCCGGTCGAACTGCACGCCCGAGTTCTCGACCAGCTCCTGGACGGCGGCCTCCACCGTCTTGCGCGAACGGTACGGGCGTCCCGCCGTCATCGACTGGAACGCATCGATCACCGCGAGAATGCGGGCGCCGACCGGGATCTCTTCGCCCTTGAGCCCCATCGGATATCCGCTCCCGTCCCACCGCTCGTGGTGATAGAGAATGATGTTGCTGACCGCCTCCACGAACTCGAGCGGACGGATCAGCTCCGCACCCCGCTCCGGGTGCCGCTGTATCTGCATCATTTCTTCCGACGACAGGTTGAGCGCCTTGTTCAGGATCTCGTCGCTGATCTCGGTCATGCCGATGTCGTGGACACTGGCCACATACTGAACGACGCTGACGTCTTTCTCGGGAAGGTGAAGCTTGCGCGCGATCTTGAGCGCCATGTCGATGGCCTGCTCGATCATCTTGGTCTTGGTCTGCGTCTCGAGCATTCTCCGGAATGCATCCACCGTATCCTGCAGGAAGCTGTGCGAGTCTTCCACGATACGAACCCGTTCCAGAGCGCGCGATATCCGCTCGCTGAACGAAATGAGCAGCGTGAGATCGTCTTTTTCGAACGGGGTGCCGTTCAATTTGTTATTCACGTTGATGACGCCCACGATGACGTCGTTGACGCGAAGCGGCACGCTGAGGAGCGACATGGTCTCGTACTGCGGTCCGTTGGGCGCGCTGAAGTACTCGTTCTCCTCTATATTGCTGATGAGGAGAGGTTCACCGCGTTCCGCCACCAGTCCCGCGATGCCCTGGCCCAGCTTGACCCGTGTGCTCTCCACAACCCACTCCTCGATGCCGTACGACATCTTGATGAAGAGCTCGGAGCGCGTCTTGTCGAGGAGCATCAACGACACGCGCTTGGCGTTCAGCAGCTCCGCGATCATCTTGACGATGAGCTCCAGCATCTCGTGGAGCTGTTCGCGCGCATCGACGAGTTCGCCGATGTAGCCGATCAGGTCGTTGAAGCAGTGCTCGCGCGGCAGCGTGAGCGTGAACGTGCTGCCGACGTTCTCCGTGCTCTCCACGCGGATCGTTCCGCCGTGTTGTTCGACGATGTTCTTGACGATGGCCAGGCCGAGTCCGAGGCCTTCCATCTTCGCGCTCTTCTGGGTGCGCGACCGGAATCCCTTCTCGAACACATTGCCGATTTCGTCCCCGGGAATTCCCACGCCCTGATCGGAAACCGACACCTCGATGTTCACCGCTTCGGCGCGCGCGACCAGGGTCACCGTCGTGCCCGGAGGGGAGTACTTGATCGCATTCGACAGCAGGTTGATGAACACCTGCTTGATGAGGTCGCCATCGCCGTCCACGCGCGGCAGGTCGGCGGGCATGTCGAGCTTGACGTTCACGTCGCGCTCGCGCAACGTTGGCTGGAGCATGTTGAGAACCTCGTCCACGATCGCGGCGACTTCCACGGGCGCGTGCGACACCGGCCGTTGTCCGAACTCGATCTTGGATACGTCGAGAACATTACTGACGATGCGGATCAGCCGGTTCGTCTCCTTGTTGACGATGTCGAGGAACTCGCGGCGCTGGGGGAACGCGGGGTCGTCGGCGTTGGCCAGCAGCGTCTCCGCGTAGGCCTTGATAGACGTCAGCGGGGTGCGCAGCTCATGCGAGACGTGGGATACGAAGTCGGACTTGAGGACGTTCGCCTTGTGCAACGTCTCCATCTGTCTCTCCAGTTCCTGGATCTTGCGCTCCAGCGAGTCGTAGAGACGGCTCTTCTCGATCGCCATGGAGAGCTGCTGGCTCAACGTCGTCAGCAGTCGCATGTGCTGTTCCGTCACCGGCTTGGGGAAGAAGTCACCGGTATAGATGACGCCGGTGACCTGCTTGCCTGTAGTCAGCGGAAATCCGATAAGCGATCGGACCCCGAAGCGGGTCAGGAACTCGCTGCAGTTGGCCCGCTTGTCCCGCGTCGTATCGTCGACGACGATGGGCGTGTTGTGCGTCCATATCCATTCGCTCAGACCGCCCCGCCGGATCTTGCGGTCGAGTTTGACCTCGCGGTTCTGATTCACGCCGACGAAGACCGAGTGCGCGTTCTCCTGCTTCTGGTTGAAGAGAACGATGCTCGCCCACGGACGATCCAGAAGGAGCGTGGCTTCCTTGGCCACGATCTTGAGCAGCGTCTCCAGGGAGATCGCCGAGTTGATGCCGGTGCTGATGTCATACAGCCGCGAGAGCTCGTTGATCCGGGACTCGGTCTCCATTCCCTTGCGCCGCATGCGCTCGATGGAGACGTTGAGCCGGTCCTGAAACGCGTTGGACAGGTTCGTCACCAGGCTGATGCACGCCCCCATCACCAGGAGCGACCCGGCCAAGTAGTGCCCGTTCAGGTAGACATCGGGCTCGTA
>CAZCQM010000179.1:0-6270 GCA_964500785.1 uncultured bacterium
CGTTCCCGGGCTTCGTGCCGGCGTACATCCGCCCGTTGTTCTGCGAGGGCTACGGCCCCTTCCGCTGGATCGCGCTCTCGGGGGACGCAAAGGACATCGCGGCCACCGACGACCTGATCCTCGAGCTCTTCCCGGACAAACCGGCGCTCGCGCGCTGGATCGCCCTGGCGCGGGAGCGCGTCCAGTTCCAGGGGCTGCCGGCGCGCATCTGCTGGCTCAAGTACGGTGAGCGCGCGCGCTTCGGCGAACGCGTGAACGACCTGGTGGCGCGCGGGACGGTGAGTGCTCCCATCGTCATCGGCCGCGACCACCTCGACAGCGGATCGGTCGCGAGCCCCTACCGGGAGACGGAGGCGATGCGCGACGGCAGCGACGCGGTCGCGGACTGGCCCATCCTCAACGCGCTTCTCAACGCCGTCAACGGCGCGGCCTGGGTCTCGGTGCACCACGGAGGCGGCGTGGGCATGGGGCTCTCGATCCACGCCGGACTCGCCGTCGTGGCCGACGGAACCGAGGAAGGGGCGCGCAAGGCGGTGCGCTGCCTGACCGGGGACCCGGGGCTGGGGGTGGCGCGCCACGCCGACGCCGGCTATCCCGAGGCCATCGAGGCGGCCCGCCGCGACGGCCTCCACCTCCCGATGCTCCCGCGCGACTGACCGATGGCGACCCAACCCACCGCCGATCTCATCGTCACGGGCGCCTCGCAGCTCCTGACCCTGGCCGGGGACGGCGCCCCGCGCGTCGGTCCCGCCCTCGCCGACCTCGGCCTCGTCGAAGACGGGGCCCTCGCCGTCGCCAACGGGCGCATCCTGGCCGCCGGAAGCCGCGACCGGGTCCTGCGCGCGGTCCGGCCCGCGGCCGATTGCCGGGAAATCGACGCGGCGGGCTCGGTCGTCATGCCGGGGTTCGTCGACTGCCACACCCACACCGTCTTCGCGCGCTACCGGCTGGACGAGTACGAGTGGCGGGTGGCCGGAACGCCGTACGAGCAAATCGCGGCGCGCGGCGGCGGCATCGCAAAAAGCGTCGCCCACATCCGCGCCACCGACGAGGAGTCGCTCTACCGGATCACGCGCCGCCGCCTCGACGGGTGCCTGGCGTACGGAACCACAACAATAGAAATAAAAAGTGGTTACGGCCTCGATCTCGAGCAGGAGCTGAAGCAGCTCCGGGTGGTGGCACGCCTCGCCGCCGAGGGACCGGCGACGGTGGTCGCCACGTTCCTGGGAGCACACGCGCTCCCGCCAGAGCGAGCCGGCGACCGGGAGGGCTACGTGCGGGCGGTGGTCGACGAGATGATCCCCGCCGTCGTGGCCGCTAACCTCGCAGAATTCAACGATGTTTTCTGCGAGGTGGGGGTGTTCTCCCTGGATGAAACGGAACGAATCTTGCGGTCCGGCCAGCGGGCTGGACTGAAGGCCAGGATTCACGCCGACGAGCTTACGGACATGGGTGGCGCAGAGCTCGCCGCCCGCATCGGCGCGGTCTCGGCCGACCATCTCAAGAAGATTAGCGACAGAGGAATAGAACGCATGGCCAGGGCTGGTGTGTTCGGGGTGCTGCTTCCGGGAACGAGTTTCGGACTCCCATCCCTGGAGTTCGCCCCTGCGCGGAAAATGATCGCGGCTGGCATGCGGCTGGCCATCGCGAGCGACTTCAATCCCGGGAGCTCGACGAGCGAGTCCATGCCCATGATGACGTCGATCGCGTGCTCTCACATGCGTGTGAGCCCGGCCGAGGCCATCGCCATGGCGACGGTCAACCCGGCCTTCGTCCTCGGGCGGGAGCGCGAGGTCGGCAGCCTGGAGGTGGGCAAGCGCGCCGACTTTCTCGTGCTGGCGTGCGAGGACTACCGGGAGATCCCGAACCACTTCGGAACCAACCCGGTGGGCCGCGTGTTCATCGCGGGTGACGAGTGGCGCGGGCGCAGCGACGGTGTGACGGAGCAGGAGTGACGTGAGCAAGGCAACGGTCATCCGGAGAAAGGCTCTCGATCTCGTTCGCCAGCAGGACTGGCAGGGCGCGATCCGCGAGTACGGCCGTCTGGTCGAGCTGGACCAGAACAATCCCAATCTCCACAACGAGCTCGCCGATATCTACCTGCGGACCGGTGCCAAGTCCGAGGCCTACGACAGCTTCATCCGGGCCATCGACGAGTACACGCGCGTCGGGCTGTACAACAACGCCGTCGCGGTGGCGAAGAAGATCATGCGCGTGCTCCCCGCGCGGACCGAAGTCCTGGTCAAGCTCGGCTACGTGCGCATGAAGCAGGGGCTGGCCAAGGAAGCGGAATCCTACTACCTGTCCTTCCTCGAGAAAGCGGAAGCCGGCGCGTTCGAGTCGGCGGCGTTCCAGAAACTGGCCAAGCAGATCGCCGAAGACATGGCGGAGTCGGCGCCGGTCATTCAGCGCCTGGCCGAATGTCTGGTCGCGTACCGGCAGGACGAGGAGGCGGGCAATGTCCTCATCGCGCTCCACGTCCACCTGCAGAAGAACGGCAACCAGGCGCTGACACAGGAAGTCCGCGCGCGCATCGAGAAGCTCGGCTTCGCGGCCCGGCTCGACGCGCTCGCTACGGGCTCCGCGCCGGCACCCGGGCCCGGGGCCGACCGGACCGTCGTCACCGAGCAGAACATCTGGACCGCGAAGCACTCCGAGGGCGAGCGCATCGAGATCGAGTCGACGCCCCGGTTCACGCCTCCCAAAGAGGGCGAGGCACCCGCCGCCGCCCCGTCCGAGCCACCGGCCCCGGCCGCTCCGGCGGGACCCTCCGAACGCGACCAGTACCTGCTCCGGCTGGCGCGCGGTGTGGGCGGCGGACCGAGGAAGAAGACCCCGGAGCCCGCGACGGCGCCACCCCCCTCAGCCCAGCCGGCGCCCGCGGCTCCGGGCCCGTCGGCCACCGACGCGGCGGCCCCCGAAACGCCCGCGCCGGAGCAGGCGCCCGCGGCACCGGCGCCCGCTCCAGCGGCGAGCGAGACGCCGGAGACCGCGGACTCCGACTCCGTGGACGAGGCCCCCCGGTCCGCGCCGGCGGCGCCCCCGAAAGCTCCGGCTCCCGCGCGCCAGGCGACGAAGGACCACATGAACATCTCGGCCCTCATCGACGACGACGACGCGGGCGATCCGGGCGAGGACGACTATCGCAGCCACTACGACCTCGGCATGGCGTACCTCGAGATGGAGCTGCTCGCGGAGGCCATCCGCGAGTTCCAGGTCGCGGCGAAATCGCCCCAGTATCAGGTGAAGTGCCTCGAGATGGTCGGTCTGTGCTTCATCAAGCAGAACCAGCCCCAGCTCGCGATCAAGCAGCTGCGCAAGGGTCTCACGCTGATCGGGGACGACGGCGACGAGGCGCTGGGCATCAAGTACAACCTCGGCCTCGCGTACGAGATGGTGGGGGACACCGCCAACGCGCGCGCGCAGTTCGAGGACGTGTACGTGGTCGACGTCACCTTCCGCGAAGTCTCCGAGAAGATCCAGAAGCTCACCGAGGATCGGTAGGACGGGACGGCGCGCCGGTGCGCGCGCGCCGGAACCCCGCTTGACGCTGCCGCGGCGGCCCGATAGCATCGGCCGCAGGGAGCGCCCGTATTCCTCATGAGAACCACCCGCATCGCACTGTTGACGACGCTCCTCACCGCGATGGTGTACGTGGCCGGCCAGGCGCTCGCGGGTGTCCCCAACGTCGAGCTCGTCACCTTTCTGTCGTTCGCAGCGGGGTACCTGCTCGGAGCCGGGCCAGGCGCGGTCGTGGGCGCCTGCGGAATGGCCGCCCATTCACTCTTCAATGTCATGGGCGCGGTGCCCCCGCCGGTGTGGATCGCGCAGATCGCGTGCTACGCGCTCATCGGCGCCACCGGTGGATGGGTGGGGCCGGCGCTGCTCCGCGTCGGGAACCGCCTCGTTGCCTCGGTTCTCGCCGCGCTCACGGGTGCGCTCCTGACCCTCGTGTACCAGGGAGTCGTCAACGCGATCTCCTTCTTCGTATTCACCAGCGATGTGACGGTGTGGGCCTTCGTCTGGGGAGGCGTGGCGTTCGCCGCGGTCCAGTTCGCGTGGAACGCCGCCCTCTTCTTCGCCGCGCTGTGCCCGACGCTGCGCGTGCTTTCCCGGTTCCGCGACGAGGTCGCGCCCGCGCGCTGATCATGCACTTCCGTCGTGCGCGTCATCTGGCCGGCGCCTTCGCCTTCGCCCTCGTCCTGGCGGGGCCGCTTCTCGTCGCCGGCGCGAGCGATGCCGCCGCACCCCCGGACTCCACGGCCGTCCCCGAGCCGGCCGACACGGCGTGGACGTTCGACGTGATCACGCGCGCCGACTACCTCCGCCGCCACGCGATCTCGCTCGACAACTTCCTGGAGTTCGCACCGGGCGGAGTCGTCGTGCGCGCCGGTCCCATCGGCAACGTCGCCGCGTATTCCCGGTGGGGGATCGGACGCGGGCGCGCCACGCTGTTCATGAACGGCATCCCCATGAACGATCCCCAGAACGACCTCGCCCCGTGGGTGCACGTGGCGACGAGCGGGGTCGGAACGCTGCGCATGGACCCCGCCGGGTCGTGGATCGAAGGCGCGATCGATTTCATCGATACGCCGCCGTTGCCGACGCGCCCCACCACGTTCATCGAGCTGTCGAAGGGGACCAACGATCTGCGCCAGCGCCGCGCGCGCTTCGCGTCCGAGGAGGGCCCGGTGGGGCTCGACCTGTCTTACGACGAGGTTCTCGACGACGGCTATGTGTTCGACGCGGCCGGCGGCAGCCAGGGGTTCCCGGATTACGGGAAGTCGCGATCGCGCAACTCGGCGATCATCCTGCGCGGGGCACCGGACGCGGCGGCGCGCTTCCGCTTCGGCGTGCGACAGTATCAGAGCACGTCGACCGGGACGCTCACCGATCCTTCGTCTGAGAACCAGCGCGACGGACACCTGGCGTGGTTCGACGCGGGCGTGGGGCCGGCGACGTTGACCGTGTTCGGGCTGGGAAACACGGCGGGTTCGCGGGACTCGACGACCGTCAACGAGACATCGGGCGCCCTGCTCGACCTGCACCCCACGTGGAAAGACACGCGGACGCGCGTGCGGTTGCTCGGGCGGCGGACGACGGCCACCCAGGACGTGGGGGCAGCGTCGCGGACGCACCAGGCCCGTTTCGAGGGACACGTGGAGGCGAGTCGCGCGCTGGGGGCGGGCGAGTGGATCGCGACCGGCGACGTGGCGGGCGACGACGAAACGCCGTTCGTGTGGGGCGCGACGGCGGGCGTGCGCGCCGCGTCGGAGCGAACTTCGTTCACGGTGCAGGGCGGGCGCTCGTTCCGCCTTCCCAATCTCGGGGAACGCTACCTGCCCGTGCACGTCCGCGACGGGCGCATCCTGGCGGGCGATCCGGACGTCGATCCCGAGTCGGCCCTGGAGATCCGCGGCGACTGGGACCTGCGTCTGGGCCCGTTCGCCAACCGGGTGACCGGGTCGTGGATCCGCTCCTCGGATACCATCGCGTTCCGCCCCCGGACGGTCGGGACGGAGACGTGGCGCGTGGCGGCCAACGCGTCGACCACGCCGGCGATGACGATCGTGGAGGAACGGCTGCACGGGGAGGGTCGGATCGGACCGCTGCTGGCCCGGGGGCTCGGATGCGTCATGGTGTCGTCGGGCGACCGGGAGGAGGCGTTCCGCGGCGTCCCCGATCTCCAGGCCAACGCGTCGTTTTTGATCGGCGGAGAGATGTTCGAGAAGACGAGCGCCCTGTACGCGGGCGCGGAGTTCCTGCACGTGGGGGCGCGCGTCGACTACGACGGCACGGCGCTCTCCGCGTTCAACGTCGTCAACCTTCTCCTCGAGGGCAGGCTGATCGACGTGCATCTCTATCTCAAGTACCTCAACGTGCTCGACGAACAGTACACCACGCTGGGCGACTATCTGATGACGCCGCGGACGCTGGTCTACGGTCTCGCGTGGACGCTGTTCGACTGAGCCCGTTTGCTATAGAATAGATGGCCCGGCCGGGGTGGGAGGGGAAGATGCGGCGGGTCGCCGGAGCGTTGGTCCTCATCGTCATACTGGGCGGCGGACACCTGGTGTCGTTCGTTGCGACACGGGGCGAGCACGACGCGCGCCCCGCGAACGAGCGCGTGCGTTCGCGTGCCGGGGGTGCGCCGCGGACCGGCGCCTCCCCGGCTCTGTCGCGCACCGCCTCCGCGCGCGCGTCCTTCGCGAGGGATCCCTTCGCGTTCCTCAACGCCGCGACTCCCGACTCTCTCATGCTGCTCCCCGG
>CAZCQM010000180.1:0-6238 GCA_964500785.1 uncultured bacterium
CGGGCGCGGGCGTGTTGCTGCGGCCGTTCTCGTTCATCGGGCTCGGTTACTCGATTCGCTCCATCAACCAGCCCGATATCGACCTCGTCGACGGCGGGGGGGTGACGCCGATTCACCGCAGCCAGGCGGTGGGGCTTTCCTACTACTGGCACGAACGCCTCGTCGTCGTGCTCGAGACGCGCCAGGCGGCGGACGGCGCGTGGCGCGGCCACGGCGGCCTCGAGCTCCGCGCCGGCCACCACCTGGCCCTGCGCGGCGGGCTCGACGGGGCCCGCGCGGCGGCCGGCGCGGGCGTGTCGGTGCGTGGCATCACCATCGACCTCGGGATGGCGTCGCACGAAACGCTGGGCGCGAGCTATCTCCTCACCCTGCGCTGGTCCGCCCCCGCGAAGGAGACCCCCTATGGCTCGCGCTGACGCGACGCGCATCGTGGCCGCAATGCTCGTCGCGGCGACCACGCACGCCGCCGGCGCGGAAGGCGTGCGCTCGCCCGTCCCGGTGGCGGTGCGCGGGCGGCTGAACGTCGAGGTGGTCACGGCCGAGGACACGGCGCCGTGGTCCTGGGATGCACAGTCACGCTCGCCGCTCGACGGCTCGCGCTTCATGATCGATCTCACCGCGGGGAAGGACCGGACCGGGATTTTCTACGTCAAGGGCGCGTCGACGTGGGCGGACGCCGACGCCCCGAACGGGCGTGTCGACTTCGGCATCGACCAGGGGGACTACCTCTACCGCGTCACCGGCCAGTCGCTCCGGATCGATGCGCGCGCGTTCGCCGACGAGCGGCGCTACTTCACGGGCGAGCTCGGCACGGTGACCCTGGACGACGACGACGTCTCGCGCTTCCAGCACCGGCAGGGACTGCGGATCGCGGCGGTGCGCGATGCGATCGGTGTGGGATACCTGGCGTCGCGCCTGGACGAAGGAGACGATTCGCGCATCCTGCAACGCGCCGACGCCCGCGTGTCGTCCGCGCACCTGCACGCGGGCGCGGCATACCAGCACACGACCCCGCCGGCGGGTCCCGACCATGCCCTCGCGCAGGCGGAGGCGGCGACGTATTTCCGCCGGGCGACCGCGATCGTCTCCTACGCGCACTCGGGATTCGGATCGGGCGTCTTCTTTCCGTCGCAATACTCGAACGGAATCGGGGCCGATGTCGACACACCCGCCGGCGCAAAGCCGGACGAGAACGGGGCGGTCTTCGCGGAGGCGCGCCTGACGCGCGTCGTGGTCACCCGGGACCTGACGGCCGACGCCATCTACCGCTACCGGAAGGTCGGGGCGGCGTACGTGAACGATCTCGCGCCGGCGCGGCGCGGCACCGAATCGAGCTCGGCGGGCCTCTACGCGTCCGCCGCGCGCTACGCCCTGGACGGCTACGTCGTGGGGCGGCGCCAGACGCGAAGCACGGACGATTCCTCGCGACGCACCCTCGAAGCCTCCGTGCGCGGGTTCCTGACCGACAATTCGGAGGTCCAGCTCCGCGGCGGCGCGGAGCGCCTGGCGTACCGCGGTGCCGAGGAGTCGAACGACGGCTTCGTGCACGGCATCTACCGCCGGGAGCTGCAACGCTTCATGGGCGGTGTGCAGGCACGCCTGGACGGTATCGCCGGCGATACGGTGGTCCGCGCCGCCGTCGAGACGCGCGTCGACTGGAGCCCGACCAGCGCGTTCTACGCGCGCTGGATCGTCTCCGACACCGCGGGCGACGCGGGAACCGTCTATGCGCGCATCGAGTTCCGCACCACGGCGCGCACCTGGGTGACGCTCGCCTACGGCCGCGACGATGTCGGGGGCGGCGCCTACCTTCTCGATGATGCGGGGCTCGCCACGGAGGGCGCGGGCAACGACGTCGTCACGCTGACCGTCCGGGGGGACTTCTGATGCAGCGCGCCCTGCGTGTGTTCGCCGTTGCGGCCCTCTTCACCGCGCTCGCCGCGCCGGCCGGGGCGGCGGTCCGCGTCGACCAGGACGAGGTCATCTTCTCGCTGCGCGCGCCCGGCGCGAGCGAGGTCTATCTGGTCGGCGACTTCAACCAGTGGAACCCGACCGTGGAACGCATGTCGCTCGTCGACGACCGCTTCGAGGTTGGCCTGTTCCTGGTGGCGGGGACGTACCGCTACAAGTTCGTGGTCGACGGAAAATGGATTCCCGACCCCGAAAACCCGGGCCCGTCGCCGGAGAAGGGATCGCCCCTGGCGCTCGTGGAGCGCAGCGGCGGACTGATCCTCAGCACGGAGCTGGCGCAGGAGCCCGTGGCGGCCCCGTCCGCGGGCGTCGGTGCGCGCTACATCGGCCGGCTGACCGACGACGACGGGAATTCCGACGGCATGCAACGCATCGACGGCCGGGTGGAGGGATCGTTCGACCACCTGCGCGCGCACGCGGCCGTCGCCACGTACGATTCCACGTGGAGTGGCTCCCCGCTCTCGATCGACGTGTTCTTCGATCGCGGATCGGTGGACCTCGTCCTGGACAAGGTGACGTTCCGCGGCTTCGAGAACGACAGCGCGTGGGCGTCGTCGGATCCGATGCACATCGTGGGCGACGCCGGTGTGTACGGCTACGACGCCGGGTTCCGTCGCCACGGGGTGTCGGGTGTGGCGGCATCGTCGCACGTGGCGTTGCGGGCCCTGCTCGCCGACGAGACGTCGCGCGCGCCGGACGCGCCGGCGCCGTCGGTGGACCTGGCGCCCTTCGCGGCGGGGAGTGCGCCCGACACGACGGCCTACGCGACGTCGACCTCGTTCGACGGATCGGACGACGTCGCGGTGGAAGCGACGGCGAAGTTCGGCGGCGTGGCGTTTGGCTACACGCACCGCGACGACCGCGGAGTGAACCCGGGCGTTTATGTCGATGCCGTGCGCGATACGTCGGTGGTGTCGACGACGACGCAGGCGACGCGCGAGGACCGCGGCGTCAACGCGCTGTGGCTGGAGTTCGGCGCGCCGGGAGGCGTGCGCGTGACGGGTTCCTACGGGTGGGGGACCACCGTGGCGCGGGCGTTCGGCGTCACGCAGTCGGACGATTCGCTGCCGCCGCCCGCGACCGCGGCGGACGCGACCACGCCGGTCGACGCCAGACACGACCTGGGGACGACCGACCGCGCCGTCGTCGAGGTGGCGGTCGGGGACGACACGCGCGGCGCGCGCGCGCGCTGGGACTACACGCGGCTCGATTTCGACGGCGTGGCCGGCAGCTCCCGGGCCAGCGTGCACCGCGTCACGCTCGACGGGCGCACCGCGTGGCGCGGCTGGGCGGTGGACGCCTCGGTGCGACACACCGACGCCGACTACGGTGCGACGCCGGACGGCGTGCACATCGACTGGCCCGCCTACAACCCGTGGCTGTCGTTGTGGGACGCGTTCGACGTCGCGGACCTGGCGGCGCTCGGCCTTGACCGGTACACGGTCTATTCGCTCGGTGTTGGTCGCGACACGGGGCGCGTCACCGGTGGGCTGCACGGGCAACTGGCCACGCGCGAGCTCGCCGGGAGCTCGGTGCACGCGAGCGCCCGCGTCTCAGTCGACGCCACGCTGCGCGGCCCGTGGTACGCCTCGGGCGACGCACGCGTCGCCTGGTACGACGGGGCCGTGGGCGGCGGGGGCGACTTCTGGACGGGGTGGGCCGAGGCGGGCTACCGGAACGGCATCCTGCAGGCGAACCTCGGGTTCGGCTTCGATCCCGTTGTGTTCAACCCCGTAATCAGCGATTATGCGGACATCGGGCGCACGGAGTTCCTGCGCGGTGCGCTCGACGGCGGATTCGCCCGCAGCCGCTCCGACGACATCACGCGCCGCCTCGTCGACGAAGAGCGCCGGTTGTCGGACGCCGCGGTGTTCAAGGTTGAAATCGTCGTACAACTCCCGTAAGAGAGTGGCATGAACACGGCCCGTATCGTCACCGCCCTGGTCCTCGCGACCCTGCCCGCGTGCGCGACGCTGGCGCCGCGCGCGCGCGCGCCGCGCCCCGAGGTCACACCCGACGGCGTCCGCTTCCGGTTCTTCGCGCCGGCCGCGCACCGCGTCCAGCTGGGCGGCAGCTGGCCCGAGAACAACTGGGCGCATGGCGACGGTGCGGTCGGCGAGGCGAACATCGGCCTGATGGAGGACGACGACGGCGACGGCACCTGGGAGATCGTGGTGGCGCTGCCCACGGGGCGGCATCAGTATGCGTTCTGGGTGGACGAGGCCACCTGGCAGCTCGACCCGGGCAACCCCGAGCAGGTCGACGGCGGTCCCGGCGGCCGGGCGTCGCAGCTGGTGATCGTGGACCGGGGAGGAGCGCTGGAGATCCGATGAAACGCTTGTTTTTCGTCGTTGCCCTGGTGCTGGCGACCGTGGCCTCCTGCGGGCCGCCGCCCCCGCCACCCCGCGTCGGCGGGCCGGAGATCGTGGAGGGCGGGGTCCTGTTCCGGTACCGAAACTCAAATGCGAAAAAGGTTTACGTCGTCGGGGACTTCAACGACTGGTCCCCGGTATCGGACCCGATGGCCGACGAGAACGGCGACGGCGAGTGGACGCTCTTCTATCCGCTGCAGCCGGGCCGCTACGCCTACAAGTTCGTGGTCGACGGGAAGAACTGGATCCCGGACCCCACGAACCCGGACAGCGAGCCCGACGGCTTCAGCAACCGGAATTCGATTCTGACCGTTCCCGCCCCTTCCCCGTAGGCCCCCGGGGCATATTCCCCAGAATCCCGGCCCGGGCCGCGGGATTTCCGCTAATTCGTTGTTGCTATTGCATCTGGCGCTTCGGGCTGGTAGCATTGGCGCTGACGTTTTCGTCGGCCGCCGAGCGCCTGCCGGTCCTGCAGTTCCGCGCCGCGGCGCGCATCGTGCGCACGCGCCTTCGACCGCCGGGGCATGGTAGTTGCAGACACCCGGAACGGATAGTCCGCCCGTCGTGGGTCATAACGGCCGCCGGGCCGCATTTGCGATCGAACCAAGAATGAATCGTCCTCTCTTCAGCCGGGTCCTCGCACTCGGCAGCGTCCTCGTTCTCGCCTGGGCATCCGCGGCGCTCTCGGCGCCGGGTAGCGGAACGGCGTCGATTGCGCCGTCGTCGCCCGTCGTGGCGGGGACGTCCTCCACGTGGAGTGTGACGTATACGGCGACCGAGGTCATCGACGGCGGCACGGTTCGCATCACCATCCCCGCGGGGTGGACGCCGCCCCAGTCGACCCAGCCGACGTCCGCGGGCTTCGTCACCGTCTCCACCAACGAGCCGACGGGCAACCCCTCGCTCAACGTGGCCGGCCAGCAGGTGACGATCACGGTCGACACGCTGACTACGGGCAACACGATCACGCTCAAATACGGGGACGACGCGGGGGGACTCAACCCGGGCGCGCGCGCCACGGCGGCGACGTCGCCGGGCACCTACACGTTCCAGGTGGCGTCGGATCCGGCGGGCACGTCGCCGGTCGCGATCGGGACGTCGCCGAGCCTCTCGGTGGTCCCGGGGGCGCCGGCCACGATGGAGATCGTCCCGGGCGACTCGACGATCACGGCGGGCCAATTCGGGCAGTACCGGCTCTTCGTCTACGACGCGTTCAACAACCGCTCGCCGGTCACCCAGAACCGGACCGTCAATCTGCTCGCAAGCCACGGCCAGTTCTTCCTCCCCGCCGATCACGGGACACCGGTTACGAGTGTCGTCCTGCCCAACGGGCAGAGCACGGTTCGTTTCGACTACCGGCCGACACTGGCGACGACGGGGACGCCCCACTCGCTCAACGCGTTGAGCACGGATGGGTCCCCGGTGCTGGGGGCGCTGGCGTCCGCGAGCGTCACGCCCGCGGCGATGAGTACGACGCAGTCGAGCATCTCGGCGACGAGTCCGGTCGTCGCCGACGGGAGCGACCAGAGCGCGGTGACGGTGACGTCGCGCGACGCGTTCGGAAACCCCCGGCAGGGCGACACGGTGACGCTGTCCGTCGACGGCAACGCTCAGGAGACCGATCCGGTGTTGCCGACCGGATCCAACGGTGAGGCGGGTGGCGTCGTCACGGATGTCACCGCGGAGACGGTGACGGTATCGGCGTCGATCAACGGGCAACCCATTGTCCCGACGGCATCGATCGTCTTCCAGGCGGACGGCGTGAGCGCGACGACAAGCACCGTCGACGCTACCACACCGGTCACCGCCGACGGGGTGGCGACGAGCACGATCACCGTCACGGCGCGCGACGCGCAGGGGAACCCGATCAGCGGCCAGTCGGTCTCTCTCTCGGT
>CAZCQM010000181.1:0-6146 GCA_964500785.1 uncultured bacterium
TGCGGGTCGACGCGAAACTCGTCCGGCTCCTTGTAGTTATACGGCTCCGTCGGGATATTGACCAGGAAGCCCGGCGTCGTGCCGACGCCCTTCATCCCGTGGAGCACGAGCGGCGGAATCACCAGCAGGATCGGATTGCGCTCGCCCATGAAGAATTCGTTGACCAGACCGTGCGTCGGCGACTTTTCGCGCCCGTCGTAGAGGACGACCTTGAGCATGCCGTGGACGCACACGAAGTGATCGGTCTGGTTCTTGTGGTAGTGCCAGCCCTTGACGACTCCGGGGTACGCGACCGTCAGGTACGCCTGGCCGAACTTCTGAAAGAATTCGTCATCCGCGCGCAGCATCTCCATGAGGAAGCCGCGTTCGTCCGGGATCACCTTGAGCTGCTTGATCCTGGCTCCTTCGATCAGTTTCATATCCGTCCCCTTCCAAAGGACTCGTATGCAAATCCCGTACTCTTCATTCGCTCGGGAGAGTACACGTTCCTGCAGTCGACGAGCACATGACCGCGCATGATCTTCTTGAGCCGCGGAAAATCGAGCTCGCGAAATTCATTCCATTCCGTAACCAGCACCAGCGCGTCCGCCCCCTCCGCGACTTCATAAGCGTTCTTGCCGTATTCGACCGGGGCCTTGACCGCACGCCGGAAGTTCTCCATCGCGGCGGGGTCGAACACGCGAACACGGGCGCCGCGACTCAACAACTCGTGCACGAGTCGGATCGCCGGCGCCTCGCGCAGATCGTCGGTGTTGGGTTTGAAGGCGAGCCCCAGCAGCGCCACCACTTTGCCGTCGATGCCGCCCACCGCCCGGCCGAGCTTGTCCAGCGCCCGCTCGGTGAGCTCGTAGTTGATGGCATGCGCGGCACGGACCAGCGGGGCGTCGTAGCCGTGCTCCCGGGCGACGTGGATCAGCGACGACACGTCCTTGGGGAGACACGACCCGCCGTAACCGATGCCGGCGTGGAGGAACTTCTTCCCGATGCGTCCGTCCAGCCCCATGCCCTTCGCCACGTCGTCGACGTCCGCCCCCACCAGCTCGCAGATATTCGCCATCTCGTTGATGAACGATATCTTGGTGGCAAGAAACGAGTTGGCCGCGTACTTGATCATCTCCGCCGACTCCAGCGACGTGCTGACGATGGGCGTCTCCAGCAGGTACAACGGCCGGTAGACCTGGCGCATGAGATCGCGCGCGCGATCGGTCTCCGTGCCGACGACGACACGATCGGGGCGCATGAAGTCCCCCACCGCGGAGCCCTCGCGGAGAAACTCCGGATTGGAGACGATGTCGAACTCTGCGCTCGCGTCCTTGTTCTCGGCCAGCACGGCCGCCACCTTGCGCGTGGTCCCGACGGGGACGGTGCTCTTCTGCACCACCACGGTATACCCCGAAAGATGGCGGGCGATATCGCGGGCCGCGGCGAAAACGAAGTGAAGGTCCGTGCCACCGTCCTCTCTGGGCGGGGTTCCCACCGCGATGAAGACCACCTGGGCGTCACGCACACCCGCCGCGAGATCGGTGGTGAACACCAGCCGCTCGCCGCGCGCGTTGCGGGAAACGACGTCGGCGAGTCCCGGTTCGTAAATCGGAATCTCGCCGCCCCGGAGGGCCTCGGTGCGGGCGGCGTCGATGTCGACGCACGTCACGTGATGGCCGAAGTCGGCGAGACACGCACCGCTCACCAGACCGACGTAGCCCGTTCCAATCATGCAGATCCTGATCATTCGTTTCCTTCTTTACCGATTTGCTCGGCCCATGAATCGAGCAGAGACTTGAGCGTGGTCTCGATCGGTCGTTTGGCCGTCCATCCGGTGTGCTCCCGCAGGCGCGCTGGATCGCCGCGCAGCTCGGGCATGTCGACCGGACGCAGGCGACCGGCGTCCACCCGGATCGTGACCTGCACGTCCGCGAGCCGGCACATCTCGCGCAACAGATCGCCGATGCGATACGACTTGCCGCTGCAGACGTTGTACGTCTCGCCCGTGCGCCCCTTCTTGAGCAGCACCACATAAGCGTCGCACACGTCGCGCACGTCGAGAAAATCGCGCTTCACGTCCAGATTACCGACGTCGATCGTTTCGGGGCGGATGCCCCGCCCGATCTCCGTCACCTGACGCGCAAAGCTGGAAAGCACGAAGATGTCGCGCTGGCCCGGCCCGGTGTGGTTGAAGCTTCTCGTCATGATGGTGTCGATCTCGTAGAGCCGGGCGAACATGCGGCCGTACTGGTTCTGAACCGACTTGGCCAGCGCGTAGGGACTCTCCGGATTCGGCGTCCGCGATTCCTCCAGCGGGAGGTCGCCCGGGTCCACGGTTCCGTACTCGTCCGCGGAACCGACAAGCAGCACGCGTGCGCGCGACCCCGTCTTGCGCAGATGGCTCAGAAGGTTGAGCGCCGGACGCGTGTTGCCATCCAGTGTCTCCACGGGATTGTCGAAGGACTCGCGCACGCTGGACTGCGCGGCCAGATGAATGATGCACGATGGCTGCGCCTCGTCGATCACGTGCGCCACGAACGCGGCGTCGCGGAGATCGCCCGTGTAGTACTCCCGGCCCTGGAACCCGCCCTGCGAATCGGCCCGGTCCGCGCCGAAAACGTCGTACCCGCCCGCCATCAGGCGTCGCGTCAACGCGCGGCCCACGAAACCATTGCACCCGGTGATCAATGCACGATCCATACGGACTCCCCCCCGCGCGGGAGATCCCGCGCGCCAGGCACCCGGCACCGCGCGGAACTCCGGTTCCGCGCAACGACGGGGTGCGACCCTATTGCCCTCGCCAGTAGTCCAGCGTATCGCGCAACGTCTGCTCGAACGGAATGACGGGCTTCCAGCCCGTGTCGGCGCGGAATTTCGAGCAATCGCCGAGCAGCAACATCACGTCCGAGGGACGCAGGCGGCCCCTGTCGGTCTTGACTTCGATCTTCTTTGTCGTCAGCGCGAGGAGTTGATCGAGTACCTCACGGATCGACCAGCACTTCTCCTGACAGATGTTATAGACCTCGCCCGGCTTCCCCTTCTCGAGCGCCAGCCAGTATCCCTTGACCATGTCGCGCACGTCGGTGAAATCGCGCTTCGCGTCGAGGTTACCAACGTGCAGCACGGGCTCTTTCCGCCCCCGTTCGATATCGACGATCTGCTTGGCGAAATCACTCATGACGAACACGGGTGCCCGGCGCGGACCTTCGTGATTGAACCCGCGCGTGCGCACGACGTCCATCTTGTAGCTCATGAAATACTGATACCCCAGCAGGTCCTGCCCGACCTTGCTCACACCGTACGGCGACAGCGGCCTCAGCGGGTTGGTTTCCTTGATGGGAAGCTCGTTCTCGTAGACCATCCCGTATTCCTCGCTGGAACACGCCAGCTGAATCCGGCACTTGAGCCCGGTCTTGCGCACGGCCTCGAACACGTTGAGCTGGCCCACGATGTTCGTGGTCAGGCTCTCCGAGGGCGCCTTCCAGGACGTCGGGACGAAGCTCTGCGCGGCCAGATGGAAGATGTAGTCGGGACGGATGTCGTCGATCACGTCGCGCGTCGACGACGCGTCGCGAAGGTCGCATTCGTGCAGGGCGACCTTCCCGTAGAGGTGCTCGATGTTTTCGGTGCGGCTGCGCCAGCGGATGATCCCGTGGACCTCCACGCCCCGGTGTTCGAGGCAGTGGTCCGCGAGATGGCTCCCGGCAAACCCGGTGATCCCGGTTATGAGAACGCGCACGGCGGGGGTCCTTTCAGGGATAGTCTCGTCGATCGTTGACCTCCGAGGCTACGGGAAAAGTCCGTTGCCGTCAATGAGGTTGCGGCGTCGCGGGGCCCCCGGAGACCCCGGCGTCCACCCCCGTCTCCCCCTCGCTGCGCGCGATGATCGCGGCGCCGCAGGAGTCGCTGAAGACGTTGACCGAGGTCCGGAACATGTCCAGGGGACGGTCAATGGCGAGCATGGCCCCCACGACCGCGTTCACCTCGGGACCCCGGAGCCCGACCGACTCCAGCACGAGAAAGATGATCACCAGCCCCGCCGACGGCACGGCCGCGGCGCCGATCGACGCCAGCAGCGCCGTGAGGACCACAACGACCTGCTGGTGGATGCCGAGCCCCAGCCCCAGGACCTGCGCGATGAAGAGCACGCCCGCGCACTCGTAGAGGGCAGTCCCGTCCATGTTGATGGTCGCCCCCATCGGAAGGACGAACGACGACACCCGGTTGGAGACGCCGACCTTCTCCTCCACCGTGCGCAGTGTCACCGGAAGCGTGGCGCCCGACGACGCCGTGGAGAAGGCCACCGCGAGCGGTTCGAGCATGTTGCGGAAGTGGACGCGCGGATTGATGCGCCCGAGCACGATCAGCAGGAGCGGCAGGATGACGAACATGTGAATCGTGAGCCCGGCCGCGATCGTCAGCATGTAGAGGCCTAGCGCCTTGAACGACGAGAACCCGGTCTGCCCCACCATGCGCACGATGAGCCCGAACACCCCGATCGGCGCCAGGCGGATGATCCAGCCCGTCAGCCGCATCATGGCCTCGAAGCCCGCGTCGAAGAATCCGCTCAGTGCGCGCCGCGGCGACTCCGGGAGCGCGGCGACGGCGGCGCCGAAGAGGATGCAGAAGAAGATGACCGACAGCATGTCGGCGTGCGCCAGCGCGGACACGACGTTGTCGGGGATGATCTGGTTGATGATCTCGAGCGGCGAGGTCGCTGTTTCGAGCGTCGGGAGGGTGCTGCTCGTTGCGTCGACGAGGTTGGCGCCCCGGCCGGGCCGGATAACGTTGACGAGCACCAGACCGACCAGGATCGCGAGCAGGCTCGACAGCACGTAGTAGCCGAACGTCTTGCCGAACATCCGTCCCAGGCGGCCGCCGTGCGCCACCGACGACACCCCGGAAATGATGGAGAAGATGATCAGCGGGATGATGATCATCTTGAGCAGACGGACGAACAGCATCCCCATCCACCCGATGCCCGGGACCACGGACTCGCCGCCGAGGCCGCCGACGGCGGCGCCGACGCCCATGGCGATGAAGATCTGCCAGTGCAGCTGCGTGTACCAACGACCGCCGCTTCGCATCGGGGAGAGCCTACGGGACGTTGCGACCCCGCGCAACGTTTTCCCGATGTGCCGCCAGTGCCCCGCCGATGCCGACGACGGCGCTTCGGTCTGCGCGCCGGGCGTGGTAGAGTCGACGACAGGTGTCCTTCGACGCGCTCGGCTGCGCTGACGGAAGGAAACGGCGATGCGTTCGACGACTCTGATCCTGACAATCGCGTGCGTAGCTCTGACCGTGGCCACCCGGGCACCCGCGCAGGACACGCACTACTGGAATCTCAACTACGGCACGCGCGGCGAGCTCGTGAACGGCGTGGTGGTGGGCAGCGCGCTCGACCTGAGTTCCACGTTCTACAATCCGGGCGCCTTCGTGCAGATCAAGGACCCGTCCCTGCTGCTCACGGGGACCGTCTTCGCCATTCAAACCATCAAAGTGGTCAACGAGATTCCCGACGGGCGCTCACCCACGTCGAGCACCACGGGCCCCGCACCGAGCATGGTGGCCGGCTTGCTGCCGTTGCACTGGTTCGGCGGGCGGATGGGCTACTCCTTCCTGACGCGCCAGCAGCTGGACTTCCGATTGACGGCGCGCGACGGCGTCGTCGTCGGCTTCGACCAGCCCGGAGACTCGCTGTCTGTCGGCGGCGAGGTGATCTTCGAGCAGAACATGGGCGAATACTGGGGCGGCCTGACCTGGTCGAAGCCGATTTCGGAGCGAACGTCGTTCGGCGTCACCGTGTACGGCGTCTACCGGTCGCAGCGCACGCGCCGCCAGACGCTCGTGGAGGCATTCGGAAGCAACGGGTACGGCGCTTCCGCGATCAGCTTCGCGGAACTCGACTACTGGACTGCGCGCACGCTGGCGAAGCTCGGCGTGCTTACCGATTTCGGCGGCGTGTCCGTCGGCGTCGCCTTCACGACGCCGAGCCTGGCGCTCACCGGGAGTGGAACCGCCGTCGACAACGAGACGATCACCGGCGACGTGAACTTCGACGGCTTGCCCGACTCGGGAGCGCAGGTCGCGTACGGCCAGAACCGGGACGCGACCTACCGGTCTCCCATGTCGGTCGCCGTGGGAGCCTCCTACGACTGGACCGA
>CAZCQM010000182.1:0-6102 GCA_964500785.1 uncultured bacterium
GGTGCTTGCCGGTCTTGCCCGGATCGAAGTGGCCGCCGGCCGCGAGCCCCGGCACCATCTTGCCGTCCTTCTCGGCGGGTCCGCAGGCCGGGTTCACGTGGACGTGGAATCCGTGCAACCCCGGCGTCAGGCCGGTGAGGGCCGGCATCAGGAGCAGCCCGTACTGTGTATCGATGGCGCGGATGGTCCCGATCTTCTCGCCCATCCCCGCCGCGGTCGTCCTGTGCATGGTCACGGCGACTTCGTCCGCGTGCGCGGCGGCACCGAGGACGAAGAACGCCGTCATGGCGATCAATATGGTCTTCATGGTTGTTTCCCCCTCATTGAATGAACGCCCGCGCGCGATGCCGGGCCCGAACGTCTTGTCACGGATCAATGTACGCCCTTCGCGTTCAGGCGTCCAATGCCGGACTGCGACGAAAACGCCCTCCTGCGCACCGGCACACGCAGAAGGGCGTTTGTGAAACCCCGGGATTCGGCGAAATCAGCTCGCCTCGGCCACCAGGTCGCGGAAGTTCGACAGCGACACCAGCTTGAAGTCCTCGCGGTGCAGCCGCGGGTCGTCCTGGATCTCGATGCGAATGCGGTACTGGCGCTCGAGCGACTCCAGCATCGGAGCCCGGTGCTCCTCCAGGAACACCGCGAACGACGTGTTGACGCGCAGCTGGATGCGGCGCTCCTTGGTGCGCTGGCCGATGCGCTGGATCTGGCGCTCGACCTTGTTGGCGAGCGTGTCGAACGAGAGCACCTTGCCCGTGCCGCGGCAGTACGGGCACTCCTCGGAGAGGAAATGCAGCAGGCTCGGCCGGACGCGCTTGCGGCTCACCTCGACCAGGCCGAGATCGCTCACCGCGAAGGCCTTGGCGCGCGAGCGGTCCTTGCGCAGGTGGTTGCGCAGCTCGTTGAGGACCTTCTTCTTGTTGCCCTCGCTCTCCATGTCGATGAAGTCGATCACGATGATGCCGCCGATGTCGCGCAGCCGCAGCTGGCGCGGCACCTCACGCGCGGCGAGGAGATTGGTCTCGAGGATGGTCTCCTCCTGGTCGCGTTTGCCCACGAATCGGCCGGTGTTGACGTCGATCACGACCATGGCCTCGGTCTGGTCGAAGATCAGGTAGCCGCCCTTCTTGAGCCACACCTTGCGGTCCAGCGTCTTCTCGATCTCGTTTTCGATGTTGTACTTGTCGAAGATGGACGTCTTCTCGCGGAACATGTGCGTCCTCGAGGCCAGCTCGGGCGCCGCGTCGCGCAGGTGGCGCACCAGGCGCCGGTACTCCTTGTCGTTGTCCAGCCAGATCTTGTCGATGTCCTCGGCGAGAAGGTCGCGCACCATGCCGACCACCATGCCCACCTCTTCGTGGACCAGCTCGGGGGCCTGCGCTCGCTCGGCGCGCCGCTTGATCTCCTGCCACAGCTTGTGGAGGTAGTTGATGTCGGAAACGATGTGCTTGTCTTCCACGCCTTCGCACGCCGTGCGCGCGATGATCGCGCAGTTGGCCGGCTTCTTCTTGGCGATCAAGGTCCGCAGGCGCTGCCGCTCCTGCCGCGATTCGATGCGCCGCGAGATGCCCAGGTAATCGGTGTTGGGCATGTAGACGACGTGCCGGCCCGGCAGCGAGATCTGCGTGGTCAGACGCGGCCCCTTGGTGCTGATGGCCTCCTTGGTCACCTGCACCAGGACTTCCTGCCCCTTCTGCAGCATTTTCTCGATGGGCTGGATGGCCGGGCGCTCGCGCGACGACTCGCGCCGGCCGCGGTCACCGCCGCGCCCGCGCCCACCGCGCCCGCGACCGCCGCCGCCGCCGTTGCGGCCCCGCCGGCGGCTGCCGCCGCCGTTTCCCTCCTCGACATCGACACCGCCCTCCATGTCCAGCCCTTCGGTATCCGGAATCAGGTCGCTCGCGTGGAGGAACCCCGCCTTCTCGTAACCGATGTCCACGAACGCAGCCTGGATTCCGGGCAGGATCGCATTCACGCGTCCCAGGTACACGTCGCCGACGAGACGGCGCGTCTGGGCGCGCTCCACCATGAACTCAACGAGCTCGCCGTCTTCGACGATGGCGGCCCGGACCTCGAGCGAGGTCGAGTTGATCAGAACTTCTTTCATAGGATTGATTGCACGACTCCTTCGTCGATCGGGGATACCAGCCGCCCGTCACGTGCCACGAACTGCGCCAGGCGCACTACTTTGATGGGCACGCGGAACGAGTCGGGGTCTCCGATCGCCGCCGAGACGACGTCGTCCGGGGTTACCGTCCGCTGCGACTGCATGCTGGACGTGTAGCGGATGCGGATCGTGTCCTGCGTTCGGACGACCTCCGCCTCCAGCACCCTCGGTTCGTTCGAATCGGCGCTGTGTGTGGTCAGGAACCGGCTCTCGATGGCGGAACGGACCGCCGCCACGTCGGGACCGTCACCGTTCCGGGGCACCCCGGAAACGACGGCGTCCTCCGCCTCCACCGCCACCTCGAGCGAGACGGCGGCGAGGTCCGTGGCGAGCTTGGGGGCCCGGTCGTCCAGGGGGACGACGGCGGTCACCCGCAGCCCGTCGGGCAGTTTCGGGTTGCAAGCCTCGGCCATGCCATCCATGGGCGCTTCCAGTTGCACGTCCATGTATTCTTCACGGCTTTCCCAGCCGGTCCGGATGGGCGGGCCGAAGGACATCCGCATATGCGGATGGAATCCCTCGCTCCACGCCACCGGCACCCCGGCGGAGGCGAAGCAACGCTCGAAGATCCGCACCACGTCCTTGTGGGACGTAAAGCGAATCGCTCCCAGCTTTTCGAACTGGATCCTGACTTTCAATGTTATCCGCGCAAAGCGCGTATGTTATGTCATGGCCCGAACCCGCCGGGGTCACATGCCGCGGCGGCGTCGCGAACGAAGAACCCGGGGCGGCCGGCGTCAGGCGCCGACGGCGGAATCCTCGAACACGGACTTGTTCAGGTCGGGTGCCAACGGAACCGGATACTCGCCGCTGAAACACGCGTTGCAAAAATTGTCGGGATCATCGACGACCGAGCGGAGATCCTCGATGGTGAGGTATTCGAGGCTGTCGACCCCGAGATACCTTCGGATCTCCTCGACGGACGCCGACGACGCGACCAACTCGCTCCGCGACGGCATGTCGATTCCGTAAAAGCAGGGGAACTTGACGGGGGGGGACGCGATGCGAAGGTGGACCTCCTTCACACCGGCCTTCTTGAGCATGGCAACGAGCTTCTTCATTGTGGAACCACGGACGATCGAGTCGTCCACCACCGCTACCCTCTTTCCCTTGAGCACACCGTCCACCGTATTGAATTTCAGCCGCACCGTTCCGTCGCGTAGCGACTGGTTGGGCTGGATGAACGTACGCCCGACGTAGTGGTTCCGAATCAGCCCGATCTCGAACGGTATGTTCAATTCTCGGGCGAATCCCAGGCTCGACGTATTACTCGAATCCGGCACGGCAATCACGATGTCGGCGTCGACGGGGTGATTCCGGGCGAGAACCGTGCCCAGCTTCCTCCGCACCTTGTCGACGTTTTCCCCGAACACCTTGCTGTCCGGACGCGAGAAGTAAATGAACTCGAATATGCACTTGGCCTGTCGCTGGGGCTCGAACGCCATTCGAGACCGAATCCCCCGCTCGTCTACGATGACGAGTTCCCCTGGCTCGATGTCTCGAACGTACTCGGCGCCGATAATGTCCAGCGCGCAGGATTCACTGGTGATGATGGTGCTATCACCCAACCGGCCCAGGCAGAGCGGCCGGAACGACTGCGGGTCGCGCACCGCGACGAGCGCGTCGCGAGTTAGAAGCAAGAGCGAGAAGGCGCCCCGCAGCTGCCGCACCGCATCAGCAACGACACCGTCGAGTGTGGCTTCCCTGCTCCGCGCAATCAGGTGAAGAATGACTTCGCTGTCCATCGTCGTGTTGAAGATGGAGCCCTCGGCTTCCGTCTGGTGACGGAGCTCCCGGGCGTTGACCAGATTGCCGTTGTGAGCAAGTGCCAGCTTCCCGATTCTGCAGTCCACCAGGAGGGGCTGAATGTTAGCCGTCCCGGGCTGCCCGGTCGTCGAGTAGCGGTTGTGACCGATGGCGGCATGTCCCTTGAGGCCGCGTATGGCCTCCTCATCGAACACCTGGGCGACGAGTCCCGTCCCCTTGTGCTCGTACATGCGCACACCGTCGGTCGAGACGATCCCGGCGCCCTCCTGACCCCGGTGCTGCAGGGCGTACAGGCCGAGGAACGCGTTCTGAACCGCGCTCTCCGACCCGAATATGCCGAACACACCGCACTCCTCGTGGAGCGACTCGATCATCGGAGCACCCGATCGACCCTTCCTGCGGAAACGAATTCGGCGCGCTGGTAATTGGGGTTCATGAGGAGCCCCTCATCGCGCCGTTTCGTCACCGCGATCTGCCTGGCCGTTTCCATCGCCGCCGCCTCATCCGAGGCCATGAGCCCGAGCCACCAGACGGTGGCGCGGCTGGGGCACTCGACCCGGGACGTCCCGCTTTCCATGCGGGCGAGCTCCCGGGTCAGTTTCGCGGCGATGCCGTCCCGGCCGGCCGAATCGTCGTCCTGGACGGCGACCTCGACCAGAAAAACCGGAGACATATTTACAATATCGACTTTGCTTCCTTCGTTTCCATCGAAATCTATGCCAGTTCCGGCGCCTCCCCCGGCGGAGTGCCCCCATTGAGTACCCAGGAGATGCCCAAACCGCGCTCGGAGCTCGTCGCGGCCGGGGCCGTCGGACCGGGAGCCTCCGTCCCAGAGGCACTCCAGGGAGTACAGGTGCTTGTTCCGGTTGTAGAAGGTGCTCTGCCGGGCGAGGACCCGGGTCAGCCCGTCGACCTGAGCCTCGGGCGGTCCGTTCCCCTCCAGAACGAGGTGGAAGAAATCCCACCGCTGGAGGCCGGCCAGCCGGTCGCGGAAACCCATCTTGTCGACCAGGGCGAGCCGGGCGGTCGTCGCCACCAGGTCGGGCCCGCGGAGGCCGACGAGGAGTCTGGCGTCAATCTGCGTCATCGGATGTCTCCAGCCCGGGAGGCGCCGAACAGGCGCCGCCCGGGGTCGTGAATTCCTAGTGCCCGCCGAGCGCCGCCTCGATCTGCTTCTGAACCTTCTCCAGATTGAACGAACCCGGCGTCTGGCTGGGGGGATAATCCTTCATCGTCATCAGGAACCGGCCCGCCAGCTGCTGCATGGGAGCCAACACGAAGGCTCGGTCGAGGAACCAGTCGTTGTACGTGTTCGAGTTGTGCTGCGCCTTCTCGAACGGATCGCGTCGCAGGTTGAAGAGCAGCGGGACACGCAGCTGCGTAAACGGCTCGCGCCACACCTCGAACGCCTGCCCGCGATTCTCGAGGAACACCGCCTTCCAGGCGTCGTAACGGATGGCCACGACCTGGCCGTCGTCGTTCACGTAGAAGAACTCGTGACGGGGCGACTGGTCCACCTTGCCGCTCAGGTAGTCGAGCATGTTGTAGCCGTCGATATAGTTCCTGTACTTGCGGCCGTTGAGCGTCACGCCCTTGCGGAGCTTCGCCGCGATGTCGGGATCCCCGCCGACCGCCGCAAACGTCGGCAGCCAGTCCTCATGGGAAACGATGCCGGTCAACGTCTCGCCGGCCGGGAAATGCCCGGGCCAGCTGATGAACGCCGGCACGCGGTACGCGCCCTCCCAGTTGGAGTTCTTCTCGCTGCGGAACGGGGTCGTGCCGGCATCCGGCCACGTGTTGTAATGCGGGCCGTTGTCCGTCGAGTAGAAGACGATGGTGTTCTTGGCGATACCGAGGTCGTCGAGCGCTTTCAGCAGCTCGCCCACCTGCATGTCGTGCTCGATCATCCCGTCGGTGTACTCGTCGTTGCCCTTGTGGCGGTGCTCCGCCATGACGTGGGTGCGGAAGTGCATGCGCGTTCCGTTCCACCAGCAGAAGAAGGGCTTCCCGGCCTTCACCTGGCGGGACATGAAGTCCTTCGCCGCCGCGACGGTTTCCGCGTCGATGGTCTCCATGCGCTTCTTCGTGAGCGGCCCGGTGTCCTCGATGGTCTGGCCGCCCTTGCCGTCGGCCTTGCACTTGAGCACGCCGCGCGGCCCGTACACCTC
>CAZCQM010000183.1:0-6050 GCA_964500785.1 uncultured bacterium
TTCAACAGGTAGACGCGCTCGCCCGGGCGGCACTCCGGGTGCGCCGGCGTCCCGGCCATCGATCCCGGAGCGTGGATCGGCTATGATCGGGGCATGGCCTGGCTCGATGCACGCAGCGCCTCGTTGCAGGCGGGGCTCGACCGCACGCTCCGCGAGGCCGTCGATCATCTGCGCGGGACCGACGCCGTACTGGGGCGGCTGGCGGGGCGCCTCGGTCCCTGCGAACTGCACGCCACATCGAATGCGTTCCAGGTGATGCTGGAGACGATCGTCTCCCAGCAACTCAGCACACGCGCCGCGCAGGCCATCTACGACCGCCTGGCGCGCGCCATCGGCGGCCGCTCCCCGCGTCCCCGCGACGTGCTCCGGCTCTCCCACGCCGACCTCGTCGCGTGCGGGCTTTCCCGCTCCAAGGCGACCTACGTGCTCGAGGTCGCGCAGGCCTTCGAGCGCGGGAGGCTTACGAGGCGCACGTTCGGGAAGATGACGGACGGGGAGGTGGTGGACGCGCTGACGTCCATCCGCGGCGTCGGGGAGTGGTCGGCGCACATGTTCCTGATCTTCGCGCTCAACCGGCTGGACGTGTTTCCCGTCGGCGACCTGAGTCTGCGCCGGACCATGATGGTCCAGTATCGCCTCCGGTCGGGCACGCGCCCCGAGCGCCTGGAGCGTATCGCGGAGCGATGGCGCCCCTACCGCACGGTGGGGACGCTCTACCTGTGGCGCAGCTCGGACGGCGCCAACCAGGGCGGGCGCTGAGCGGCCGGCCGCGCGTCTACTTGCTCCCGCGCAACATCTGCTCGCGCACGCGGCGGAACTCGCTGGTGCGGCTCCACTCGGCCGTGCGATCGTCTCCCGCGAGCGCGAATCCCACGCGGAACAGCGCCTCCATGTCTTCGGCCGCGCCGGAGAGATCCCACGACGGGTCGTACTCGTCCTGCGGTTTGTGGTAGCGCTCGGTGACGAATTCGCGCCGGCGCTCCATGCCCCACCCGGAGGGGCGATTCCGGAATTCCACGCCGCTGTCGGAGTAGAGCGCCGGCACGCCCATCTTCGCGAAGGGGAAGTGGTCGGAACGGTAGTAGTAGCCCTTCTCGGGCTCGCTGTCCGGCGCGATCTGCCGGCCCATGGGGGCGATCGCGTCGGCGAGCATCCGGTCCAGGTTGGACTGACCGTAGCCGACGACGACCATGTCGGTCGTGCGCCCCCAGATGTTGATTCCGTCGACGTTGATCTCGGCGACCGTCTTCACGAGCGGGTACAGAGGATGGTTGACGTAGTGCGTCGCGCCCAGAAGCCCGCTCTCCTCGCCGGTCGTGAACAGAACGAGCACGGAACGCTTGAGCGATTTCTTGTCGCGGACGAACGCGCGCGCGATCTCCAGCACTCCCGCCACACCCGACGCGTTGTCGAGCGCTCCGTTGTAGATGGAGTCTCCGTCGGCCGCCTTGCCGATGCCCAGGTGATCCCAGTGGGCGGTATAGACGACGATCTCGTCCTTCCGCGCGGGGTCGGATCCCTCGACGAGCCCGAGCACGTTGTGGGATTCGAGCGTGCGGGTCCGGTTCCGGATCGCCGTCGACGCCGTCAACCCCAGGTCCACCGGCTCAAAGTCGCTCGACGCCGCGCTCGCCACGGCTGCGTCGAACGACATACCCGCGGCCGCGAACAGCTTGCGCGCCGCACCTTCGGTGATCCACGACTCGAACGCGCACCGTGATTCGCCGTGGTCGGTGCGAACGACGTCGAACTGCTCGCCGGACCAGCTGTTCTCCCCCACGTCCCAGGGATAGCCCGCACGCTCGGTGGTGTGGATGAGGATGGCGCCGGCGGCGCCACGCGCGGCGGCCTCCTCGAACTTGTACGTCCATCGGCCGTAGTAGGTCATCGCCTCGCCGGCGAACGTCGGGTCGTCCTTCGGAGTGGGCGGATCGTTCACGAGCATGACGACGATCTTGTCGCGAACGTCGGTCTTGTAGTCGTTCCACTGGTATTCGGGTGCGACGACTCCGTAGCCCACGAAGACGAGCCCGGCGTCCCGGACCTCGGCGTGATCGGCCTGACGCAGCGTCCAGGCCACGAACTCGCTCCCGCTCGCAAACTGCGTCTCGTCCGACCCGTCCGTGCTTCGGACCCGGAGCGTGGGAGCGTTGGTCACCTCGTATCCGAACAGGGGCACGGTCTGCAGGTACGTCCCGTCGGGATTGCCGGGGGCGGCGCCCATCGTCTCGAGCTGCCCGGTGAGATAGGCGAGCACTTTGGCTTCGCCGGGAGACCCGGGCGAGCGGCCCCCCAGGTCATCGGAAGCGAGATACTGAATATCGGCCGCCATGCGAGTCGGCGAGAACGAATCGTCGCGACCCGCGGCCAGGGTCAGCAGTGCGGCGGCGACCACCACGAGCGCCGGTTTCAATGGGCGAATGGACACGAGGACTCTCCTTTCCCGGTCAGCCTCTGAGCTGCGCTTTCATCCGCCGCGCCGCGATCGGCATCATGACGCACGCCATGACCAGCAGCACGAGCACATTGGACGTGGGGAAGGGGGCCGACGGACCCTTCGCCGTCATCCCGCCCAGCGCATCCATGATTTCTCCCGTCGGGAACAACAGGGCCAGCTTCCGCATGGGGCCGGGAACGATCTCGAGCGGCCACCAGCACCCGCCGAGCGCGGCCATCACCAGGGAGACGATCACGCCCACGGCGTTGGCCTTGTCGATGGACCGGAAGAACGACGCGAGCAGCATCCCCAGCGACGCGGCGGCCAGCATGTACGCGAGGAGGACCGCAGCCATTTGCAGCGGCTGGACGTCGAGCCGGACGCCCAGAATCACCGATCCCATCCCCAGAATGATCGCAACCTGCAGCGCTCCCCACACCAGGCGCGCCACGATCTGCGCCAGCAGTATATCACGCATGCGCGTGGGACTCATGGCGATGCGTCGCGTCTTGCCGCTGGAGAGATCGTCGACCCAGAGCACCAGAAAGAATGTGGTGAGCTGGAACATGATGAACATGACCAGCATCGCGGGGAGGGTGTGCTCGGGACCGCCCGGCGGTCTGGGGGGCGCTCCGAGCGGCCGCGTGGTTACGACGATCACGTCGGCCGGCCCTGCCGCATCCGGCGTTCCCGCAGCGGTGGCCGCCTGGGCGAGGTCGGCGGCGGCGAAGGCGATCCGGAACATCGCCTCGCGCACGCGGGCGCTGACCTCCTGGACGCGCCGGTCGCCGGCATCACCCTTGTGGACGCGGACGACGACGTCGGTTCGCCCGCGCAGTTTCGTGAGCAGGCTGTCGGGCAGCTCGACACGGACCGCGCCGCCGGTTGCGGTGGAATCGACCACCAGCCCCCGCGATTCCAGCAACGACGCCATGCGCGTCGAGACCGCCGCGGGGTTGGCGCCGGCATCGATGGCGACCTGCGTGGGACCGGGCGCGCCGCCGCCGCCGAACATGGTGCCGAAGATCCACGCCATCGCGACGGGAGCGATCAGGGACCACGCCAGCGACCCCCGGTCGCGGATCGCGAGCGTCAGCTCGAGGCGCGCGATGATCCACCACGCGGGGCGCATCTAGAGCAACCTCTTCCGGCCGGCGACCACGCCCGCGACGAACAGGGCGAGGCACGTGCCGGCGAAGATCGGGACCGATATGCCCACGTCGCGTCCGGTCAGGCTGTGTGTGAGCGCGAGGTTGGCCGCGCCGGTCGGAATCCATTTCGCGAACGCCTGGAAACCGGCCGGGGTGAACTCCGCCGGGAAGAAGCCGCCTCCCAGAATGGTGAGAAAGATCATGACCAGCGAGCTGATGGCGGACACGGCGCGGGGCGAGTTGGTCAGCGAAAAAAGAATCCCGTTTATCCCCGCGATGAACAGCGCGAGCGCCAGGATGACGAAGTTCGCCGTCACCAGACCGTGCGGGGGGATGCGCCAGATGATCCCGCCCAGGACTCCGGCCACGATTCCCAGGACGTACGCGAAAGAGGCCGTGTACAGGCGCTGTTCGATCGCCACCCGCCACGGCGCGATGGGTGCGGTCACCAGCCGGTGCGTCACCCGGTTCCTGCGGTCGCGAAGGAAGGCGTGTTCGAGGCGGAGCGACACCGTCAAGAGGCCGAACATGACCAGCCCGGGGAAGAACAGGGCGGCCATGTTGAAGTCGTCCTCTTTTTTCCCCGAGTCGTCGATGACGTCGACCTTGATTCGGTCGAGTACCGACAGGCCGGTCCCGCGCCGTCGGGCCGCATCGACGCTGCGCGCGATGGCGGCGACGTCGTCGCTGGAGGGTTCCCGGCCGGCATCGCGGTAGGCGTCGATCTCCTTCAGCGGCTCCCGGAACTCGCCCAGGAGTCCGTTGCCAACGGTCACCACGCCGCCGACGACGCCCTCGGCGATCTGGGGGCCGATCTCGTGGCGCGGGTTGGTCAGGAGCGTCAGCGTGTCGGGCTGCATGCGCAGCAGCCGGTCCCCGAAGCCGGGCGGGATGACGAGCGCGGCCGAGGCGTCGCCGGTGGCGAAGAGGTGCTCCACCGCGCCGACATCCGCGGCGTCGACAACGCCGACCATGTCCTCCACGGGTCCCTGCGCGAAGGCGCCCTTGAGCAGCCGGGTCGCCAGCGTGCTGTCCTGGTCGACGATGGCGAGCCCGATCCGCGGCAGGCCGCCGTTGCCGCCGAAGACGATCTGGTAGATGGCCATGAACACAAACGGCACCGCCAGCCAGAGGAGAATGGCCCCCGGCTTTCGCAGTGTGCGGCGCCAGTACATTCGGAACAGAATCATCGCGTGCGTTGTCTCAGGCGTATTGAATGATCGTCCCCGCGTCGCCGGTAACGATGCGTTCGATCTCCTCCAGAGATCCGATGGCGGCCGTCTTGCGGGTCTCTTCGACGAATGCGATGGCGGCCTCCACCTTGGGACCCATCGAGCCCGCCCCGAAGCGGTAGCCGCGCAGCTCCGCGGGCGTGGTGTGGCGCAGCAGGCGGTGGTTGGCGGTTCCCCAGTCGGCGAAGACGCCGGCCACGTCGGTGGCCATCACCAGCAGGTCGGCGCCGACCTCGCGCGCGAGCACGGCGCTCGCGCGGTCCTTGTCGATCACGACGTCGGCGCCGACGAGCGTGCCGTCGTGGCGGAACATGGTCGGGATGCCGCCTCCGCCCGCGCAGATGACGATGGTGTTGTGCTCGAGAAGCCATTTGATGGGGCGGATCTCGAAGATTCGTTTGGGCAGGGGCGAGGGAACGACGCGCCGCCAGCCGGCGCCGTCCTTCGCGATGCTCCAGCGCCGCTCCGCGGCCAGCTTCTTCGCCTCCGCCTTCGTATAGGTGGCGCCGATGGGCTTGGTCGGGTTGGCGAACGCGGGATCGTCCGGGTCCACTTCCACCATCGTCAGCATGGTGGCGAACGGCCGTTCGAACGGAACCAGGTTGCCGAGCTCCTGCTCGATCATGTACCCGATCATTCCTTCCGTCTCCGCGCCGAGCACGTCGAGGGGAGGACTGTCGTCGCCGGCCGCCGCCTGCAGCGCCAGCAGGCCGACCTGCGGCCCGTTCCCGTGGGAGATGACGATGTCGTTGCCTTCGGTCACCGGCGCGATGGAGCGCGCCGCGGTGCGCACGTTGGCGCGCTGGTTCCCGACCGTCAACGCCTCGCCGCGTTTCAGCAGGGCGTTGCCGCCCAGCGCGATCACGATCCGGCGTCGGCTCATGGTTCCCGGCCGGCCAGCGTGGCGACGAGGATGGCCTTGATGGTATGCAGGCGGTTCTCGGCCTGGTCGAACACGATCGACCGCTCCGACTCGAACACGTCTTCGGTGACTTCCAGCCC
Source organism: uncultured bacterium (assembly GCA_964500785.1). Lineage (GTDB taxonomy): Bacteria > Krumholzibacteriota > Krumholzibacteriia > WVZY01 > JAKEHA01 > JAKEHA01. The sequence goes on from CAZCQM010000183.1 coordinate 5,823, forward strand.
GTCGAGTCCGTACTTCTCGAAGATCTCCGCGCCGACCTTTGTATCGCGGTTGTGGAACGCGGGGAGGCAATGGAGGAACTTGACGTCCCGGTTGCCGGTCTGCTCGACGACGCGCGCGTTCACCTGGTAGGGCTTCATCACCGCGATGCGCTCCTCCCAGCGCGAAGCCGGCTCGCCCATGGAGACCCACACGTCGGTGTACAGGAAGTCGGCGCCGCGCACCGCGGT
>CAZCQM010000184.1:0-5880 GCA_964500785.1 uncultured bacterium
TCTCGCAGTCGCCGAAGCCGAGGCAGCCGTACCGGCAGCCTTTGGCGCCGCCTCCGACCGCGGCGGCCGACCGGCACGACGGAGACCCCTGGTACTCCGCCATCTGAATGGCGACGTTGCGACCGCCGGCACACAGGAGGCGGGCCGTACGGCGCACCACTTCGCCCGCGTCGACGCCGAGGTACTCGGCGACGGCACTCGCCGTCGGCACGCCCCCGACGGTGCACTGCGCCGGCTTCACGGCGCCCTCGACGACCTTCTCGGCGAAGGCGCGGCACCCGGGCAGCCCGCATGCGCCGCAGTTGTTGTTGGGAAGGAGGTTCTGGACGCCGTCGATGCGCGGGTCCTCGTATACCTTCAGGCGGGCATTGGCGAGCGCGAGCACCACCGCCAGACAGCTGGTGAGCCCGAGGAGGAATCCGACTGCAACGGTCTGGTCCACGGCCGCCTCAATTAAAGCGTGCCGCCCGCTTGACCCATTCCTCCAGATCCGGTTCGTCCGGATTCTTCGGCTTTCCTGGATGAATGATGTGGACGGGGCACAGTTCGGCCGCCTGAACGAGATCGCTGAAAGGCCCCGCGGTCGCATCGCGGATCTCCGCCTGCTTGTTGCCGTTGTATCCGAAGATGCGGGGATTCAGCTGGGTGCACTCGTTGCAGCTCGTGCAGAGCGGCGTGTCGATGTACGGGTCGTCGAAGGCGAGCGATTCCTCTTCCTCCGGCTCGGCCGCGGGTTCGGGCGCCGCGGCGGGCGCGTCGGCGGGCGGTGCGGCGGAGGCCGACGGAGCGGGCGCCGTCGCCGGCCGCGCGGGCATCGGCGCCAGGGTCACGCCTTCGGTGCCCATGAGCTGGCCTGCGATGCGCTGGACGATCTCCTTCGTCAGCTCGCCCACGTCCTGGTCGAGCTGGGCAAGGTAGTTCTTCTCGATGGCTTCGATCTCGCGTTCCTTCTCCGCGCCGAGGCGCTCGCGCTCGGCGGCGAGCAGACGATCCGCAAACGAGTTGTCGATGCCGCAGGACTCGCGCAGGCCGCGCCACGCGGACCGGTACCGGCGCGAAAGCTCGAGCACCTCCGAGGTCACGACGGTGCGGCCCACCCGGTTGTCGCGGTCGACGGTGAGAATGTAGGGAATGCGTCCGGCGGCCTCCTTGCCGGCAAGCTCCAGGACTTCGTGCAGCGGCAGCATGTGGTCGTGCCACGCCGAGACCGGAACGGTCCAGAAGTGTCCCGCCAGCCGCTGGTCGCAGAAGAGAACGTCGGCGGGCGTGAAGGCGAGGTCGAGAGTGGCCTCGTCGCCGGATTCGTTCCGGCAGGCGAATTGGTCCCCGGTCCACGCGCGATCGTTCTGCGGGTTGTCCGCGATGTCCGTGCGCGCGGCCAGGGTCTCGCCCTTCGACGGGTCGAAGGCGACCACGGGAAGCATGCGCGACTCCGTCGCCGCCGCGGCGGCGAGGTAGGCCGGGAGTCCGCGATCGGGTTGCGCCGGTGCGCCGACGCAGAACAACGACGGACCCGCGACACCCAGTCCTTCGCGCATGCGCGCCGCCAGCAGCGTGGGGCGGGAGGCGGGCGCCTGCATCACGTACGGGTGATTCAGCGCCATGGCCAGGCTTGCCATCCGATCGGGCCAGGCGACCGCGATCGACGGTGGCTCCGCGTCGTCGCCGACGGAGTAGGGCCGGCGGATCTCGAACAGGATCTTGACCGCGTCGGTCGAATTGAGGATATCGAACACCGCGGCCGCGTCCCCGCCGGCGAGGTCCTCGTCGGTGACATGGACGAGGACCGGCGGGCACAGCGCACGCTCGACGTCGGTCAGGTGCTGCGCGCTGAACTGCGCGAAATACGGTCCGTGAACGGCGTCGCGATACTGATTCTGGATCTCGAGACGCGCGATCCGCACCATGCGGAAGAAGTCGGTCATGATCTGCTGCCGCCGGTCGTGCTCCTCGCGCGCCCTGGCGCACGCGTCGAAGATGGTATCGATCCGAATCGGCGCCGGCCGGTCGCCCTTCCCGGACCCGCCGGGCGCGAAGACCGGCTGCATCGCGGTAAGCGTCTCCAGAGCATCGTGCACGCGCACGCGGCGGTCATCCGACAGCCCGCCCTCGTGGGGAGTCGAACGCAGCAGCGACGACATGGCCTGGACATCGACGTCGTCGGACCGCGTGCCGAGGGTGTCGCGAAGGTGCTCGGGCTTCATCGCCTCGTCGGACCGGCTGAAATCGGCGGCCAGGATGTTCTGCAGCCCGCGGACGATCACGTCGAGCTCGTCCCGCCACGACGCACAACACTCCGCCCAGTGCGCATCGGCGCAGGCCCGGAAGATGCGGGCCGTCGAGGACGGTCCGCAGTCGACGAGGTCCCCGTCGGCGGGAAGCGCGCGCCGGGCCGCGTCGACGTCGTCGCGCAGGGAGGCCGCCCGGTCGTCGGGAAGACGCGAGGTCTCGAACAGGGTCGCGGTCGCCCGGTCCCAGACGACCGACAGCCGGTCGGCGTCGCGGTTCTCGAGCAGCGACCGAATGACGGATTCCAGGCGCAGAACATTGTGGCGGCGCCGGTTCGCCGCATCGTCCGTTCCGGCTTCCGCCAAAAACACGTCGACCCACTCGCTCAGGGGGCGAACGGGATTGGCCGTATCCTGCGCGTCGAGGAGAATGGGAAATTCGTGGCGCACGCGTGCCAGATCCCGGAAGCGATGGAGAAGGGCGGGCAGGGGAGCCGGGCCCGTCGCTTCGCCTGCGTCGGTCGCACGCCGGCCGTACAGATGAAACGCCAGCAGGTGCTGGAGCGCGCGCGCCGCGTCGCTCTCACTCGCCGGCTCACCGGGAGAGGGCACGACGGGCAGCGTGTCGTCGGGCGCGGGCGCCCAGTACGTCTTCCCCGTGTCGTCGGACTCCATGCCGCCGATCCCGGTCATGTCCGAAGTCTCACCGCCTTCAACGCGTTCCATGGCCGTTGCCTTTCTGGGCCGTGCTCGGCTGGATGCCGTGGCGATCGAACAGCCGATTCAGGACCGCCTTGTTCTCCTCCCACGACGGCATCCGCTTCGGCTTGCGCGTGTCCTCATAGCGCGGGATGCCCGGGTTGCGGTAGAGGATGCCGACCGGGACCTTGTCCTCCTGTTCGGCGATTTCGCGTGCACGGTGGAGGTTCGACGGATCGTGTTCCTCGTGTGTCGGGTAGAGCTTCGCGATGGCGTCGCTCACCTGCATGCCGTCGCGATGGCGCAGGAGCATGACGTTCTTCGGGTCGCTCAAAAGCGACTGGAAGTTGCTGGGCATGAAGTGCGGGCAGCGCTGGAGGATGCGGATGAACGAGAATCCGTTGTGGTGAAACGCCTGACGGATGATGTCGTAGAGGAGCTCCGGCATCCATTCGACCACCTGGGCCACGAACGACGCGTTGGTGACACCCAGCGTGGTTGTCAACGGGTTCAGCGCGCGCAGCGGAGCGCCGGTCGGCGTCGTGTTCGTGCGCAGTCCCTGCGGCGTCGTCGGCGAGGCCTGCATCTTCGTCAGTCCGTACACGTTGTTGTCGTGGAGCATCGCCACCATCTTCATGTTGAGGCGGATGGCGTGGATCCAGTGGGCGGTGCCGATGCTGCAGCAGTCGCCGTCCCCCATGTTGACGAACACATGCAGGTCCGGGCGCCGGATGCGGATTCCCTCCGCCGTCGGCAGCGCGCGGCCGTGCAGGCCGTGGTAGCCGTACGTTCCCATGTAATGGGGGAAGCGGGCCGCGCAACCGATGCCGGACACGAAGACGGTCTTCTCCGGCGGCAGCTGCTCGTCGCGACACAGTCGCTGGACCGCGGTCAGGATGCCGTTGTCACCGCAACCGGGGCACCAGCGGACGGGGCGCCCCTGGTAGTCCTCCATGGAGCGATACTCTTCTTCAAGGCTCAGTACGCATTCGTTGTTGAGTCCGAACATTGTCTTACCCTCTCGTTTTGACGGTGCTCAGTCGGTTGCGGATCATGGATTCGATGTCGCCCGGGCGCATGGGCTGTCCGTGGACGTTGGACCAGCAGTCGACGTCCACCAGGTACCGGGCGCGCAACAGCCACGCGAGGTTCGCGTAGCGACGGTTGTCCTGGTTGATCAACTCGTCGTCCAGGCTGTCCGAGTAGTTGATCTCGACCGTCATCACGTCCTTGAATTTGTTCAGGATCTCGCGTATCCCGGATGCCATCGGCTGCAGGTATTTGATGTGGAGCGATGACACGCGGAGCCCGTCGCGCCGGCAGCGCTCGACCGCCTCTTCGATCGCACCTTTGGTGCTGCCCCAGCCGACGACCAGCAGGTCGCCGCCGTTCTCATCGCCGAAAACCCGGGGCGGGTTCAACGTCTTCTGGAACGCCGCCAGTTTGAGGCTGCGCGACCGGCAGCCTTCCTGGTTGACGCCGGAGGCGTACGCAACGCGTCCCTCGCTGGTGTGGGCGAGACCGGTCAGCGTGAACATGCCGCCCGGCTGGCCGGGAATGAAGCGCTGCGAGAGCCCCGTGTTCGGATCCCAGTCGTACGGCTTCGTTCCCCGCGGGATGGGCGTCTGGTCGATGGGGGGCGCCAGCCACTCCTTCTTGAACTCCGGACGGGGGAAACCGCCCTGGCCCGTGGCCAGGTTGGCGTCGCTCAGAACCACGACGAGCGTGCGGAACGTCTCCGCGATCTTCCGCGCCGTGATCATGGAATAGAAACAGTCCTCGATGGTCGCGGGCGCCATCACGATCTTGGGCGCGTCACCGGGCGCTCCGAAGATCGCCGCGAGCAGGTCACCCTGCTCGACCTTGGTGGGGAGTCCGGTCGACGGGCCGCCGCGCTGGACGTTGACGAGTACCAGCGGGATCTCGCCCATCACCGAGAGGCCCATCAGCTCGGTCTTCAGCGCCATGCCGGGGCCGGAGGTGATGGTCACCGCACACTTGCCCGCGTAGGAGGCGCCGATAGCGAATGCGCAGGCGGCGATCTCATCCTCCGCCTGGTGCACCACACCGCCCACGCTCTCGAAGATCTCGCTCAGGTAGTGCGATGCCGAAGTGGCCGGGGTGATCGGGTACATCGCACAGACGTCCATGCCCGAGGCCACGATTCCCAGCGCCACGGCGGTGTTGCCGTTGGCGACCACCTGGGGCTCGGTGAGCTCCATGGGTGGAATGTCGAACTTGATGCCGAGATTCTCTTCCGCCCACCGGTAGCCCGCTTCGAAGAGGTCCACGTTGGGCTTGATCACCTTGTCGCCCTTGCGCCGGAATTTCTGCTGAATCTCGGAGAGAACGAGCTCACGATCGCGCGAGTAGATGCTGGAGAGCAGCCCGACGACGAACATGTTCTTGCCGCGCTGCGGATTGTCGACGAGCTTCTTGCACTCCTCTTCCATTGGGATCTCGACGACGTGGTATCCCTGGGCGACGAGGCGGTCGAACGTCTCGACGTAGGCGGCGCGAATGCCCGGGTCCGCGTGCGTCCTCCACATGCATTCCAGCAGGATGGGGCAGCCGGGTTTGAACTTTCCAGCCGACATCCCCCCCATCAACGCCTGCTCGTTGAAACCGACCACGAGGTCGGCGTCGTCGCCCGCGTTGGTGATGGGGAAGGAGCCGAGGCGAATGCGGTTGCCGCTCGCGCCCGGTGCGCTGCGCGCCGGTGGCTCAATCTCAGCGGGGATGATCTCTACCGTCCACACGCTGTTGCCCATCTTCGCCGACACGGTTCCTAACATCTGCCCCGCCGTCTGGGCACCCTCTCCGGAGTCGGAAAGGATCTCGATGATGTGTTCGTCGCAGCGGACGCGCTGGCCGCCGTTGCGCGACGGGGGACCGTCGGAAGCCGTCGCTGTTGCTTCGGGGGTGGTTGTGTTCCTCTCGTTGGCCATCGTGG
>CAZCQM010000185.1:0-5854 GCA_964500785.1 uncultured bacterium
TTGAACATCATGAAACAGAACGATATCCGTATCAGCCTGGGAGATGTCAGCACTCGACTGCTCGACGAGGGCCTTTACGAGTTCGACGCGGATCACCACAGGGTCTTTGCGTTTGAAGGAAAAGCGGAGGTCTACCTCGGAGACCAGAAGGTGAAGCTCAAAGGCGAGCACATGGTCGCCGTCGACACGGTACCGCTCTCGGCGCAGAAATTCGACACCCGGAAGTACGAGGACAACTTCTTCCGCTGGTGCGCACTGCGCTCCGGATACCTCTCCGAGGCGAGCGTGAACACGGCCCGCACCTACGTGGGAATGGGCCCCGGCTGGTACGGTCCGGGATGGTATGGACCCGGCTGGTACTGGGACCCGAACTTCTTCGCCTACACGTACCTTCCCGCCGACGGGATCTTCTACAGTCCGTTCGGATGGGGCTACTACTCTCCGATCGGGGTCTACGGATCGCCGTTCTACTTCGGCGCCTACTTCGGGGGCGAACATCACCGGTTCGACGACTTCCATTATCCCTATGGGCACGGCTTCGCACCCGAATTCGATGAGGGAGGCCGCGAGCATGGCCGCCGCGAGCATGAGGGTGGCCACTTCCATGGGGGCGGTGGCTTCCATGGCCGCGACCATCGATGAGCGGGCCGCGGAATCTTGACAGCTTGGCAACTTGGCCATATAGTATGAGACATGAAGGTCTCCGAGGGAACGTCCATGGCCGTCTTTCGGTCCCAGGCGCGTGTGCTGAAGGCGCTCGCCAACGCGGCGCGCCTCATGATCGTCGACCGCCTGAGCCGCGGCGAGTGCAGCGCGGGGGAGCTGACCCGCCTCGTGGGTCTGGACCAGACCACGGTGTCCAAGCACCTCGCCGTCCTGCGCGGCCACGGGATCGTCGACGACCGCCGCGAAGGCAGCGTGGTGTACTACCGTCTCGTCACCCCCTGCGTGACCAACTTCTTCTCGTGCGTGACGCAGGTCATGAAGGAGAGCCGGTGAGAGGGATCTTTTTATTTGGCAACTTGTTGCTGATTTGGCCAAGTCGCCAAGCCGCCCCGGGAGCGATGCCGTGAGAGAGCGGACGAAGTTCCTCTGGATCGCGGCCGTCTTTGTGATCGCCCGTTTCCTCCCCCTCGACCAGACCCGCGTCCGCGGCGGCCTCTTCGAAGCGTTCGCCATGCTCCACGAGTACGCGCGCGACCACGTGCTCCTCTGCCTCGTGCCCGCCTTTTTCATCGCCGGCGCCATCAGCGTCTTCGTCAGTCAGGCATCAGTCATGAAGTACCTCGGTGCGCAGGCCTCGAAGTGGGTGGCCTACCCCGTGGCCGCTGTATCGGGCACGATCCTGGCCGTGTGCTCGTGCACGGTGCTGCCCCTCTTCTCCGGCATCCACAAGCGGGGCGCCGGACTCGGGCCGGCGACCGCGTTCCTCTACTCCGGGCCGGCCATCAATGTCCTGGCGATCATACTCACCGCCCGTGTGCTCGGCTTCGAGATGGGGATCGCGCGCGCGCTCGGCGCAATCCTGTTTGCGGTCGTCATTGGACTCCTGATGCATCTGATCTTCCGGCGCGACGAACTGGGCCGCGCCGCTTCAGTCACTCTCCCCTCGGATCTGCCCGCGCCCGGACGGACGCTCTGGCAGGAGGGCGTGTACTTCGCGGGAATGCTCGGTGTCCTAATCTTTGCCAACTGGGCACGACCCACCGCTGCCGATGGCGCACTCTGGGCCTCGGTCTTCGACGGCAAGTGGGTGATCTCCGCGATATTTCTCGCCGGCGTGATCGTCGCCGCCGTCCGGTGGTTTCGCCGCGACGAGCTCAGAGAGTGGATCGAGTCCACGTGGGGTTTCGCAAAGCAGATCCTCCCGCTCCTTCTCGTCGGAGTGCTTGTCGCCGGCTTTCTGCTCGGGCGTCCCGGCCACGACGGCGTAATTCCCTCCCAGTGGGTGGAGCGCCTCGTGGGCGGAAACGGACTTTTCGCCAATTTCTTCGCCTCGGTGTCGGGCGCATTCATGTACTTCGCCACGCTGACCGAGGTGCCGATCCTGCAGGGTCTCATGGGAGCGGGTATGGGCAAGGGGCCGGCGCTCGCCCTCCTTCTGGCCGGACCGGCGCTGTCGCTCCCCAACATGCTTGTCATCCGGGGTGTTCTCGGGACGCAGAAGACGGTCGTCTACGTCACCCTCGTCGTCGTGCTCTCGACGACGGCGGGGTTGTTCTATGGCTCCATGTGAGCAATCAAGGAGGATCCTATGTCCAGAATTCAGGTGCTCGGTCCCGGCTGCCGGAAATGCCAGGCTCTGTACGAAAGAACCCGTCAGGCGGCGAGCGAAATGGGCATCAACTGTGAGATCGAGAAGATCACCGATATCGACCAGATGCTGAGTTTCGGCATCATGTCGACCCCGGCGCTCGTCGTCGACGGCACGGTCAAGGTCTACGGACGCGTTCCCACCATCGCACAACTCAAGGAGATGCTCGCATGAGCCCGCCCGCTGTCGAAAACACCACGTCCGTTCAACGCCGCTTCGGTGGCTGGCCGCTGCTCGCGCTCGCCGCCCTGGTCGTTCTCGCCGCGGGCGGAGCGTTGCTCTGGAATCCAGGTATGGACGCGCGCGCGCAGGAAACGACGGGCGACGCGTCACCGGCCGTCGCGGACTCCACCGCTGAATCTCAGCGAGTCGTCGTCTACTACTTTCATACGACGTACCGGTGCGTATCCTGCAGGAACATCGAGAAATACACCAGAGAGGCGATCGAATCCGGCTTCCCCGCCGAGCTCGAAGACGGCTTTGTCGTATGGCGGGTCGTGAACGTCGAGGACGAGGGTAATGAGCACTTCGTGAAAGACTACCAGCTGTTTACGAAATCGGTTGTTCTCGTGGACGAACGATCCGGCAAATGGAAGAACCTGCCGAAGGTATGGCAGCTCCTGGGCGATCCCAACGATTTCATCCGATACATCCAGACCGAGACCAGGGCGTTCCTGGGAGAGAAGGGCTCGTGACCGAACTCATCGCGGCCGCCGGAACGGCACTCTGGTTGGGCATTCTCACGTCGATCAGCCCGTGCCCCCTGGCCTCCAACGTCGCGGCGGTCACGTTCGTCGGACGGAACGTGGCGAGTCCCGGCCGCGTACTCCTCGCAGGGGTTCTGTACTCGCTCGGCCGCGCCCTGACCTACATACTGGTGGGAATGCTCGTCGTAACGAGCCTGCTCTCGCTGCCGAGCGTCTCGTTCTTTCTTCAGGAACGGATGAACCAGGTGCTCGGTCCCCTGCTGATCGTGATTGGCATCGCGATCATGGGGTGGATCCGCCTGCCCACGCCGGCCTGGAACTGGAGCCAGTCCCTTCAGCGTCGGTCGGCGCATGGCGGTATTGTCGGCGCGGGGCTGCTCGGCATCGCGTTTGCGCTTTCGTTCTGCCCCGTATCGGCCGGGCTCTTCTTCGGCGCGCTCATTCCGCTCGCCGTGGGCTCACAGTCGCGCGTGCTGCTGCCGGCCGTGTACGGCGTTGGAACGGGCTTGCCGGTCGTCGTCTTTGCCGTCGTTCTGGCCCTGGGTTTCCAGTGGATGGGACGCGCGTTCGGTGTGCTCACCCGGATCGAGAGGGCGGCACGCCCGGTCACGGGCGCGGTCTTCATCGGCGCCGGACTCTATCTGACCGTCACGCACGTCTTCGGATAGCGTTGACCGGGAGGCCGGCCGCCGGGTAGTCCCCAGACGGCCGGCTCACCGAGCTTGTGTTTCATCCCTGGAGATACTCTGGAGTCCCCGGACTACTGCAGTGTGCGGACGTAGGCGATTATGTGCTTGATCTCCTCATCCTTGAGCGCTGGATTTCCGCCCTTCGGAGGCATCGGAATCCCGGTCGTGTTGCGAGGGTCGTCGATCGCACGCCCGGTGTTTACGTACCCCAGGAACTCTTCGTCGGTCATCCCCATTACGAAGTCGTTGTGCGTGAGGTCCTTTCCAAGGCCTTTGAGACCCTTCGCATCCGGGCCGTGGCAGGCCGAGCAATACTGGACGAAGAGCGTGGCCCCTTTTGTCGCGTCGCCGGCGGCGAGAGCGGGTGTTGCCCGATTGTCTACTGTGGCTTTCGAGGCGGTATTCGAGTTCGACTGCTCGTTTCCACCGCAGCCGGTCAAAGCAAACAGCGCGGAGAGTATGACGACTGAGAAGCTGCGGAAAAGTCGCATCGGGTTTTCACTCCTTCGTTGCGGCGCCTCTTGAAGCGGCGCCCGGTTGTCTTTCGATCACATGTTGACGTAACGCGTCGTAGCGGAACACGCCGTCGCCGTGAACGGCGAGCCGCGCGGCCTCCAGCGAGTCTCCCAGAGCGACAATCCCGTAGCCCATGGGCGTCAGCGCCGAGTCGCCTCGGACGAACCACGCGTCTGTCGCGCGCCGCCACTCGTGTTTCTCGAAATCCATCACCCATATGGTCGGCGCAGGACCCGGCCCGGCGTCCGTCTCGACGTGCCGGGCCAGACATCCCAGGTCGTCGAAGCCGTGCGAGATCCCCTCGCTATCCACGTACCCGGAGGCAAAACGCAGCTCGTTGATAAGCATGCCGCACTCGAGGCAGGCCTCGCGGCCTGCGACCAGATCCGGTGGCGCATCGCGCTCGGCAGTTCCACACGCGGACAGCACGAGCGTGAGCACGGTGGCTCCAGCTCCGGCCCACCAACGCGGGGCGCGCATCAGACGGCCCCCCGCCTGCGGAACGCGCCGTGGGCGACCGCGAATCCCAGCAACGACCACAGCACGAGTATCCCGACGAGCATGAAGGGCAGCGACGACCCGTAGGACCGAACCGCCCACGCCCCCACCGGTCCCAGCACGTCGAGGTTTCCGCGAATGGACAACACCGCGGAGATCTTGAAGACCTGCAGCGGATTGAGCAGGGCGAGGTTGAACATGACCCGAGTACCCGGGCTCGCCAGGACGCTCCCCCCGATCAACCCCAGGTCGCCAAAGAAGACCATCGCCAGCCACACGAACAGGGCGATACCAAGTGCGGCGTCGCTCCGGCGCACAAAGCTGGCGATGGCCATTCCAATCGCCAGAGAGACCAGCACCAGCATGAGGGACGAACCGACAAACCCGATGTACCCCGCGGTCGACATGGTACTTCCGTAGTAGGCGATCAACGCGCCGATGATTCCGAAACCCACGAGCAGAGACGCCACCAGGGCGGCGCCGAGTCCGAGGTACTAGACAGCCATGACCTCGAATTGAGACAACGTCTGCGACGCCATCAGCAGCAACGTGCCGCGCTCGCGTTCGCCGGCGAGTGACGTGGCGCCCAGTGTGAGGCCCATCAACGGGATGGTAAGCATGATCAGGTTGATCATGCTCGCTGCAGTGCGTCCGAAACCCGACAGACCGTAGGTGGACAGGCGCGAGAGTCCGAGCCACGACAGCGCCAGCGACAGGAGGGCAAAGGCGCCCGCATAGAGAAGAACCCATCGGTTGCGTCGCGCTTCCAGGATTTCCTTTTGCACGAGGACGGCGATGCATGCCATTGACCGCCTGTTCATTCGGAATCCTCCGTGACTCGACCAGACAGGTCGAAATCCCTCACCTGGATATCCGACTGCAGCAGGTGCGCGATCGGACGGGCCTTCGCCTCGGGATCCACGCGCACCCACAGGCCGTGGCCGTTTCGCGACGCCTCGAAGCCGCCGCGCCTCAGCGCGTCGAGCGCATCGGCGATACGGGTGGGGTCGACGGACACCCGCATCATCCGCGTCGGCCTCTTCGCATCCGCGGTCGGCGCGTACTCCGACACGATGCTTCCCGCTTCCAGAATCAGCACCCGATCGGCCAGCGACGACACTTCTTCCATC
>CAZCQM010000186.1:0-5792 GCA_964500785.1 uncultured bacterium
GCCTGCTTCACTTCATCGGCCGTGTCGCCCACGATGATGGCGATATCGGTGATCCCTGCGTCGCGGATGGCCTCGATGGCGTAGAAGAGGATGGGCTTGTTGGCGATGGGGACGAGCTGCTTGGCGCTCGTGTGCGTGATGGGACGCAGCCGCGTCCCCTTCCCGCCCGCGAGGATGAGTGCTTTGATGGCCGATCCCTTCCTTTCGTCGCTACCGCCCGCCGGCACGCGGCCCTAGTTGCTGATGACGGCGTACACGGACAGGAACAGGCTCGTGAGACTCACGAAGCCGATGAACAGGTTGCCCAGGATGACGCCCGTACGTCGCTTGACCAGGATGGTCTCCCCGCGGTACACGACGCTGTCCCGATTGCCCTCTCGGCTGTTTCCCCTGCTGTCGTAGATCTCCACCTTGTCGATGCTCCCGCGCTCGGTGGGACCGTTGGCCATGGCGATGTAGCGCCCCACGGGCAGGCCGCGCTGGAAGTCAACCTTGCCCGGACTGACCACTTCTCCGGTGACGAATACGATATCGTCGAGGCGTGGGATGTTGATCACGTCACCCGGCTTGAGCGGCATGCTCAACGTGGTATCTCCGACGACCAGGCGCGTCAGGTCCACCGGAATGAACTCGATGGAGCCGTCCTCCTTCTTGCGCTCGATGCGCGAGTTGGCCAGGTCGTAGTCGTTACGCAGGCGCACGAAGCGGGGTCGGAATGAATCCAGCGTCTCGCCCTCGGCCAGGTAGATGCGCCCGTCGCGCCCCCCGCCTCCCTGGACGCGCACGAAGTCGGCGCCGGGGAAGCTGCGCACGTCCGGGATGACGACGACGTCGCGATCCTCCATGATCAGCTTCGACGGATCGGTCAGACGGTGCACGGAGACCTGCCCCTCGTCCGAGAGCCGCTCCAGCACGAGGTCGGTGCTGTCCGCGTTGGTGGTATAGCCTCCCCCCAGGGCGAGGATGTCGGCCGCGGTCTCTCCCGGGAGTATCTCGTACGTCCCCTCGCGCCACACTTCTCCGGTGAGCGCGCAGGTGGGCCCCTTCGCGGGGACGAATATGATCTGGCCCTCGTGCAGCGGGGGGTTGCTCGACGCATCGCCCATGCGCTCGAACCGGACCAGATCCACCGTGCGCACCACCCGGTTGCCCTCCCGGATCTCGATCTGGCGGCGCGATCCGCGATCGAGTGTTCCGCCCGCCTCGCGCACCGCTTCGTCGACGCGGAACGGAGCCAGCATCTGCACCGGTCCCGGCTTCTCCACGTCGCCGAGTACGTACGCGACGAACGTCCGCGGAAGGACGAGCTGGCAGTACACTTCCGACCCGCGGTAGTAGGAACTGAGCGCCTGTTTGAGCTCGTCGCGGAATTCTTCGATGGTCAGTCCCGCCGCCTGCACCAGCCCCGCGTTGGGAACCAGCACGCGACCTTCGGGAAGCACCTCGAGCGGGAACTGCTTGCCCTGCGGCCGCAGGAAGACGACGAACTTGTCCCCGGGGCCGATCACGTACGTCTTCGGGTCGACGGGGGCGTCGAGGCCGCGGGGCCGGATGTTCCGGGGAACCAGCTGCATGGTGGAGTCGACGGGCATGACCGCCGTCTGCGGCTCCACGATGGAGTGCACGCGTCCGCGGCGCGGCAGGTAGTCCTGGGCGGGCGCGACCGCGGCGACCGCCAACACGAGAATCACGGCAACGGAAGCAACACGAACCTGCATGACATCCTCGTTGTAAAAGAATCCTTGCGAGCCCGCACCACTGCGGGCCGCGCGGGCCTACGAGAGCGCGCCCTTGAGAAACTCGCGCACCCGCGCGAAATCCGCCCGCCCCGGAATCCCGAACTGGGCCATGTGGGGCTTTCCGCCCCCGCGGTATCCGAGTGCCGCCCCGACCTGGCGCGCCAGGTCGTCCGCCCGGATTCCCCGCTCCTTTATAGCAGAGTCGCCCACGACAACCAAACACACCGGTTTCTCGGCCCGGGACTGGCACAGCAGGGCGACCCCGAGTCCGATCTTGCCGCGCAGAGCATCCCCGTAGCTCCGGAGCGCGTTCAAATCGGCCACATCGACCTCGAGCGCGACGAACCGCACGCCGCCCAGGTCGGTCGCACCCGCGAGGGCGTCGCTGGCCTGGCTCTCCGCGTGCTTCGCCTGCTCGCGGCGCTGCCGCTCCGCGAGCGCCTCGTTCTCTTCGAGCAGGCTTCGGACACGGCGCTCCACGTCGGCCGGGCTCACGCGCAGCAGCGCGGCGACGCGCCCCCAGTCGTCCAGGGCGCCGCGCGCCAACTCCAGCGCCCCCGTCCCCGTCACGGCTTCTACGCGGCGGACTCCGGAGGCCACCGCCGTCTCCTGGCGCACGAAGAACGCACCGATCTCGCCGGTACGCCGCAGGTGCGTGCCGCCGCAGAGCTCGCGCGACACGTCGTCGATGGTGACCACGCGCACCACGTCGCCGTACTTCTCGCCGAACAGCGCCATGGCCCCGGACGCGATGGCCTCCCGGTACGGGACGTTGGCGGTGGTCACGGCGAGGTCCGCGATGACGGCCTGGTTGACGATGCGTTCGACGGCGGCGACCTCGTCGGTCTTCATGGCCTGAAAATGATGGAAGTCGAAACGAAGGCGGTCGGGTGCCACCAGCGATCCGGCCTGCGTCACGTGGTCGCCCAGCACCCGCCGCAGCGCGGCGTGGACGAGGTGGGTCGCCGTGTGGTTGCGCATGGTCGCGAACCGGCGCTCGCGGTCCACGTGGAGTCGCCCGGCCGGGTGCGACGCGAGCTCGTCGCGCACGCGCTCCGCCGCTTCCGCCGACAGCCTCGCCAGGTGCGCGATCCGGTCGCCGGCGCGGTAGGTATCCACGACCACGAGCGCTTCGTCGCCGAACGACGCCGAGCCGACGTCGCCCACCTGACCGCCCCCTTCCGGGTAGAACACGGTGCGGTCGGTGGTGAACTCGACGAACCCGCCGTCGCCGTCCTGTCTCGCCACGCGATCGGGGCGCGGCGACTCGATGGTCGCCACCTCCGCCTCGCAGTCGAGTTTGTCGTAGCCGATGAACTCCGTGCGCGCGACATCCTTGACGATGACCTCTCCATGGACCGTTTCCGACAGCTCGATTCCCTCCTCAACCCGATGGAACTTCGCGCTCCGGCGCGCGCGCTCCTTCTGTTCCGCCATCGCCTTCTCGAATCCGGCGAGGTCGACCGCGAGCCCGCGGTCCTCGGCCATCTCGCGCGTCAGCTCGGGCGGAAATCCGAAGGTGTCGTAGAGCTGGAACACATCGGTGCCCTTGATCTGCTTGCGCTTCTTCTTGTTCGCATCCTCGAACAGCGTCTCCAGCCGGTTCATGCCCTGTTCGAGCGTGTCGAGAAAGCGCGTCTCTTCGGCGTTGATCACGTCGCGCACGAGGGAGACGCGAGCGGCGAGCTCCGGATAGCGCATCCCCATCGTCGAGACGACGGCGTCGACGGCGCGGAACAGGAACGGTTCGCGCACCCCGAAGGGGTGCATCTTGGTCAACGCGCGGCGCAACAGCCGCCGCAACACGTACCCGCGTCCCTCGTTGGAGGGCATGATCCCCTCCGACAGGGCGAAGGTCAGCGCGCGCACGTGGTCGGACGCCGCATTCACCGCCAGCGCCGCCGCGCTCATGTCGGTCCCGGCGGGCAGCGCCGCCGCGATCGAGCGCCGGATGGGCAGGAACTCGTCGGTGTGGAAATTGTCCTCGGCGCCCTGCAGGATGAACGCGATGCGCTCGAGCCCCATGCCCGTGTCGATCCCGGGGCGCGGGAGCGGGTCGTAGGCGCCCGCATCCGTGAAGAAGAACTGCGGGAACACCAGGTTCCAGTATTCGATGTAGCGGTCGCTGTCGTCATGCCCGGGGCCACCCTCCGCGCCGGGGCGGCCGGTGTCGTAGTGCATCTCCGACGACGGACCGCACACGCCGGTCTCCCCGACCGGGCCCCAGAAGTTGTCCTTCCTGCCCAGGCGCCGGATGCGGTCCTTCGGGAAACCGATGTGCGTCGCCCACAGGTCGAAGGCCTCGTCGTCGTCCTCGTAGATCGTCACCCAGATACGCGAGGCGTCGAGCTTCCACACGTCGATCGAAAGCTCCCACCCCCACTCGATCGCTTCCTTCTTGAAGTAGTCGCCGAAGGAGAAGTTGCCCAGCATCTCGAAGAACGTATGGTGGCGCAACGTCCGCCCCACGTTTTCGAGATCGCTCTGCTTGCCCCCGGCGCGCAGGCACTTCTGGACACTCGCCGCGCGCGGATAGGGCGCCCGGCGGGGGTCGCTGTAGTAGGCCTTGAACGGCACCATTCCCGCCGCCGTGAACAGCAGCGTGGGGTCCTCCGGGAGCAACGGCGCGCTGGGCACCACCGTGTGCCCGCGCGCCTCGAAATAGGACAGGAAGTCGCCGACCAGGCGGTTCACCGCGTAACGATTCTGCGTGTCGTTGCCCATGATCAAACGTCGTCCGGAAGATCCATGCGGAACTCATCGTCTCCGCGCCCGATACGCCGCGCCACGTCCGCGGCGATGCGGTTGACGACTGCGTAGTCGAACCCCTTGCGTGCCAGCATCGACGCCAGCCGTCGAACGGTGCCCTCGTCCACCGGCCCGCGGCCGATCTGTTTCTCGACCAGTGCGCGCGCCAGCGCCTCCTGTTCCTCCGCACCGTACGTCGCGAGCGCCTGCTCTACGACGTCGCGGCCGAGGCCGCGCTTCTTCAGGTCCGCGCGCAACCGGTGCGGGCCCATGCGCCGCACGTCCTTCTTGAGCGAGACGAACTCGCGCGCAAAGCGCGCGTCGTCGATGAGCCCGGTCTCCTCGAGCTCGGCGATGATTCCGCCGCGGATCGCGTCCGAGACTCCGATGCCGCGCAGAACGTCCTCCACCTCGCGCCGCGATCGCGATCGCAGCGCGAGCATGCGCACCGCCTTGTCCTTGCCGCGCGTGTACTGGTCCAGCCGGTCGAGGCGCGCGACCTCCTCGTCGGAGAGCTCCGCCCCCACGACGGCGCCCGCGGCCGCCGCCTCGGGAATGGCAAAAAACCGCCCCCCGGAAAGTCGGATGAGAACCCGGTCCCGGGGGCGCGGTTTTCGCTCGACGATGTGCTCGGACATCTACTGGCGCGCGCGAGCCGCACCCGACTTCTTGCGCGGGTTGGCCGGCATCGCGTCGTCGGTCGCCTCCGGGGCTGCCGCCGCGTCCGGCTGGCCGGTTTTCGCCACACCGGCCTCCGGCGCCGGCGTGGAATCGATGCCGAAGTGCACGCGCACTTTCGTCGCGATCTCGTCCGCGACCGCCGGGTGCTCCTTGAGGAAGCGCCGCGCCGCTTCCTTGCCCTGGCCGAGGCGCTCGTCGCCGTACGCGAACCAGGTGCCGCTCTTCTTGACGATGTCGACGCTCGCGCCGATATCGATGATGTCACCCTCGTAGCTGATGCCTTCGCCGTAGATGATATCGAACTCGCAAGTGCGGAAGGGCGCCGCCACCTTGTTCTTCACCACTTTCACCTTGGTGCGGCTTCCCGACACCGTGTCGCCCTCCTTGATGGCGGCGATGCGGCGGATGTCCATGCGCACGGTGGAGTAGAACTTGAGCGCGTTGCCGCCCGACGTGGTCTCCGGGCTGCCGAACATGACGCCGATCTTCATGCGTATCTGGTTGGTGAAAATCAGGCACGTCTTGGTGCGGTTGACGCTCCCCGTCAGCTTGCGCAGCGCCTGCGACATCAGGCGCGCCTGCAGGCCGACGTGCTGGTCGCCCATCTCGCCGTTGATCTCCGCC
>CAZCQM010000187.1:0-5769 GCA_964500785.1 uncultured bacterium
CAACGCTGTGCTTTGCCGCCTCATCGATGACGGTGGCCGCTATCGCTGCGTTCCCCCATCCCGCCCTCGCCTCCCGCGGCGTTGCCACTCGCTCGCCCGTCTACGCGGAACATGGGATGGTGTGTGCGGCGCAGCCGCTGGCGGTTCAGGCCGGGGTCGACATCCTTAAGGCGGGTGGGTCGGCGGTTGATGCGGCGATTGCGGTCAACGCGTGCCTGGGGGTGATGGAGCCCACGGCGAACGGTCTTGGCGGCGACATGTTCGCCATTGTCTGGGATCCCGGGACGAGGAAGCTCACCGGGTTGAATGCGTCGGGGCGGGCGCCGCTGGGGCTGACGGCAGATATGGTTCCTCCTGCCGATGATGGAACGGTCCCTCTTTATAGCCCCTACTCCTGGACCGTGCCCGGGGTCGCCGACGGCTGGTTCGAGCTCCACAAGAAATACGGGCGCCTGTCGATGAAGCAGGACCTCGCGGCGGCCATCCGTTACGCGCAGGACGGCTTCCCGCTCTCGCTCGTGATCGCGGAGGCCTGGGAGCATTCCATCGACCGTTACAAGGACAAACCGGGTTTCGCCGAGGTGTTCATGCCGGGCGGTCGTGCGCCGCGCGAGGGGGAGATCTTCAAGAACCCGGCGCTGGCGCGGACGCTGTCGTTGCTGGCCCGCAAGGGCCGTGATGCGTACTATCGCGGGCCCATTGCCCGGGAGATCGTGAAGTTCTCCGAGGAGAACGGCGGGTTCTTCTCCATGGAAGACTTCGCGCGACACACCTCGACGTGGGTCGATCCCATCTCGACCGACTACCGCGGCTGGACGGTGTGGGAGCTTCCGCCCAACGGGCAGGGGCTCGCGGCACTGGAGACACTGAACATAATCGAGAACTTCGACCTCAAGTCGATGGGCCGCGACTCCGCAGACTTCTGGCACGTCATGGTGGAGGCGAAGAAGCTCGCCTACGCGGACCGCGCACGCTGGTACGCCGACCCCGACTTTTCGAAGACACCGATCGCGGCGCTTCTCTCCAAGGACTACGCCAGACAGCGCGCGGCCCTCATCGACATGGCGCACGCCGCGCAGACCGACGAGCCGGGCGACATCGCGCCCATCAATAGAAGCGAGACCACGTACCTCTGCACCGCGGACAAAGACGGCATGATGGTGTCGTTGATCCAGAGCAACTACGCCGGCTTCGGCTCGGGCTACGTCATCCCCGGGCTGGGTTTCGGCCTGCAGGACCGCGGCGCGTGCTTCAATCTGCACAAGGGCCACCCCAACTGCCTCGAGCCGGGGAAGCGCCCGTTCCACACCATCATCCCCGCGTTCGTCACCATCGATGGCGCGCCCGTGATGGCCTTCGGCCTGATGGGCGGCGACATGCAGCCGCAGGGACACGCGCAGGTGATCGTCAACCTGCGCGACTTCGGGATGAACCTCCAGGAAGCGGGCGACGCGATCCGCTTCCACCACACCGGCTCCACCGACCCCGACGGCACCGTGATGACCCACGGCGGCATTCTGCACATCGAAGATGGTCTCCCGCCGTCGGTCCTGGATGAGCTCGCGCGGCGCGGGCATATCATGGAGGCCGAGTCCGTGGGCGCGTACGGCGGCTACCAGGCGATCTGGCGCGACCCGAAGACGGGCGTCTACTGCGGGGCGACCGAGAAGCGCAAGGACGGCTGCGCGATGGGGTGGTAGCCCCGAGCGTCTTCGCTCTTACCGCTCGATCACGAACTTCTGCGTCGCCGTTCGGCCCGCGGCGTGAACGGCGTAGAAGTACACGCCGCTCGGGAGCGGCGCGCCGCGCGTGTTGCGGCCGTTGAAGCGCAGTGCGTGCCACCCGGCACCCATCGCCGGCGCCGATATCGCCGCCACGCGTCGGCCCGCGACGTCGTACACGTCCACCGTCACGTCGGCTCCGGCCGGCAGTCCCACCTGCAATTCGGTTGATGTGCCGAAGGGATTGGGTACGTTGGCGCCGAGCTGCAACGTGGTGAGCGCGGGCGTGTCGCCGACGCCGGTGGTGGTCGCGAAGACCGCGGCTTCGTTCGACGGCGCGCTCTGGTTCTCGTGCGTGTCGACCGCCGTGACGATGTAGTAGTAGGGCATGTCGGGCGTGACGTCCTGGTCCCACAGCATGGCATCGACGGTGTAGCTCAGGAAGAAGACGGGTGTGGGGCTGATGCTGGAGGTGTTGGCGCGGTAGACGGCGTAGTCTCTGAAGTCGGGCTCATTCTCGCCGCTGGGAATCCAGTCGAGGCGCACGTAGTTGCCGACGCGTTGTGCGACCAGGGAGAGCGGGGAGGCGGGCGCGAGGTTGTCGACCGAATGCCCGCTCACGACGTTGGACACGTAGTAGTGGCCGTTGACGGCGGTCTGGTGCGCGATCACCTGGAAGTAGTGTGTCGCCGGGTCGCCGCCGGTGGAATCCTTGCGCGTCGCGACCAGCATGCTGTAGCCGGCCGCACGCACGGCCGTCTGCGTGCCCATCAACTCCCAGTAGTAATCGCCCGACGCGGTCGTCTCTTTGCGCACCACGGGCACGGCCGCGTCCACGCCGTCTTCCGGCGCAAACGACGCCAGCGTCACCATCTTCATCGCGCTCGCCGC
Organism: uncultured bacterium; assembly: GCA_964500785.1. Classification (GTDB taxonomy): domain Bacteria; phylum Krumholzibacteriota; class Krumholzibacteriia; order WVZY01; family JAKEHA01; genus JAKEHA01. Next base: position 2,613 of record CAZCQM010000187.1, read on the forward strand.
CACCGGATCGACGGCTCGCCACATCGTGTATTGATAAATGTTGGGGTAGAGAAACGTGTCGTATCCGCTCGCCTTCCAGTTGACCGCCACGTCGCCGCCCTGGTCCGCGGGGTCGTCGACGGCGGAGGTGATCAACGGTTCCGGCATCCCCCACGCGCCGTAATTGGGCTCGATGCGCTGGGCGTAGATGTCGTTTCCGGCCACGGAGCGGTTGTCGTTCCACGCGGCCAGGGTGGCGCCGTCGCCGTCGACAGTGAGGACGACGTCTGTCTGAGCGTTGTAGGCGGTGCTCACGGGCACGCCGTCGGTCGCCCACTGCACGGCGCCGTTGGGGCGGAGGCGCTGCGCATAGACGTCGCCGTTGTCGTCGCGGATGTCTTTCCACGCCACGATGGCACCACCGGCGCCGTCGGACGCGATCGCGGGAAAGTACTGGTTGCCGGGATCGTTGCACACGGCGACACCGTCGCCGGACCACATGCGCGCGCCCAGGCCGGTGACGCGCTGAGCGTAGATGTCGGAGTCGTCGCGCTGGTCCTGCCACGCGAGGATCACGCCCCCGGCGCCGTCGCTCGTGATGACGCAGTACTGTTGCAGCCCCGCCAACTCGAGTACCGGCTTCTTCCACATCTGGGAGCCGCTCGAGGCCCGCCGCTGCAGGTAAATGTCGCTGTCGCCGTCGGTGTCGTTGTATGCGATGAACACGCCGCCGGCGCCGTCTTCCAGTATGCTGGGGTCGTCGGCGGTCAGGCCGGGGTCGATGTTGACGCCGTTGACCGTCCAGCCCACGCTGCCGAAGAGGTTGATCTCCTGCGCGTACACCTGCGTCATGGCGTTGCGGTCGTCCACCCAGGCGACGATGGCGCCGCCGGCGAAGTCGCTGACGACGACGGGGTTGTTCTGGTTGCTCGCGATGAGTTGTACGGCACCGACGCCGTTGGCCGCCCACAGCGCCGAACCGTTCAAGCCGAGACGCTGGACGTAGATGTCGGGCGAGCCGCTGCGTGAGTCCTGCCACGCGGCGAGCACCGTCCCGCCGTCGAAACGCGCGTCGATGTAGATCTGACGCCCGGTTGCGGTGCACACGGCGACGCCGTTGTCGATCCACTGCGTGACGCCGTTCGCGTTGACGCGCTGCGCGTACACGTCGGTGTTCGAGCTGCCGCCGTTGCGCTCGTCCTCCCAGAGAATCACCACGCCGCCGGCGCCGTCGGACACCATTGCGGGTGACCACTGCTGGTCGGAGGCGGTGCACACGGGAATGCCACCGGCGCCCCACATGGCGGTTCCATCGGCGGCGACCCTCTGTGCGTAGATGTCCTGTTCCAGAGTTCGTGCATCCTGCCACGCAAGGAACGCGCCGCCGGAGCCGTCGGGCACGGCGACGACGCCGGTCTGATTCTGCTGGTACACGGCGATTGGGTCGCCGTCCTGGTCCCAGGCGGCGTCTGCGGCGTGCACGCAGAGCAGGGCAAGGGCGAACGAGGTCACGGCGAGTGCGTACTTCATTGCGGCACCTCCGGGGCAGGAGTGGGTGTTCATGAGAGCACAGAGATGTTAGCACGCGCGGGAAGGCGCGTCACCTCGGGGTCGTAGCCGCTATATCACTCCGACTTGAAGAATTCGACCGGGTCGATCACGCTCGGGGTACTGTTCCGGGTGTGTGGGTGGCAGTAAACCGACCGCCGCTACGGCACCAATGATTGTTGGTTGACATACCAATAAACATTGGTATAATACCGGCATGATCTCGACCAACCGGATCCGCCTCTTCGGGAGCCGCCGCCGCACCGAGGTCCTCGTCACGATCGCCCTGCTGGGGGAGACGTTTCCGGCGGAGCTCGCCCGCCTGCTCGAGGCGCCGCTCTACTCGGTCCAGACCATCGTGGCGTCGCTCGATCGGGATGGCGTCCTGGCGTCCCGCGTTTCCGGGCGCGCGCGGGTTGTCTCCCTCGACCCGCGCTACTTCGCCTATAAGGAGCTCAAGGCTCTGCTCCTCCGGCTTGCCGAGGCGGAGCCGGAGCTCCGCGCGGTCGCGGCCCGGCGGCGCTCCCGGCCCCGGCGCGCCGGAAAACCGCTATGAAGATAACGCGCGGCAGCAGCCTCCGTGAGGTGTCGTTCGTGGTGTGCACGGCGCTGCACGAAAGCGGCACCGAGGCCGTGCTCACGGGTGGGAGCGCGGCGACGGTGTACGCACCGCGGGCGTGCCAGTCGCACGACATCGACTTCATCGTGACGCTCTCCGCGGGTGACGCGGTCCCGGGCGAAGTCATCCACACGCTCGGCTACCGGCAGGTCCACGATCACTACGAACACCCCGACAACACTCTCATCCTCGAATTCCCGAACGGGCCCCTGGCGGTGGGAGGGGATCTGATTCGAAAGTGGAAGACGCTTCGTGATCATGACATGTTGCTCCATATCCTCACCTCGACGGATTGCGTTCGGGATCGTCTGGCCGGATTCCTGTTCTGGCACGACCGCGGCTCGCTCGATCAGGCGGTTACCGTTGCGAGGGCGAGGCGCAAGAATGTCGATCTCGACATCGTCCGCCGCTGGTGTCGATCGGAAGGCAAGGCGGAGGAGTTCGAGGAGTTCGAACGACTGTTGTCTCCGGGCGGGTAGCGCGACGAGCCCGTCCACTCCGAGAAATGCAGTAAGGAGGGACGAAACGTGTTTCAAGAACATTACCCGCCGCTGGTGGCCGCCTACGTGGTCGCGCTGGGCGGATGGCTGATCGCCAGTCGTATCGCGCGGCGGGTGTGGCCGCGGGAGCCGGTGGACGACTTTGCGCATCCCTGGAGGGAATTCGGGATTGCGCTCATCGGGGTGGTCGGCGTTCTGGGGGTCGGTCAGCTCTGGTCGAGCGGGATCCGTCTGCCCGAAGAGGGCGCCCTCGGGCCGGTCTTCGCGGCAATCAATCAGCTCCTGATCTTCACGCCAATTCTCCTCGTGGTAGTGATTCGCCGGCAGTCGTGGAAGACGGCGTGGCTTCCGCGCCCGCGGATCGGGCTGCGACTCGTCGTGGGCCTCGTGCTGGCGATCCTCGCCGTCACCACCTATTCGCTCCTGAAAGCGGGTGCCGACACGCCGTGGGTCATGCTCGGGCGAATCTGGCGCTACTAACACGTCGACAAAAAGGAGCAGGTATTTCTCG
>CAZCQM010000188.1:0-5767 GCA_964500785.1 uncultured bacterium
ACCTCCTCTCTGCGCCCCGCCTCTGCGCGGGGTCCTACTCTGAGTACGCCGCGCCGGTCCGAAAGTTCGTTGAAGGTTTCAAAAAGATGACCGGGATCGGGCCGGCGGCGTCGGTCCGGGCAGGATTTTCACTCGGCGATGTTGCGTAACCTATTTATACGACAAGGGTTTATGCGGGGCGGGAAGGACCGTTACTGCGCGGACCAGGGGGTCCGTTCTACCGGCCGCAACGGGAGCACGACGCGAAAGCGCGGACTGCCCTTCTCGTCCAGGCGAAAGCGCCCGCCGAGACTCGGGCCCTGGCCCTGACCGCCGAGGAACTTCACGGATTCCGCGTGGACGTCGCCGGACGCAGGTTTCGACCCGGAGAGGTGCCAGCGCCCCCCTCCCAGCGCGGGGGTGGGGTCATAGTTGATTTCCAGCTCGACCACGAGCCGGTCGCCGCCGTCCATCGTGAACGTGGCCACGGCGGTGGTCGTCCCCCCGTCGCGATGGCCGGCGAAATCGTACGACGTCACGGGTCTCGCCTCATAGGAGCCGTCCTCCCACGCTTCCAGGTACGGCTCATCGCCGTGCGTGCAGGCATCGAGGGAAAGCGCGATGCATGACGCCGCGACGAGGGCGAAGAGTGCGTGTGGTTTCATGCGCGCGGGGCCTACAGGTTCCGCGGGTCCAGGGTCACGGCCTTGAGCAGGTCCTCGTTGGTGGGATACTTCTCGATCAGTTTGATCAGCCCCTCGATGGCCTGTGGCGGTGGAACCGCGAGCGCCTGCCGGCGCAGGACGTTGATGGCCTTGAGTTCGTCTTCGGAGTAGAGCAACTCCTCACGCCGCGTTCCCGTGCTGCGCAGGTTGATGGCGGGGAAGACGCGCGCCTCCGCGAGCGGGCGGTCCAGCACGATCTCGCTGTTTCCCGTCCCCTTGAACTCCTCGAAGATCAGATCGTCCATGCGCGAGCCGGTTTCGACGAGGGCGGAGGCGAGCACCGTGACCGAACCGGCGTTTTCGACGTTGCGCGCCATGCCGAAGAACTTGCGGGGGATCTCGAGCGCGCGCGAATCCAGTCCGCCGGTCATGGTCCGCCCCGACCCCGAGCCGTGCACGTTGAACGCACGCCCCATGCGCGTGATGCTGTCGACCAGAACGACCACATGGCGGCCGCATTCGATCTCGCAGCGGATCTGGGCCATGCACATGTTCACCAGGCGGACGTGCTCGTCGACGGACTGGTCGCTGCTGCTGGCGAGCACCTCGGCCGGAACCTGGCGCCGGAAGTGCGTCACCTCCTCCGGCCGTTCGTCGACCAGGAGCACGACGATGCGCGCCTCGGGCGCGTCCGCGTGGATGGCGATGGTGAGCTCCTCGAGGAGCCGGGTCTTCCCGGCCTTCGGCGGGGAGACGATGAGCCCGCGGGTTCCGCGCCCGATCGGCGCGAAGAGATCCACGATGCGCATGGATGGATTGCCGCCCTTGCCCAGCCGGAAGCGCCGGTCGGGGTTGACCGCCATGAGCTCGGCGAACGGTGTCCGTTCCCGGAACGCATCCGGGGCGAGGCCGCAGATCGACGCCACGTCGGTGAGGCTCAGGCCCTGCTTGACCGTTCGGACCGGGCCCGTGACCTCGGCGCCGGTGATCAGTCCGAAGCGGCTGATGACCGGGGGCGGGACGAACGGGTCCCCCCGGTCGGGTTGGAACGACCGTTCGGGGTTGCGAAGGAATCCACCGCGCCCCTTGAGGACTTCAATCACGCCGGAGGCCGTGTCGGACATGTATCAGATTCCGGGTTGGGAGGACAGGTGATCGGCCCGCGAGAACTCCCGGCAGCGGGCCACCGTCCCGCCCACTCAAGCCCGTTAGCGGCGATTTGTCAACATGTTCCGCCCCGACGCCCGGCAGAAAAAACGGGGGGCGGGCCCGTACCCGCCCCCCGCCGTGGAGCGAACGCCGCAGCGGCCTACCTGTTTGCGGTCTTGTGGAGGGTCGTCGTCGACACCTCCAGCGTCTCCACTTTCGGCTTTCCGTCGGTTACGGTCGCCAGCAGCCGCGTGACTTCCGGGTAGCTGCCGCGGTCGTAGGCTTCCGCATTCTCCATCTTGTCCCAGATGCTGATGGCCTGAACGTGCCTCTTGTCGGGCGCGACCAGCGTGATCACATCCTGGAAGCCCTTCTGCTTGCGGAGGATGGGGAGGATCTCCGTCTCCTGACGACGGTTGAAGTCGCTCAGGCTGTTCGGTTTCAGTTCAAAGGAAACCCTGCGTGCGTGCATGGTAATGCTCCTTTATTTGATATGGGGATGCCCCGACCCGGGGCCGTGGATGCGGTTGTTTCGGCCCCGTCGGGTGCCGGGCGTATAAAAGTAGTTCTCACAGGTATGAGTACTGCGTTTAGAATTCACTCGCCATGATGCAATCGCATCAATTCACGCTCGAAGACGCAAGTACCGGCCGCCTGAGGGGTTCCCGTGCAATCCATCGTTGAGCAGAGAGTGCTGGAAGCAACGGGCGGTGTCCTGACCTACGCCCCGCAGGAAAAACTGGGCGTGATCGTGGTCGATTCGTTTCCCGCCCTCGGAACCCTCGCGGCGCTTCGCTTCATCGAATGGGTCCAGCACAACCCGGACGGCGTCATCGCCCTTCCCACGGGGAAGACACCGGAGTACTTCATCAAAGAGGTGGACCGGTTCCTCAAGGGCTGGAGCCGGAAGCCGGTGCAGCGCGAGCTGGAGGCGGGCGGCATCGATCCGGGAGTCGCGTGCGCGATGCGCGGCCTGCGTTTCGTTCAAATCGACGAGTTCTATCCCATCGATCCGGCTCACCACAACAGCTTCCACTACTACGTGAGTCGGTATTATATCGACGGCTTCGGTCTCGACCGGCGCAACGCACTCCTCATTGACTGCAGCCGCATCGGTTTGCCGCGCGGACGCAGGTTGAGCGACGTGTGGCCGGACGACGACGTCGATCTGAGCCTCCGCTACCGCCTGGCCAACACCAAACAGGAGCAGCTTCAGAAGGACGTCATCCAGCACATCGACGAATGGTGCACGGAGTACGAAGAGCGCATCCGCGGTCTGGGGGGCATCGGATTCTTCCTGGGCGGTATCGGGCCCGATGGGCACATCGGCTTCAACGTCCGGGGATCGGACCTCTTTTCCACGACGCGTTTGAGTCACGTCAACTACGAGACGCAGGCGGCCGCGGCGGTGGACCTCGGTGGCATCGAAGTCGCGCGGCGGCGTCTCGTGGTGACCATCGGGCTCTCTACCATCACGTACGATCCGGACTGCACGGCCGTCGTCATCGCCGCCGGTGAGGCCAAAGCCGACATCGTTCGCGACGCCATCCAGAACGAACGGCACGTGCGTTACCCCGCAACCGCGTTGCAGGTGCTTCCGAACGCGCGCTTCTACCTCACGCGGGGGGCGGCCCGAAATCTCGATGCCCGCCGCCTCGCCGCCCTGGTCGCCACCGAAGAAGTCGGCGAGCCGGTCATCGAGAGGGCCGTCGTCGACCTGGCGCTGGCGACGCAGAAGACCATCGAATCGCTCACCGAAGCCGACTTCCGGGCGCACCCGTACACGGCCGCGCTCCTGGACAGGGGAGTCGGAGACGCGCGTCAGGTCTGCAAGCGGACGGCGCAGCGTCTCCGGGATAGGATCGACGCGGGAACGCGCATGTTCACGCAGGCGACGTTCCTGCACACCGAGCCCCACCATGACGATCTGATGCTGGGGTGTCTGCCGTTCATCGTTCGACATATCCGGCAGCACGGAACCCGTCACTACTTCACGACGCTGACCAGCGGGTTCACCGCGGTGACCAATGCGTTCATGCTCCGCCAGGTGAGAAAGCTCAAGGAGTTCATCGGAACCGACACCTTCGCGTCGCTCGATGAGCACGGGTACTTCGATCCGACGAGTCATGAGTCGCGCAACGGGGATGTCTGGCGCTACCTGGACGGCGTCGCGGCAGATTCCACCGCCATACGAGACGACGGCGAGATGCGGCGCCTCTATCGCAACCTGGTGGAGACCTACGACGAGGCCGACGCGACTACGATCGGCGATCGTGTCGAAGAATTGATCTACTACTTCGAGAGCACTTATCCGGGGCAGAAGGATCTCGATCACATCCAGCGCTTGAAGGGGATGTGCCGGGAATGGGAGGCCGAATGTCTGTGGGGCTACTTCGGGTGGAAAGGCGATTCGGTCCGCCATTTGCGCCTTGGCTTCTACACGGGTGACATCTTCACCGACGAGCCCACCATCGACCGCGACGTGCCGCCCATCCTGGATTTGTTGAGCGAGGTGTCGCCGGACGTGATCACGCTTGCGCTCGATCCGGAAGCGAGCGGACCCGACACCCACTACAAGGCGTTGCAGGCGGTCACGGAAGCTCTCAAACTCAACGAGGCAGCGTCGAAGACGGGGGACGTCACCGTTCTGGGATACCGGAACGTCTGGTACCGGTTCCATCCCAGCGAGGCGGATCTCTTCGTTCCGGTTTCACTCAACATGTTCGCCCTCCAGCAGAGCGCGTTCGTGAACACGTTCATCTCGCAGAAGGATGCCTCTTTCCCCAGCTACGAGCACGACGGGCCCTTCTCGGAACTCGCGCAGAGAATCCAGGTCGAGCAGTACCAGATGATCAAGACCTGCCTGGGCGCGGAATACTTCTACGAACATCCCAGCGCGCTGATCCGGGCAACCCGCGGCATGGTCTTTCTGAAGAAGATGACGCTGGAAGAGTTGTACCGGCACTCACGCGAGCTGAAGAGAAGCACGGAGAATCTGTGAGCTACAACAGGGGCTTCGGGAGTCTGACGTGGCCCTCGCGGGCCAGCTGGTCGATGTCGTTGTTGAGACTCTGGTAGTCGCGGCGGTCCTGAAGGCCGGCGAAGCGCGCGCATAACGTCTCTTCCGTTTCCTCGGAAATGGCGGGCGCCAGCACCACGATCCGCTGCTGGAACGACAGCTTCATCTGCTGGGCCGCGAACTGGATCAAGAGTGTCGTGGTCGCGACCGGGGTGAGGAGAATGAGCGCCAGGATGGCGGCGCGCGACGTCCAGCGCGACGAGAGGGGTGTCGCCGCGGTGCTCTTTCGGCTCCGTTTCCCCATCATACGGCCGAAGCCCGTGTCGGCGGCGAAGTGGCCGATCAGGATTCCAGTCACGGCCGAGAACAGGACGGCGAGGAGGGCGAAGTCGAGGTGTTGTCCCCCGACGGCGGCCTCCCGCGCTGCACGGTCCCACACCATCTGGTAGAAACGCCCGCCGATGCCCGGGATCACGTCGATCGCCAGCCTCATCGTGGGCTCCACGAGATAGAGCACGATTACCGAAACGACCACGCCGTTCCGCAGCGTCTTCCAGTTCGAATAGACGGATTCCATGGTCCGCCGACCCGGTGCATCAATCGTGCCTTTCCGGGGCTCCCCGGGGAGGCGAGGCGCGAGACACGGACGGGGCCCGCAGGGGCCCCGTCCAACGGCACGGTCCCGGCGCCGGCCGTCCTCGCGGTCCAGCCGCGAAGGAAAGGCCGGCCCGCGCCTACTGCCCGACCATCACGTCCACCATGGCGCTCGCCACCGCGGCCGCCATGCCGGGGATGTCGAAGGGATCCACGTTCGCCATCACGTGGCGCTCGCCGTCAAAGGTCGCATAGACATCCATCGACCCGCCCTCGTGAGGAAGAACGAAGCCGAGTTCTTCGATGGTCGGGATGGTTATGACGCCGTTGTGGATGTCGTCGCGTACGCCTTCGAAGATCG
>CAZCQM010000189.1:0-5716 GCA_964500785.1 uncultured bacterium
CGAACAGCGTGCACGCATTCGTGACCAAGTCCGACTTCGTGACCTTCACCGACGACATCCCCGCGAACGGCACCAGCGGGTTCTACTACCTGTCCCGCGCGCCGATCGTCGAGAACTCCGAGCGTGTCATCGTCGAGACGCGCGACCGTTTCCAGCCGGAGAAGGTCATCGAGGCCCGCGTCATGGCGCGCCGTCGCGACTACACGATCAACCCGTACGACGGGTCCATCCTGTTCATGGAGCCGGTGCCGGTCACCGATCGCGACCTCAACCCGAATTCCATCTCCGTCACGTACGAAACCGAGAGCGGTGTGGCGGGCACCTATACCTTCGGGCTCCGCGCCGACGCGCTGCAGAGCCAGCGCTACCGGCTGGGAGTCACGGGTGTTACCAACTCCGGAGACGGTCCGTCGTATGCCCTGTACGGCGCGGACGGCGAGGCCACGTGGCGCGGGTTGCGGCTGGGTGGAGAGGTGGCGCGCAGCGACGACGAACTCGCGGGCGCGGGCAACGCGTACAAGGTCGGCCTCGATGCGACGCACGACCTGTCGAAGCTCGATCTCTATCTGCGCCGCGTCGACGGCGATTTCTCGAACCCATCCTTCCGCGGCTCCGACAGCGAGCTCGCCAGCCTGAAGGCCGGGTTCGACGGCCGCTACGCCGTGACCGACCGGTTGATGTGGAACGCCGATGGCTACGTCCACGAGTTGCAGAGAACCGACGAGAGACGTTCCACCGCGCGCACCACGCTGGACTACCGTCGGCGCCTGCTGGAGATGTCCGCGGGCCTGCGCGTGGCGCGCCACGACCAGCCCGCGCCGGCGGCGACCGGGGCCGGTCGCGACGATGCGCGTGGCGTCCTGGCCCTCGCGGGTGTGACGGTGGGAAACCGTGGGACGCTTGGCATCTCGAGCGCGCTCGAGCAGCACGTGAGCGGCGACGTGGTCGACGACTATCCGAACCGCCTCAAGACGACGCTCGCGGTTCCGCTGGCGGAGCGCTTTCGCGCCATTGCGACCCACGAGTATCTCTCCGCGAGCGGCCGGCCGTCGACGAATCAGATCACGGCCGGGGTCGAGGGGACACTCTCCAACGGCATGCAGGCGTACTCGCGCTACGCGATGGATCGCGCGGCGGGCGACGCGCGCATGGGCGCGGTCAGCGGCATCCGCCAGAAGCTGCGCCTGAATCAACACACGGGTGCGACCGTCGGTATCGAAGGATTCACTTCGGTCTCCGGCCGCGACGACGAAGAGTACCTCTCGCTGACGACGGGGCTGGGGTCGAAGAAGGCGGGCTCGTACTTCGTCGACGGCGGTTACGAATACCGGTGGGAGACCCTGAGCCGCAAACATCTGCTGCGTTTGAGTGCGGCCCAGCAGATGGGTGGGGGATTCGCGTGGTTGACCAAGAACATTCTCAGCCTGGTATTGCGGGATGAAAACCACGACGGCACGCAGTACTACACGACACTCGCCGGGACGTATCGTTCGCCGTGGGCGCCGGTGCAGTCGCTGGCGATGATCAAGAGCTACTACGACCGCTACGCGCCCATCGATCCGGAGGCGATCCGCTGGCGGCTGATCGCATCGGTCGATGTCAACGTCATGCCGTCGCCGGTGCACGAGGTGCGCCTCAAGTACGCCTGCAAACACGTCGAAGACTGGTCGTACGAGATCGCGCGCACGACGAACACCGATCTCGTGCTCGGCCAGTACGTCTGGCACTTCGCGCCGGCCTGGGACCTGGACACCTGGGGGCGTGCGGTGGCGGTGCGCGGAGGCGGATCGGTGCAGTTCGGGACCGGCGTCGAGGTGGGGCGCCTCCTGTTCCGCTCGGTGCGCATCGGAGCGGGCTACAGCGTCAACGGATTCCAGGAGCCCGACGTGCTGGGCGCGAATTCGTGGAGCAGCGGCTTCGGGATCCGCATCCAGATGGTGCTGTCGGACTGGCTGCTTGCCGACTTCGAGGGGTTGAAGTGACATGAGATTCGTTCATCGCGTCATTGTCGGCTCGCTGCTCGCGTGCCTCATACCCGGGGTTGCGGGCGCGGGCGAGCTGATCACCAACGGTGGATTCGAAACCGGGGCGTTCGGGTCTGCGTGGGTGAACGGGGCGTTCCGCGGCGCCACCTATAACACCACGTACGCGGACCACCTGGTCGCGCTCGACCTGCCCTATTCGGGGAGCTACTCGGCGCTGCTGGGCTTCAAGTACACAGCGCAGGTGACGGACACCTACGGCTACATGTACCAGCAGGTGACGATTCCGGCCGGCATTTCGCGGGCGACGCTGAACTTCAAGTGGCGCATGCAGGGGTACGACAGCGACTACTACGACCCGTTCCACGCCGACATCCGCGCGACGAACAACACGGTGCTGGCGCGTATCGTCGACTACGCATTCACCGAATGGAACGATATCTACAAAGACAGCGGCTGGCGCAGCGATGACGATGTCGCACCGGTGTCGTACGACGTCACGGGGTACGCCGGCCAGACGGTCCGCGTTTATTTCGAGCAGGCCAACCTCTACGATAATCTCTACGAGACGTGGACGTACATCGACGACGTCTCGCTGATCTACAAGATGTGGGTCGACCTCGCCGTCGACGGCAACGGAAACGACGTCTTCGGAGCTTCCGGCAGCGGCAACGGGGGACAGTCGACCCGGAGTGCGCTGGCCGGCGACACACTCTCGTACAGCCTGGTCGTCGAGAACGAGGGCACCGTCGCCGACACCTACAGTCTGACGTCGAGCTTCCCCGCGGGTTGGAGTGCGTGGCTCGTCGCAGGCGGGACGACGCAGGCGTTTCCGTTCGTCACGCCGTCGATCGCCGCCGGGTCGTCGGTCACCTATCAGGTGAAGGTACGCGTGCCCCCCGCGGCGACCGCCGGCACCTACGACACCATCGTCAACGCGGTCAGCACGGCGCAAGGCACTCGCGTCGACAGCGCGCGCCTGCGCGCGACGATCACGGCAGCCACGCTGGCCGCCGACCTCGTGATCGACGGCAACGGCGTCGGTGTGATCGGCGACAACGGGGCGGGCGGCTTCGGGTTGAAGACGTCGGTCTGGGGGACGCAGATCACCTTCGCCATCACGCTGCGCAACACCGGAAACGCGGCGAGTACGTATTCGATCTCCTTTGCGAGCGACGCCGGACTCACCACGTCGGTGCTCTACAACAGCACGTCGTACACGGGCACCTTTACCACGGCGAGCGTCCCGGCGGGCGGTACCGCCACCATGACGCTGCGTATGCAGGTTCCCTCGCCCAATCCCGGCAAGGACTACGGCGTGATTCTCAACGCCGCGTGCAGCGGCGACGCGAGCAAGCGTGATTCGGTGCACGGAATTCTTCGCCTGCTGGAGCCGCGCGTGGACATGATCATCGCGACCAGTGGCGACAACGTCTACGGGGCCAGCGGAACCGGCGCGGGCGGCGGCAGTTCAAACGCGGGTGAACGCGGCGCGACGGTCACGTTCCCGATCACCGTGCAGAACGAAAGCGCGCTGCCGGATTCGTTCACGCTCACCTGGACGCCGCCGGCGGGTGGATGGACCGCGACCATCACCATCAACGGGGTGGATCGGGGTTTCAGCACCGTGACGCCGACCATCGCACCCTTTTCACAGGCCGAGTACACGCTCAAGGTCGTGATTCCCGGGGGCGCCGCCTACGGGACCTACGAGTCCATCCTGAACGCGGCGTCCGGGGTGTCGGCGCTGATCACCGAAAGCGTGTCGGCCAGCATCAGCGTGGGAAGTGCGAGCGAAATGGACATGACGATCGACGGCCAGGGCGCCGCCGTCTACGGCCCGATCGGCACCGGACTCGGAGGAACCTCGATCCACACCGTCTTCCCGGGGGACACGACCACGTTCCAGGTCGTGATCCAGAACATCTCGGGGCTCAACGGATTCGACGTCTTCTGGAGCACGCCCGCGGGCTGGACCGTCACCTTCGACGGCAGCGCGGTTCCGCTGACGAACATCCCGGCCGGCACCTACGCGTTCCAGGTCATCGTGCCGGGGAGTTCGACGGGCGGGACCTTCAACGTCATCCTGGATACCCACAAGAACGACAAGCCGTTCTTCCTCGACAGCGTGACCGGGCGCGTCGTCGTCGTGCCGCCGGCCATCGTCGACGGTGTCATCGATGGAAACGGCGACGGCGTGTTCGGTGCCATCGGCACGGGCGCCGGCGGCACGTCGCTCGAGGTCACACCGGCGCCCGCCACGCTCTACTACACCGTGGAGATCCAGAACCAGGGTCCGACGGGCGACAGTTACCAGGTCGCCTGGAACCCCATCCCCGCGTGGACGGCCCGGCTCGACGGCGCGGCGTCGCCCGTGATCACGCCGGTGATTCCGTCGGGCGGGACGCGCATCTACACGTTCTCCGTCGTCGTTCCGGCGGGCGTACTGGTCAATTCGTATCAGTACATCCTGGACATTACTTCGCAGAATCACCCGGAGTCCTTCGAGAGCATCAAGGCGCGGGTCGACATCGTCGGTCCGCCTCAACCCGACCTCGTCATCGACGGGAACGGGCTCGGGCTGATCGGATCGCCGGGGACGGGACAGGGCGGGCAGTCCGTGCGCGCGGCGGCACCGGGCGTGATGTACACCGCGCTGTTGCGCGTTCGCAACGCGGGCTCTTTCCCCGATTCGATGCGGGTGCAATGGACGCCTCCGGCCGGGTGGCCGGCGGGGAGTATTGCGATTGGCGACACGCTGGTCACACACTCGACGCCGTTCTTCACCTCGCTGTTGAGTCCCGGCGGCTTCAGGGACTACACGGTGACGGTCGACGTTCCGCCGGGCGCGAACAGCTCGCACACGGCCATCATCGACGCGTGGTCGAGCCGGCCGCCGAACCTGGCCGAGAGCGTCGCGCTCGTCAGCGAGACGCGCGCTCTGGTTCTCGGGCGCGTGTTCGACGACCGCGATCACGACGGCACATTCGGAGCCGGTGACATCGGGCTGGGGGGCGTGACGGTTCGCGAGCAGAGAAGCGGCACGTCGGTCTCGACCCTGGGCGACGGGACCTATTCGTTCTACGTCGCCCCGGACTCCGTGCTCGTGATGGAGACGAATCCCGTCGGCTTCGTGTCGCTCACCCCGGACACCGTAGGGCCGGTCGCCGCCGCCGCCGGCGACAGCCTGACCGTCGATTTCGCCGACGTGGGGACCATGACGCTTTCGGCGGGCGGGGCGTATCCGGTGGGTGCGGGGTCGCACATCGACCTTCCGCACCGGATTACCGCGGGCACGGCGGGACACGTCGACCTGACCGCGGTCAACGACTCGTCGTTCGTGTCGCTGTGGTTCTACGACGCGAACGGCAACGGGACATACGACGCCGGCGACCGGCCGCTGGCCCCCGCGGACGGGGACCTCGATCCCGACGGCCCGGGCGCGGGCGTGTTGAATGTGCTGCTGCGCGTGTTCGTGCCGCTGTCGACGCCGCCGGGCGGTACGGTGACGGTCTCGATCACGGCGTCGCAATCCGTCTCGGGAACACCTCTGGTGCTGACGGCCGGCGCGGCCGACGTCCTCTCGATTCTCTCGAGCAACTCGGGCCGGCTTGCGATGGACAAGACGGTGGATCGTCCCGACGCACAGCCGGGAGACCTGATCACCTACTCGCTTCGCGTCTTCAACACCGGCGCCGACAGTCTGGCGAGCGTCGTCGTGGTGGATCCGATAT
>CAZCQM010000190.1:0-5715 GCA_964500785.1 uncultured bacterium
TTCACCACGATGCTCCCTTTGAGGAGCAGGCGCTCGAGCACACGGCTGATATCGAAGTCGTCGTAGCGGGACTCGCGCACGCCGATGGCGATGTTCTCGAAATCGCAGAAGACGGCGATACTGGCGGTCTTGTCTCGGTCGATCTTGTCGGGCATGGTCACCTCATGGACATGGTAGATACCGCAGAATAGCACACAGCCTCGTGTGTATGCTATGGTCGAATCCCCAGCCTGAGGAGGTTGCCTGTGGGAAAGCTAGTTGCCATCGGCCTTGTCGTTGTTCTGGTGTTCTGCGTCATCTGGGGCGTTTCCAGCTACAACTCTCTGGTCAGCCTCAACGAGGGCGTCGGCCAGGCGTGGAGCCAGGTCGAGAATGTCTACCAGCGGCGCGCGGATCTGATCCCCAACCTGGTCGAAACCGTCAAGGGAGCGAAGAATTTCGAGCAGGAGACCCTGACCCGGGTCGTCGAAGCCCGCGCCAGTGTGGGAAAGTTGAACGTCACCCCCGAGATGCTGAACGACCCACAGGCTCTGCAGAAGTTCGACCAGGTGCAGGGCGAGCTGTCGTCCGCGCTCTCGCGGTTGCTCGTCACCGTGGAGCGGTATCCGGAGCTCAAGTCCAACGCCAACTTTCTCGCGCTGCAGGACGAACTGGCCGGGACCGAGAACCGGATCGCCGTCGAGCGGCGCCGCTTCACCGAGACGGTCCAGAAGTACAACGTCGCGGTCAAACGCTTTCCGACCAGCATGCTGGCGGGTGCGTTCGGGTTCGCCCCCAAGGCCTACTTCGAGGCGAGCGAGGGCGCCGAGACGCCCCCGCCCGTGAAGTTCTAGCCCGGGCGGCGTGATGCAGCGGTTTTCGCGATTCCTCTTCGCGGCGCTCCTGCTCGCCTCCCCCGCGGTGCTCGCCGCGCCGGGCGTTCGTGTCCATCTTCCGGCCGCGCCGGCGCGGTTCCTCTACGACGCGCCGGGCGTATTGTCGCGCGACGAACGGGCCGTCATCGAAGACTCGTTGATGGCCTTCGATCGACGGGGCCTCGAGATCGGCATCGCGGTGTTCCAGTCCCTGCAGGGTGACGCCATCGAAGACGTGTCGCTCGCGCTGGCCGAGAAATGGAGACCGGGAAGCGGCGATCGGGACAACGGCGCCCTCATCGTCGTCGCGCTGGCGGACCGCAAGGTCCGCATCGAAGTCGGCTACGGGCTCGAGGCGACCATCAACGACGCGGTCGCGGGACGCATCATCCGCTACGACATCGCACCGGCGTTTCGCGAGGGACGCTACGGCGACGGTCTGCTGCGGGCCGCGTCGTCCATCGCGCGCGTCGCCGGCGGACAGCCGCTTCCCGAACGCTCCGATCAATTTCCGCCCTGGGCGGCCTTGATCATCGTCGGCGTTGTCCTCGGGTTCATCCTTCTCGTCGCCCGACTGGGCCGCCAGGCGACGTTGTCGCATCGCGGCGCGGGCGGCCGGCGGCCGGGCGGTTTCTTCGGTGGCCCCTTCATCGGGGGCGGAGGCGGGTTCGGTGGGGGCGGATTCGGCGGCGGGTCCTTCGGGGGTGGATCGTTCGGCGGCGGTGGCGCATCCGGAAGCTGGTGATACTCATGGAAAGGTCCATTCGCGCACGAACCGGTCGAACCGTAGCGGCTTTTCTGGCCGCGAGCGGCAGCATCCTCATGATGCTCGCGGTCGCGCTCGCCGTCCGCGACTGGTTCGCGCCCCCCACGGACACGTGGCCGGCCTGGACCGGCGGAACCATCGCGGTGCTGGCCGTGCTGGCGGTCGTGCTCTGGATCGCCGGCGCCCTTCTCTCGCGAAGCGCTCACCGCAAGCATCGCGATACCACCCGCACCTTCCTCACCCGGGACGAACGCGACCGCGTGGTCGAGGCGATCCGGGTCTTCGAGACGCGGACGTCGGGCGAGATTCGCGTTCACCTCCAGGATCGGACCGACGAGGCGGCGGCGGTGGCCGCGGCGCGGGTGTTCGAGGGGCTCGGCATGACGCGAACGCGCGAGCGCAACGGGGTCCTGTTCTTCGTCGCCGTCCGTCACCGGCGTTTCGCCGTCATCGGCGACTCCGGCATTCACGCCGCCGTGCCGAAGGGCTTCTGGTCGAAGATCGTGGCGCAGGTGGAATCGCGCTTCGCCGAGGGGCGTTTCGCCGACGGCCTGGTGGAAGGCATCACCGCGGCGGGCACCGCGCTGGCAGAGTATTTCCCCCGTCGCCCCGGCGACGTCAACGAGCTATCCGACGCGATCTCGGACACGCCTCCCGACGGCGCCGGATAGTCCACGAGAGTTCTCACCGTTCGTTCATGTGCGATCGCGCGGTCTCGAGAAACTCCGTGCGGGCAGTTGCGTGGTCGACGATCGGTCGCGGATACGATCTCCCCGGAGACACCCCCGCTCTGCGGAGCACGTCGTCCGGCGCGTCCCACGGCGTGTGGATCCACCGCGCCGGCATCTCCCGGAGTTCCGGAACCCACCGCCGGACGTAGTCGCCGTCGGGATCGAACTTCTTTCCCTGCAGGATCGGGTTGAAGACGCGGAAGTAGGCCTGGGCGTCGCACCCGCACCCCGCGGACCACTGCCAGCCGAAGTTGTTCTGCGCCCAGTCACCGTCGGTGAGGTACGTCATGTAATGCGCCTCGCCCAGGCGGTAGTCGGCGCGCAGGTGCCTGGTCAGGAAGCTCGCGGCAATCATGCGCGCCCGGTTGTGGACGAATCCCTCGCCGAGGAGCTGCCGCGCCGCGGCGTCGACCACCGGATAGCCGGTCGTTCCATCCACCCACGCGCGCCAGCGCAACTCGTCGTGCACCCACGGGAAGTCCTCGAACTCAGGGCGGAATGGCTCGTCGAGGAGCCCGGGCCGGTCCCACAGCGTCGAGTGCGCGAATTCGCGCCACAGGATCTCGTTCCGGAAGGTACGCGCCCCGTCACCGCGCGCGCGCGACACGGTGTCCCACACCGACCGCACGGACAGCGTGCCGAACTTGAGATCCTGCGACAGGCGGCTGGTGCCCGCGCGGTCGAGGCGGTTGCGGTCACCGGCATAGGCGCTCAGCCGGTGATCGACGAACGCGCGCAGCCGTTCGCGCGCGGCACACTCACCGCCGGTCAGCACGCGGGGGTTGGGGACGATTCCAAGCGACTCACACGTGGGAACCGCCTCGGTGCCGACCGCGATGTCGGCCGGAAGGTGGGGAAGGGACGTCGGCGCGGGCAGCGGCGGCGCCACGGACGCGGCCGCCTGGAACGCGCGCGCGAAAGGCGTGAATACCGAGAACGGCTGACCCGTCCCGGTCCGGATCGTCCCCGGCGCGACCAGCGTCTCACCCTCGTAGAGGTCGAAAGGGACATGAAGTGATTCCGCGATGCGCCGGTCGCGCTCGCGCCCGAACGGTTCCACCCAGCGGTGGGCCACCACGCGATCGGCCTTCCAGTCGTGCGCGAAGCGCGGGACGACCTCGACGCTCCGGCCGCGCACGAGCACGAGCCGGGAACCGAGGGACGCGATCGTCCGTGACAACTCGTCCAGCGACTCGAGCAGGTACTGCATGCGATGGGGGAGTTGCCGGGCCCGTTCCGGCACGAAGAAGACCGGATCGATCACGAAAAGCGGGACGACCTCGCCCGCGGCCGCCGCATCGACGAGAGGCGCGTGATCGGAGACCCGCAGGTCCTTTCCCCGGAACCAGACCAACGTGCGCATGGGGCCCTAATCTACGCGCGGCTCCCACCCGGCGCAAATCCGCCCGTCGCGATCCATCCCCCGGCTCCGGCCGTCCCATTTGCGTGTAACCTCTCGCCGTTCGAGCCGTATTAGGGCTCGAGTGCCCGTCGTTCCGTCTCAAGCCCGCACGAGAGGACCCGCCATGCATCGCATAGTTCTCCTGGGCATATTGTTTGCGGCGCTTCTGCCCCTGCATTCGGCCCGTGCCGCGGACAGCCATAGCGTGGCTGCCCGATCCCTTGACGCGGCCGATGCCGCGTACCGTGACAGCCAGTGGGACACGGCCGCCTCGCTCTACCGCGACCTGGCGGCCGAGAACCCCGACCAGGGTGGCTTCTGGTATCGGCTCGCGACTTCCGAATACCACCTGAAGCGCTACGACGAGGCCGTCGACCACTACGCACGGGCGGTTTCGCTGGGTTTCTTCGAAGGGGTGAGCCTGTACAACAGCGCGTGTTGCCTGGCGCTCACGGGCCACACCGAAGCCGCGATCGACGATCTGGATCGCGCGATCCAGGTCGGCCTGCCCCACCGCGAGGAGTTGATCCGGACCGACGCGGATCTGAACTCGATCCGGGATACCGCTGAATTCCACGAACGCATCCTGCCCGCCGTCCCCGGGGATATCTCGCGAGCCGAGGGGTGGCGCATCGACATCGCGTATCTCACCAAGCGTTTCGCCGAGACGCACTACGCGCCGTTCCGCTACATCTCGCGCGCGGACTGGGACCACGAGACCGCGCGCATCTTGAAAGCGATACCGAAGATGAAGGACTACGAAATCGCGGTGGCGCTGATGCAGCTCGTTGTGCGGGTCAACGACGGACACTCCGTTGTATTCCCGCCTACGGAGGGTGCCCTTGCGTTCCATTCGCTGCCGGTCGATTTCTACGACTTCAAGGACGGCTGGTTCATCCGCGGGGCCACGCCCGACTATGCGGAGCTGGTGGGCAAGCGCGTGGTGCGCATCGGTGACCTTCCGGTCCGCGAGGCTGTGGCGCGTGTGTCCACCGTGGTGCCGCGCGACAACTCCCAGGGGGTTCGCTGGCTGCTCCCGATTCCGATGCGATGCGTTGAGACGCTGAACGCGCTGGGTGTCTGCCCGGGTCTGGACGCGGTCGATATCACCGTCGCCGACACGGACGGGCATGAGACGCGCGTGAGCGTCAAACCGATTCCATTGGCCGCGTTCCACGACACGCGCCATGGATCGGTCTGGGTGGACATGTCGAATGGGGCGTCGGACCCCCTTCCCCTGTGGCGTCAGAACTCGGACAAGAACTACTGGTTCGATTTTCTCGAGGACTCCGGGATCCTGTACGTGGGCTTCCATTCGGTCCGCGATCAGGAAGACGAATCGCTTTCCGATTTCTCCCGGCGGTTGTTCGAATTCATCGATGCGCATCCAGTCCGGGCGCTGGTGGTGGATGTACGCGTGAACAACGGCGGCAACAACACACTGGCGAGGCCGCTGGCGAATGCCATCATCGCGTCGCATGACATCGATCGCAAGGGGCATCTCTTCGTCATCACCGGGCGGCAGACGTTCAGCGCCTGCCAGAACTTCTGCAACTGGCTCGATCGCGACTCCCGCGCAATCTTCGTGGGTGAGCCCACCGGCTCCAGCCCGAATTTCGTCGGAGAGGGAAACGAGATCGTCCTTCCCTACAGCGGACTCGTGGCGAATGCGTCGAGTCGCTTCTGGCAGGACGCCTTCTCCGATGACTACCGCACGTGGATCGCGCCCCACCTGGCGGCTGAGTCGACGTCGGAGGACTACCGTGCGAATCGGGACCCCGCGATGGACGTCATCTTCGAGTACCTCGATGCCCGGACGGCGTCCGTCGGGAAACGATGACTAGCGGATACCGTCTTTCGCGAATAGGACGTGTATCCAGTTGGCGTGGGGACGAACGAAGGGGTGTTGAAGGCGTCGCAGCCAGGAGCCGGCGCGGAGCATGGTCTGCTGGATGACGGTCA
>CAZCQM010000191.1:0-555 GCA_964500785.1 uncultured bacterium
CGAATCGCAAGCGCCGCGACGATGAGGATCAGGCGGACCGTACGATCGGAAAGCTGTCGGGGCGTGGGCGTGCGGCGCGTCCGCGGCATGACGTTTGAGAATCACTCCCCGTCGTCGTGGGAAGCCCCGGATCGGCGCACGGCGGCCATGAACTCGCGGCGCATGCGGGCGATGTTCGTGATGGAGATCTCCTTCGGACACACCGCTTCGCACTCGGCATGATTGGAGCAGTTGCCGAAGCCTTCCCGGTCCATCTGGTCGATCATTCCCAGCGCGCGCTTTTCCCGTTCCGGTGCTCCCTGGGGAAGCAGCGCCAGGTGGGAGATCTTGGCGCTCACGAACAGGGACGCCGACGCGTTGGGGCAGGCCGCCACGCACGCGCCGCACCCGATGCAGGCGGCCGCGTCCATCGCGTCCTCCTGAATGTCCTTCGAAATCAGGATGGCGTTGGCATCGGGCGCCGATCCTGCGTTGGTCGTGATGTAACCGCCGCGCTGAACGATGCGATCGAACGCGCTGCGGTCGACGACGAGGTCCTTGACCACCGGAAAAGCG
>CAZCQM010000191.1:565-5674 GCA_964500785.1 uncultured bacterium
ACTCGACGGTATCTTCGGCCAGGAGGTGCGTCTGCGGAACGGCTCCACGGTGATGGATGCGCCGTCGCGGAAGTGGCGCATGCGCAGCTCGCAGGTCGTGCAGCCCAGGCGCGACCCGTGCGCGAGACCGTTGATCACCAGGCCGCAGGTGCCACAGATACCCTCGCGGCAGTCGCTGTCGAACGCGACGACGTCTTCGCCCCGCTTCACCAGCTGCTCGTTGAGATGGTCGAGCATCTCGAGAAACGACATCTCCGGGATGATCCCGGATACCTCGTAGGTCCTGAAGGCGCCGGGCGCTTTGGGGCCGGCCTGGCGCCAGATCTTGAGCGTGAAATTCATCCGTTGCCGCCTACTTGTAGCTTCGTTTCGTCGGTTTGACGTCTTCGAAAGTCAGTGGTTCCTTGACCACCGACTCGGCCTGGTCGGGGCCGTTGTATTTCCACGCCGCGACGTAGGCGAAGTCCTCGTCGTCACGCTTCGCCTCTCCGTCGGGGTACTGGTGCTCCTCGCGGAAGTGTCCGCCGCACGATTCCTCGCGCTCAAGCGCATCCATCGCGAGCACTTCACCCAGCTCGAGCAGATCGCCGACCCGGCCGGCAAACTCGAGCTCCTTGTTGAAATCGGATCCGCCGACCACATCGACGCTCTCCCAGAACTCGGCGCGCAGCGCGCGCACCTGCTCGATGGCGCGCTTGAGGCTCTCAGCCGACCGACTCATGCCGACGTCGTCCCACATGATGCGCCCCAGCCGCCAGTGGAAGTCGCGCACGGTCGTCTTTCCCTTGATCGACAGGAGCTTCCTCGTGGCCGCGTCGACCTGCGCCGCGGCCTCCTTGAAGGCCGGGTGATCGGTGGTCACCTTTTCCTTGAGGACCCCGGACGTCGCCAGGTAGTGGCCCAGCGTATACGGAATCACGAAGTACCCGTCCGCCAGCCCCTGCATGAGCGCGCTGGCGCCGAGGCGGTTCGCCCCGTGGTCGGAGAAGTTCGCCTCACCCAGCACGTGGAGACCCGGAATGTTGCTCATCAGGCCGTAGTCGACCCACAGCCCGCCCATCGTGTAGTGGGGCGCGGGATAGATACGCATCGGCGTCTGGTAGGGGTCTTCACCGGTGATCTCTTCGTACATCTGGAAGAGGTTGCCGTAGCGGTCGCGCACCGTGTCCTGGCCCAGCCGCTGGATGGCGTCCGCGAAATCGAGGTACACCGCGTAGCCGGTGCTCCCCACGCCGAGGCCCGAGTCGCACATGCGCTTGGCGGCGCGGGAGGCGATGTCGCGTGGCACCAGGTTCCCGAAGGCGGGATACATCCGCTCCAGGAAGTAGTCGCGGTCGGCCGCCGGCACCTGGTTGGGCGGCCGTTTGTCACCCTTGTTCTTCGGGACCCACACGCGCCCGTCGTTGCGCAGGCTCTCGCTCATCAGGGTCAGCTTGGACTGGGATTCGCCGAGCAGCGGCACGCACGTCGGGTGGATCTGGGTGAAACACGGATTGGCGAACAGCGCCCCGCGCTTGTGGCAGCGCCACGCCGCGGTCGGATTGGAGTTGACGGCGTTGGTGGACAGGAAGAACACCGTCGAATATCCACCCGTGCAGAGCAGAACGGCGTCGCCCGCGTAGGTCTCCACCTCGCCCGTAATCAGATTGCGGCACACGATTCCGCGCGCTTTTCCGTCGACCAAAACCAGGTCGAGCATCTCGCGCCGTGAGAACATCTTCACCGTGCCCGCATGCACCTGCCGCATGAGGGCGCTGTAGCACCCGAGGAGGAGCTGCTGGCCGGTCTGGCCACGGGCGTAGAACGTGCGGGACACCTGGGCGCCACCGAACGACCGGTTGGCCAGTGTGCCGCCGTACTCGCGCGCGAAGGGCACACCCTGGGCCACGCACTGGTCGATGATGTTCACCGACAACTGCGACAGCCGGTAGACGTTGGCCTCGCGCGATCGGAAATCGCCGCCCTTGACCGTATCCACGAAGAGACGCCACACGCTGTCGCCGTCGTTCTGGTAGTTCTTGGCGGCGTTGATACCGCCCTGCGCCGCGACACTGTGGGCCCGGCGGGGCGTGTCCTGGATGCAGAACGACAGCACGTTGTAGCCCAGCTCGGCCAGCGACGCGGCGGCGGATCCTCCCGCCAGGCCGGTGCCGACCACGATGATGGTGTACTTGCGCTTGTTGGCGGGGCTGACCAGCTTGGCCTCGGCCTTGTACCGGTCCCACTTCTGGTCCACGGGGCCCGCGGGGATCCGGGCGTCGAGCGTGTTGATGGTATCGATCATAATTGCATCCCGCGTGTTCTCATGCGCCGGGCACCGGCACAACGTAGTGAATCCAGAGCGGCAGAACCAGGAAACCACCCGCCAGCAGAATCGCCACCACGAGTCCCAGCGCGTAGACCAGGGGCAGCATCCGCGGGTTCAGCGCGCCGAGCGACTGCAGCGAGCTCCAGAACCCGTGACGCAGGTGGAACCCGAGCAGGAACATGGTCGTGGCGTATCCCCACGCGATCAGCGGATTCTTGAACGCCATGACCACCGGCGTGTACAAGTCGCGCATCTCCTTGCCGTTCAACATGATCTCCGGCGACGGATGTCCCTGGTTGAACTTGAACATCCAGACGTGGATGGGGATGAAGACGATCAGAACCAGCCCGGTGATGATCATCGAGCGTGAGGCGAGGGTCTTACGACTCGGCCCGCCTTTCGACGCCGTGACGGCGTATCCCTTCGGACGGGCGCGCCATTTTTCGAGCTGGACCGTGAGCGCGGTCACGATGTGCAGGAGAAAGATCAGCAGCAGGCCGATCTCGACCGCGTACAGGAGCAGCCCGAGGGATTCGACGTGATGGGTATAGCTGTTGAACGTTCCTGGTCCGACGAAGAGGGTGAGGTTCCCACCCAGGTGAACGACCAGAAACAGAATGAGGAAGAAGCCGGACAGGCCGGTGATGAACTTTCTACCGACCGTTGAGGCGTAGAATTTGGTTGCGTTCATGTATCCGTGATCTAGGACGCGGCGATCGTCCACCCGCCAGTCTGCCAGACCCTCCGCCCTCCCGCAAGGAGATTCTCGACCGCGCAACTCTATGCCGGCCAGATCGTTACCGCGCCGGCCACCGACCCCCTGCAACGGCCCTTGACGCCGGGAACGTCCGGGGAGAGAATTCGTTGCATCCGTCTGTCGGTCACCGTTCGTATCCGGTGATAGACACGCGCTTTTCCGTGGCCCCGAGGGGCCGCTCGTGAGAACTCCAACTCAATTCGGCAAGCAAGGAGGCGTACGCGTATGAAACGCGTTCTCTGTACTTTTGCGGCTATTATGGTCGCAACCATGGCATTCGCGGGCACCGAGTCCAAGACGGACACCATGACCCCGCAGCAGGCGATGGACAAGATGATGAACTGCCCGGTGTGCTCGGCGTGGATGATGGATCCCGCCCTGGGGCCCACCATCCGGCACAGTGTGTTCCCGACCAAGACCGGATACGTCGAGACACTCGCCACCGTGGACCAGTCGATGATGCCCTCGTTCGAGAAGTCGGAGGCCGAGTGCATGAAGCGCGCAGCCACGATTCCCACGATGGCGGCGGACCAGAAGGCCAAGCTGTGCCCCCTCTGCATCGGCCACACGAAGTTCATGGACCGCAAGGACGTCACGGTCGAGAACTTCAACACCGATGTCGGCGTGGTGACGGTGGCGTCGGCGAGCACGCCGGAAGGCGTGAAGGCGCTGCACGACTACGCCATGAGCGCCCAGAAGTTCGGCGCCCTGGTCGCCCAGGCGAGCATGGAGATGAACAAGGGCGAGATGAAGAGCAAGATGTAGGCGACCGGCGCCCGCGCCGGACGTACTGGGAAGACGCCCCCCGGAAACGGGGGGCGTTTTTCATGCGCGTCCCGGCGCCGCGCGGCAGACATCGCCCAGAATACGCACGGCCGCGTCGATCTGGTCGTCGGAGAGGTACGGCGCGGGCCCCAGCCGCAGCGCGTCGCCGCGGTAGTCGGCGAACACGCCGCGTGTGTGCAGGGCGCGACAGAGGTCCCCCGCGCGCGGCGATCTCAGGACCAGGAAGCCGGCGATTCCCTCGAGGGACGCCGTGCGGTTGCGGTCGATGCGGGCGGGATCCAGCCCCAGCGCGTCGAAGCCGTCGATCAATCGCCCGACCTGGTGCTGGCTGACCTCGCGCAGGAACGCCGGCGCGAAGCCGTGCCACTCGAAAAACGCGAATACCTCGGCGGCGCGGTAGTGGCTGGTGGGATCGTAGGTGGCACCGCCGAAACGCGCCGGCCCTTCTCCGTAGACGACGCGCGACGGCGTCGGCGCCTCTTTGGCGGAGAATTCGCTGAACCATCCGGTCACGACGGGTCGTAGCGCGCATCCCTCGGGAAAGCGCAGGAAGCTGTTCCCCTCTCCGAGCTGGCAGTACTTGTATCCGCCACCGGTGACATAGGCCCGCTGCAATCCGTCGCGCGCGATCGAGAACGGAACGACGTTGAGATGGTGATACGCATCCACCAGCAGCTCGGCACCATGGCGCTCGCACACCTCGGCGACCGCGCGCAGGTTGGGCACGATCTCCGCACTCCGGAACAGGACCGACGACACCATGGCCGCCGCTGTGCGGTCGTCTACCTCGCGCGCGAGCCGTTCCGCGAGCGTCGCGACGGGCGATGTCGGGACCTTGCGGATCTCGATTCCTTCCTCCGCGAGGCGATCGACGAGGCGGCGAATGGAATGAAACTCCCCGTCGGTGGTGACCAGGCGCGGGCGCTTCGTGAGCGGGAGAGCGGACAGCCAGCGTACGACGAGTTCGTGGGTGTTGTTACCGAGCGCGACCCGCTCGGGGACGTCGTCGAGGAGCCGCGCCCAGCCCCGGCGCACGGCGTCTGCCACCTCGAAGGCGCGCGCCCACTTGTCGTCGACCAGCTCCGCCGCGTCGAGGAAGGCGCGTTTCTGCCCCTCGAATGCGACGTCGGGCCAGGCCTGGTGCGAATGGCCGGAGAGCAACAGCCGCTCGCCCACGCGGAAGTGCGAGTACTCGGGCGCGAGCGGGTTGGGGGAGTTGTAGAGATCTTCTGGTTTCATATCGTACGCCGGCGCGTGA
>CAZCQM010000192.1:0-5618 GCA_964500785.1 uncultured bacterium
GCACGTACGAGGAGGACGTCGCGGAGGGCAGGACCACCGCGCCACCCAACTATCTCCAGGGCGCGGTGGTGGCGATCGACGTCAAGACCGGCCTGGTGCGTGCGCTGGTCGGCGGGCGCAGCTTCAAGGACAGCAAGTTCGACCGGGCGGTGCAGTCCAAGCGCCAGCCGGGCAGCGCGTTCAAGCCCTTCATCTACGCGGCGGCCATGGAGAACGGGTACACCCCGGCGGACATCCTCCTCGACGCCCCCATCGTGCTCGACCTGCCACACGGCGACGTGTGGAAGCCGCAGAACTACAGTGAGTCGTTCGAGGGAGAGGTCACGCTTCGCCACGCGCTCAACGTGTCCATCAACATCGCCGCCATCCGCCTGCTCATGGCGATGGGGCCCGCCGAGGCCATCAACATGGCGCACCGCCTCGGGATCAAGAGCGACCTCGAGCCGGTCTACTCGCTCGCACTCGGCGTCTCCGAGGTGACGCTGATGGAGATGACGAACGCCTACGCCACCATCGCAGCGGGCGGCATGCGCGGCGAGCCCCTGCTGGTCAAGAAGGTGGTCGACCGCGAGGGACGCGTCCTGGAGGAAAACAGCGAGTTCCGCGAAGAGGTCGTCGACCCCAAGGTCAACTTCATGATCACGAGCCTATTGCAGAGCGTCATGAACGAGGGCTTCGGGCGCAACGCCCGCCTCTACGGATTCAAGGAGCCCGCGGCGGGAAAGACCGGCACGACCGACATGTGCACCGACGCGTGGTTCGTCGGCTTCACCCCCGAGCTCGCGGTCGGCGCCTGGGCGGGATTCGACGAGAAGAAGACCATGGGAGCGCGCATGACCGGGTCCGCCGTTTCCCTGCCGACGTGGACGTCGGTCATGAAGGCGGCCTACGCGAACCGCTCGGGTCCTCCCTTCCCCGAGGTCGACGGCATCGTCTACCGTATCATCTGCGAGAAGACCGGCCTGCTCGCCACGGAGTTCTGCCCGCACATCCGGCGCGAGGTCTTCATCGACGGCACCGAGCCGCGCCGCTCGTGCGACCGGCACGGCTCCGCTTCGGCGCGCCCCGTCCAGGACCTCCAGAGCATCGAAGAGCTCGACCGGCGCATCCTCGAAGAGAACTAAGCGCCGCCCCCGGATTCCTCCAGGCTCACCGCGACTCCCGGTCCCTTCCACGGCACGCGCAGCGCGGCCGCCACGGTGGCGCCGGCGTCCGCGAACGTCGATCGCTCGCCCAGATCCCGGCCACCCTGGAGTCCGATGTGATGGACGAGCAACGGCACGCACTCGCGGCTGTGATCCGTTCCCGGCGTGGTCGGGTCGTTGCCGTGGTCGGCGGCGATGATGAGCAGGTCCCGGGCGTCGAGCGCGGGCAGCAGGTCGGAGAGGAACGCGTCGAATTCCTCCAGGCCGAGCGCGAACGCGCGCGCGTCGTTGCGATGCCCCCACATCGTGTCGAAATCGATGAGATTGACGAAGACCAGGTCGGCGCCGGGCGCGCGCACGGCTTCCAGGGTCCGGGCCATGCCCTCGCGATTGTCGCGCGTGTGGACGGAGCGCGCGATGCCGCGGCCGACGAACAGGTCGTCCACCTTCCCGATCGTCGACACCGACTTCCCCGCCGCGGCGAGGGCGTCGAGGACCGTGGGAGCCGGGGGCGGAAGCGAGAAGTCGCGGCGGCGCGGCGTCCGGTAGAACCCGCCCGGGTCACCCAGGAACGGACGCGCGATGACGCGCGCCACGTCGTGCGGCGGCGTCATGCGCTCGCGGATCGCGGCGCACCAGCGGTACAACTCGTCGACCGGGACGACGTCCTCGTGCGCGGCGATCTGGAGGACGCTGTCGGCGGACGTGTAGACGATGGGCTCGCCGGTCTCGGCGTGCCGTCGCCCGAGCTCCTCGAGGATCGCCGTTCCGCTCGCCGCCCGGTTGCCCAGGATGCGACGCCCCGTCGCGCGCTCGACGACGGCCACGACCCCGGGCGGGAAACCCTTCGGGTAGGTGGGAAACGGGCGGTCGAGCACGCACCCCATCAGCTCCCAGTGGCCGGTGGTGCTGTCCTTCCCCGCCGCGGCGGGGCGCATGCGCCCGTGATGCGCGATGACCGCCGGTGGAGTCGCGACCCCCGCAAGATCCGCGATGTGCCCGATTCCCATGCGCGCCAGGTTGGGGACGCGCAGCCCGCCCACGGCGCGCGCGGTATGGGCGAGTGTGTGGCTGCCGGCGTCGCCGTACGCGGACGCGTCGGGCGCTTCGCCGGCGCCGACGCCGTCGAGAACGATGAGGATCACGCGTGAGAACTCGCGCATGGCGCATGTCCGCGGCGACGCGCGGCGGCCGCGTCAGACGGCGACGTGATTGGGCAGAACGCCGAGCAACGTCTTGAACGTCTCGACCTTGCCGCGCCGGAAATAGGTTCGCGGTACACGCTTGGAGATCATGCACATGATCTCGTAGCAGATGGTGTCGGTCCACGCCGCGAGATCGTGGAACGAGATCGACTCGTCGCCCTGCGTCCCCACCAGCACCACGTCGTCCCCCTCGCGCGGAGCGACGGGCACGTCGGTGAGGTCCACCATCGTCATGTCCATGGTCACGCGTCCCACGATGGGAACGCGCCGTCCGCCGACGAGGACCTGTCCGCGCCCCGAGAGCCCGAGGGGATATCCGTGCCCGTAGCCGACGGGAACCACGCCGATCAGCGACTCGCGCGACGTCGTGAACGTGCGCCCGTAGCTGATGGTCTTGCCCGCCGCCACGCGCCGCACGCGGACGAGCCGCGACTTCCAGCTCATGATGGGGGCGACGTCGATGTCGGGACGGCGTCCCGCCGGATGCAGCCCGTAGGCCAGGAGCCCGGGGCGGATCATGGTCATGTGCGACTCCGCGACGCCGTCGATGGCCGCGCTGTTGGCGCTGTGCACGATCGGAATCTCGATGCCGGATTCGCGTAGGCGCGCCACGAGGTCGAGAAAGCGCCCGATCTGGGCGCGGGTGTAATCGGGGTCGCTGTCGGAAACGGGAAAGTGGGTGTAGATGCCGCACAGTCGAACGCCCGGGGCGCGCGACACGCGCACGATCTCGTCGAACGCGTCCGCCTCATCGATGCCCGTCCGCCCCATTCCCGTGTCCACCTCGACGTGGACGTCGACGGGAACGTCGGGGGCGTAGCGCGAGATCGCATCCGCGAAATCCGCCGACGAGAGCGTGATCGCGAGACGGTGACGAACCACGGCGGGGATCTCGGTCTCGAGGATCGGGCTCAGGATAAGGATGCCGTTCTTGACCCGGGCCTCCTTGAGCTCCACGGCTTCGTCGACGGTCGCCACGCCGAACATCTGCACGCGCGGGGACGCCGCCGCCGCCACCTGCGCGGACCCGTGGCCGTAGGCGTCGGCCTTCACCGTGAGCAGAATCGCCACGTCGCTTCCGATGCGCTTCTGGATGGTCTCGAGGTTGCGATCCAGTTGATCGAGATCGATCTCGAGCCACGTGGGCAGGCGTTTCATGGGGGCGACGCTACCGCACGCCCAAAACGCCGGTCAAGCAGGGTTTGCCGCGCGGACGGAGCGGAAAACGGCGAGGGGCGCCCGGCGGGCGCCCCTCGGAGAATTCTCTGGCACGTGGTTCGGCGGTCCGACCGGCTAGCCTCGGAACACGCGATCGAGGAATTTGACATAGTCGATGTCGACGGTGCCGCACACATGGTTCTTCTGCCGCTTGACCCAGGGCTCGGCCTCGGTGAAGGTGACACCCCCGTCGAACGGCTGGCCGCTCTTGACCATCAGGTTGAGCACGATCTCCATGGCCGGACTCGGCGACGAGATGCGCAGCGTCGGCATGACGCCGCGCGCCGCCGGCTCGCTGCCCTCCAGCATCCAGACCGTCTCCTTGCCCTCCTGAGCGCGCACGAGCTTGGCCGTGACGGCGTATTTCTTGTCGACTTCCTTGTCGAGTCCCACCGTGTCGTTGTACCTGAAGTGCGTCATTTTGACGTCGGTGTGGTCACCGGGGTCGAAGTTGGCCGGGTTCGACATCCTCGGCAGCGGAATCGTCCGTCCCTGCGGGATGGGAATGGTGTCGTTACCCGCGACGACGTTCTCGCACCGGAAGAACGGTGCCGGGCTGAAGCGTTTGACCACGTTGAAGGTCAGCGTTCCCGGATCGCGCCCCGTGATCTTGTCGGCGAGGCTGGCACCGGTGATGAACGTGGACACCTGACCCTCGCGAACGAGGACATAGTCACCCGCGGATTCGACGATATCCGGCGCGACGAGTTTGTACTTGAACCCCTTGCTCAGAACAGGTGGGCCGTAAAGCGCCCGGTGCAGAGACACCTTCGCGTACGGGTCTTCCGGCGCTTTCTCGCCACAGCCCGCGATCACGAATACACCCAGTAGGCAGAGCGCAAAAAGCTTACGAGTCATTGACGAACCACTCCTTGTACGTGCCTGGCGCGCGTTCCTCCGGTCCCGTCCATTCCGGGTCCTGGCGCCGATTCGGTGCTCCTGTGGGGGTCATTTAAAGACGACTGTAGGCGCGTACCGTAGCACCGGCCCCGGCCACTGTCAACGGGCTTTTCCGCCGCCGCCCCCCGCGGGGGCCGGGTGGGCGATCCGCGGCCAGAATGTGGCGAAATCGAAGTCCGGCGACCGTTCGGCGGTGTGGCACTGGTGGCAGGCATCCCGGGCGCGCTCCGGGAGCTTCTTGTCGGGATCGGCCGCGTGCTCGGTCCCGTTGCCGTGGCACTGCTCGCACTGGACGCCGACGAGGTCGGGCGTGGCGTCGACGGACTCGAACCCCCCTTTCTTGTAGAAGCCGGTCGTGTGGCACGGGGTGCAGTCCCGGTCGTACTGCCGCGACTCGCCGACCAGGATCTCGAAGGCGTGCGCGTGCCGGGTCCCCTGCCAGTGGTCGTAGATCGCCTCGTGGCACTCGCGGCACGCGGCCGCCCCCTTGAAGGGGTGCTTGACCAGGCTGCGGGGGTTGGCCATCGCCGTGGGGATGACGGCGCGTTCCTTGGCCGCGATGTCGAGGTCGTAGGACTCGAAGAGCTTGGCGACGCCTTCGTCGTCCTGGAAACGACTGCTCAGCGGGATGGTGGCGTCGCCGAGGGTCGCGACGCGCCCGTCGGGGCCCAGCGTCGCGAGCGCGACCCCCATGTAGAGCCCCTTGGCCGGGAGCTCCAGGAGGAACGCCTCCCCGAAGCGGCGAAGCCGGCGCATCGCCTGGCCGTCGTGCCCGAGGACCATCACGTCGGCCCCGGTGAGCGCCTGCGCCATCTTCTGCGCCTCACCCCGCGCCATGTGCGCCAGCACCACGACGACGTCGACCCGGGGGCGCAGGCCGTCGATGACGGGCTGAAGGGTGGTCAGTGGATCGCGGACGACGACCGTCCCGGGCGGGATGCGCCCGGGCAGCGCGATGGTCGCACTCATGACGCCGACGATGCCCACCCGCAGGCCGGACGGGCACGTGACGACCCGTGCCGCCGGAAAGAAGAGTGTGTCGGCGGTCGCGTCGAACAGGTTGCACGCAATGATCGGCAGGCCGGCCTCGCGCGCGCGGTCCGCCACGAACCCGATCCCGAACCCGAGGTCGTCCTCCCCGAGCACCACG
>CAZCQM010000193.1:0-5613 GCA_964500785.1 uncultured bacterium
GAAATACGTCGAGAGCTCCATCGGGCAGCGCACACCCTCGGGGACGTAGACGAAGGAACCGTCGCTGAAGACGGCCGAGTTCAAGGCCGCATAGAAGTTGTCGTTATACGGGACGACCGTGCCCAGCGCCTTCTTGACCAGCTCGGGGTGGTTCTTGACCGCCTCCGAGAAGGAACAGAACACGATGCCGAGCGAGGCGAGCTTCTCCTTGAAGGTCGTCGCCACCGAGACGGAGTCGAAGACCGCGTCGACGGCCACGCCGGCCAGGCGCATCTGCTCCGCCAGCGGGATGCCGAGCTTATCGAAGGTGCGCCGGATCTCGGGGTCCACTTCGTCCATGCTGTTCAGACTGGGCGCCTTCTTCGGCGCGGAATAGTAATGGATGTCCTGAAAGTCGATCCTGGGGTAGTGGACGTTGGGCCACGTGGGCTCTTCCATCTTGACCCACGCGCGGAACGCGCGCAGGCGCCACTCCAGCAGCCACTCCGGCTCGCCCTTGCGGGCGGAGATGACGCGCACGACGTCCTCATCGAGGCCCTTCGGGATCTTGTCTTCCTCGATGTCGGTGACGAAGCCCCACTCGTACTCCTTGGAGATCCGCTGCTGGATGGGATCCTGGGCTTCCGGGACGGGATTTGCGTTGCCTGCCATCAAGTTACTCGCTTCCTCCGCGGCCTGTCCGCGGCGGGCTGAATTCTATAATCGCACTGTTTTGGTGCTATTTGAAGAGTAACGAATTCCGCCCCGGGATTCAAGGCGGGTCTGCGGGGGTGCTTCGCGCCGGAGAGGACAGTCAACTGATTTAGTATCAATGGCTTGCAAGACAATAAGCCCGATTTCGGACGCGCATCCGACCTGAACCGCGAGCGCGCGATCGTCCGACGGCCGGTTGACGCAGACCCCGGGACCGCGACGAATCAGGGGGTCGACGTGTCCACCACCGCGCCGGCGGGCATCTTCATGCGGGATTCGTCGAAGGGCTCGGACAGCGAGATGCCGCGTACCGAACACGTGGCGTACGTCTTGTCGCCTTCATAGATCGTGAAGTGCGCCGGAATCTTGAGCCCGTCGACGGTCGTGTAGTCGTCGTAGACGAGGCAGTGTTCGGGGGAGGCGATCTCGCCCTCGCCCATCAACGCCCGGTAGGTGACGACGTAGTCCGTCGCCTTGAGCATCTTGGTCTCCGGGTCGATGTAGAGCCGGTAATAGTCATTGGGCGTATCACCCGTGCCCGGTTCGAAGGTCATCAATACCGTGACGTACTCCGTGGGATCGTCGCGGAGCATGCGCGTTTCCGGCTCGCTCAGGTCCACGCCCGGGTCCTGCGTGAGCCACGGGAGGTCGACGAAGTAGTAGGTCAGCAACGCGAGGAATCGCACCGGCGTCTGCGACGGCCAGTTCATGCTCCACGCCTTCTCGCCGTCCCAGCCGATGGACATGTCCGTTTCCGGGATGTCGATGTACGCCCGCCGGCTCGTCTGCTCGACGACGACGTGCGAGCGGCGGCTGCCCGGGCTCCCGGGCGCCCCCCACTGGTCGGTGAACGATACGGCCGGCGCGGCTCTCCACGCGTCCAGCCCGCCGTGCGCCGCGATCATCTCCTGGATGATCTCCGGGCCGTGCAGCTCGACGTGGGCGGGAGCGGGCGGTGCCGTCTCGGCATGCGGCGGGGCCTGCTCCGCATCTTTCTTTCCGCAGCCGGCGGCGAGCACGAGGATCGAGACCGCCAGGGCGATTCGTGGGAAACCGTGAGACATCGAGAAACCTCCCGTTCGTGGTACCCGGGCCGATACTGGCCCGCAGGGGAGGGCCCAGCATAGCACGCAGGGGCGACGACACGACAGGCTATTGCCGTCGAGGCCGGAACGCGGTAGATTCAACGCCGTGACCCCCCAGGACCAGGATTTCCTCGCCTTCGTCATCGACCAGCTTGCGGGCTTCTCGACGGTGACGTCGCGCAGCATGTTCGGTGGCATCGGTCTCTATCAGGGCGAGACCTTCTTCGGCATCATCGACGACGGCCGACTGTACTTCGTCACCGACGAGGCGACGCGCGGTCGCTACGAATCGCGTGGCATGAAGCCGTTCGAGTACGCGCCGGGCAAGGTGCTGGTCTCGTATTTCGAGGTGCCCGTGGACATCCTCGAAGACGACCGCGAACTCGCCGAGTGGGCGCGGGCGGCGGTGTCCATCCAGAAGGCGAGGCGCGCCACGAAGGAGCCGCTGTCCTCCCAGTCCCGCCAGAACTCGCGCCCGCGCTCCGGCCCCCGTCGCGACTCGCATCCCCGGAAGGGGGCGCGCACCCGGAGCCGGAAGCGCCCCTCCTCGCGCCCGCGCGGCCGTGGGAGGTGACGCTCACGTGACGGGGCGACTCCTGCTCGCCGCGTGTGCGATCCTCGTTGCGCTCGGCACAGCGGCGCGCGCCGATCAGTTCGACACCGTGTGGCACGACGGCAAGGCCGAGCTCGACGGCTACCACATGGTTGTGTCCCGCTACGGCCAGGACCGCAAGGCGACCGGGGTCATGGTTTTTGTCACCGAGCCCTTCAGCGAGTCGAAGCGCGTCAAGGTCGACGACCCCACGGCGAATCCTTCCGACACATTCGACGCGTTGAAGCTCAACCTGGTCCGCGACTTCCAGACCGGCATCTACGACTACAACACGATGGTCTCCGTGTGGGTGCGGACCGCCACCATGGAACCGGTCAAGGTGTCGTTTTCCAGCCAGGAGTGGTGCGGCAACGTCTACTCGGAGATGATCTTCCGCGGGAAACAGATCCGGGGCACGTACTCGAGCTACTTCGAGAACGAGTCCGGCCCGATCGATCTGGGATGGCCGAAGGGCGGCGTCACCGAAGACGAGCTGTTCATCGCGCTGCGTGGACTGCGTTCCGACTTTCTCGCGCCCGGCGAGCGGCGCACGCTGCCGTTCCTGCCCGGCACCTTCTACACGCGTCTCTCCCACCTGCCGATGGAATGGACGCAGGCGACGATCGTGCGCGCGAAGGAGACGCAGTCGGTCACGGTGCCGGCGGGGACGTTCACCTGCATGCTCTACGATGTCCACAGCGGCGACGGCCGCGCCGGGCAGTTCTACATCGAATCCGACTATCCACACCGTATCGTGAAGTGGTCGCTGCCGCCGGACGTGTCCGGCGAGCTAGCGGGCTCGGCGCGGCTCCAGTACTGGAAGCTCCACAACGAAGGCGACGAATCCTACCTGAAGGACCTGGGTCTCCCGGTCCCGCGCTGACCATTCGCTCGGAGCGCACCGACCCGGTCAACTCGGCGCCCCGCGGGAGTCGTTTCCCGGCGGGTTGTCCCGGCGGCTGCGGGCGGTCAGTAGCACACGCCGACCGCGGTGTGGAGATACGGCGTGTCGCCCACCTGGTTCAGCATGAAGTCCGCGGTGTCGGCGCGCGAGATGCGGACGCTCCACAAGAAACTGCCGACGCGCGGACCATGCCGGTAGACGCCGCGCCGGCGGCCGTTGGTGAGCTGTCCCGGGCGCACGATCACCCAGTCCAACCCGCTCTCCCTGACGACACGCTCCTGGCGCCCCTTGTCGTACCAGTAGAAGGGCAGGATGAACGGAATGGTGAAAAGCGTGTAATAGAGGCCCAGTCGGCCGGCGCTGTCGCCCACGCCGAGCGCGGTTTCGACAACCAGCCGCCTCACGCCGTGCGCTTTCATCGCCTGGACGATGTGACGGGTGCCCTGGGAGAGTGTATTGGAAGGAAGCAGCCACTTCCTGTGGCCGACCGCGCAAATTACCGCGTCGTGTCCGGGCATTGCCCGATCGAGCGATGCCGGATCCATGACATCTCCCTGCGCGACGGCGAGACGATCGTGTGGCGACGGGAGCCGCAACGGCCTGCGCACGAACGCGGTCACGTCGTGACCCCGCTCCAGACCCTGCTTGACGATTTCACGGCCGGTACCGCGGCCGGCGCCGATCACGAGCAAGCGCATAAGCGGATTGTACGCTCGTGACGCGACACCGGTAACTGGAATTACGCGCTATTTGCGATCCAGCGTCGCGCGCAGCGTGTCGGCGAGGACGGAGGCGACCAGGCGGCGTGACGGAGGCCCACCCGGCATCTGGTGCATGAAAAACGACGGCGCGGGAACGTCGTCGCCCCACACCACCCCCGGCGGATAGACCAGGTAGACGTTCCACACCGCACGGCTTCCGACTCCGAGTACCGACTGGAATTTCGTGCCGGCCGCCGGCGACGTCGCCCAGAAGTGCGTCGCACGCGGGTCGCTCACCAGCGCGGCGGCGGTGAGGGCGGCGGGTGCGTTGTCCGTGCGCAGAATCGACTCCCACACCGCATACACACGCAGATCGCCACCCTTGACGTTGTCCAGAACATCCGATGAGATCGTGCGCGCGCCGTTCTGACTCGACGGCGACGACGGAGAGAGCAGCATGACCAGTCGCGTGTCGCTCCGGTCGGCGTTGAACTGCGAGCGCAGCTCCGCGGCGTTCGAGGAAAGCTCCTCCACGTTCGCAACCCCCGTAAACTGGAGATTGCGCAGCGTATCCGACAATCGCGCCTCCCCGACGCGCGTCAGCGTAACGGGGATGCGCCGCGGTCCATCGTCGATGTAGGCGCGCAGCTTCCGCGGGTTGCCCGTCTGCTGCACCCGCAGCGAGACGTTGGCCGCGTCGATGGTGAGCAGGACTTCGCGACCTCTCGGCTCGATCTCCACGAGGTAGTTCTCGGCGTGCAGCGCGGGCACGTCGACCTCCGCGAACCAGCGGTCGCGGACCGGCGCGACATCCACCAGCACCTGGACCGAGTCCCGCCCGAGGGGAATCCACGTGCGCCATTCGCCCTCGAGCCACGAGGCCGGTTGAGCATGCACCGACCCGGCGGCGAGCGCGAGCAGTGCGGCGAGATGGAATGCGACGGTGTGCTTCATGGGCCTGTGTAAGCGCCGTCCGGGCGCAGAGAGTCAAGGGCTCCCCCCACCCGGCGGACAAATGGCGCTTATCTTTCCAGATATTTTATACTATGCTCGGGTGTCCGTTCCACGTCCAACCCGTTGATTTCGAACATGTACCGTATCGAGTCCAAAGTACAGACCGGCTCCGCTGCGTTCAAGGAGAACGCCTCGTTCCAGAGGGAGGCCGTCGCGCGGTTTCGCGAGCGCCTCGACCGGGTCAAGGCGGGCGGCCCGCCGCACGCGGTCGAGAAGCACCGGGCCCGCGGCAAGCTCACCGCGCGCGAACGCATCACGATGCTCCTCGACCGCGACACGCCGTTTCTGGAGTTCTCGGCGCTGGCGGCCAACGGTCTCTACGACGACCAGGCGCCGGCCGCGGGGATCGTGACCGGATGCGGGGTCGTCCACGGCCGCGAGGTCGTGGTGGTTGCCAACGACGCGACGGTCAAGGGCGGTACCTATTTCCCCCTGACGGTCTTGAAGCACGTGCGCGCGCAGCAGGTTGCCATCGAAAACCGCCTGCCGTGCATCTACCTGGTGGACTCGGGCGGTGTGTTCCTGCCGTTGCAGGACGGCGTCTTCCCGGACAAGGATCACTTCGGGCGCATCTTCTACAACCAGGCCGTCATGAGCGCGGCGGGGATTCCGCAGATCTGCGCG
>CAZCQM010000194.1:0-5612 GCA_964500785.1 uncultured bacterium
ACTCGCAGAACACGCGAACGACGTCGCCGTTTCCGGAGCAATCAATATGTGAATGGACATTATTGATAAAAGAGGCCGCCGCGGGCCCGGAAAGCCTCCGGGCCCGCGGCCGGAAAGTCAGGCTCTATTGCAGCGAGCTCAGGTAGGCGGCAACCTGGCTGATCTGAAGCGCCGTCAGGTTCTTGGCGTTTTCGTGCATGATCGCGTTGGCCCGGGAGTTCGACATGAACGCCGCCAGCTGGTGCTCGAGATACGATCGATGCTGCCCGGCGAGCCGGGGGAATATCCCGTTGCCCGCGGCCCTGGGGCCGTGGCAGCTGTGGCAGGCCGGGACCTGCTCGGCGGGAATCCCGTTCTCGAAGATCTTCTCTCCCGCGGCGGTCTCCTCGCGCCCCGCCGGCTTGCCGTGGGCGGGCGGTTGAGCCGAAAAGTACTCGGCGATCTTCGTGATCACGGAGTCCGAAAGCTGGGCGGCCATGCCCCACATGAACGCCTGGGCGTGTGGGTCCGCCCGCGACCGGTCCCGAAACGCCTTGAGCTGGTTTTCGAGGTACACCGGTTGCTGCGCCGCCAGGTTCGGGAACGTCGGCGACGTGCTGATGCCACGTTCTCCATGGCAGTTCGAGCACACCGTCGTGACCAGTTCGGGAGCCGCCGGCTTGTCCTTCGCGTCCACCTGGGTGGTCACGAATACGAACCCTACGAGCGCCAAAAGTGCAATTTTCGAAATCATCGCTGGACCTCCTCGCGGGTTCCGCGTCAAAACGCTGTCCAAAGATAGGCGTACCACAGGTTGTTATCGGAAGCGTCTCTCCCGAAACCATCATAGTTCGTGGACCGTCCGTTGAACTTCGAATAGAGCGTGTACTGGAGTCCCAGCTTGGTGTTGAGCCAGGGCAGGTAGTCGATCTCGAACATCGCGCCCCGGGTATCGGGTTCCGCGGTCGCGCTACCGACAGCGGGATCCCCGCCCGCGTAGAGCGTGGTGTCGGCGCTCCCGGTCGTCGAGAAGAGTTGCGCCAACGCGCCGACCTTTCGCTTGAAGAAATAGGTGCCAGTCAACCGTTCGGTGTCCAGGGTCCCGCGGCCCGGCGTGGCGAACTCCGCGTTGTTGACTGTTCGTCGCTCGTGAATCCAGGTGGTTGCAAGCGAGACGATGTGAGAGTCGCTGATGTACTGATACTGTGCGTCGACCGCGGCATCGGTGATTCGATCCGTGGGCCCGTTGTCGGCGACCCCGGACGGACGCGTGTGGGTCGACATGCCGTAGGTGCCCGCTGAGAGGGTATTGCGGTCCCAGTTCTGTTCCCAGGCGGCGCGCCAGTAGGCCGCGGCCGCCGACGCAATCCGGAAGTCGGGCACGGTGCTGTCCAGTGGCCCCGGACCATCCGTGGTCGCATTGGTGAATTCCGTCAGAGCGGAACGGTACCCGGTCATCTCCAGGTAGAGGTGATCAAAGAGGTACGCGTAGCCGCCCAGCCCCACCGCTTGCTGCTCGAGCCCGCCGTCGAGCAGAACGCCGGCGGCCGGACCCACACCGGCGCTGCTGCCGACGTACGGATAGCCCCACGCCGGGGTGCTGTTCCAGACGTCCTGCGAAGTCGGGTTGTTGTTCAAAGTGATCCCGTAGATGACGTCGCCGATGGACTGGAACTCCGCGTGGTTGGCAAAGCGCAGGTCGCAGTTGTCGATGCCGATACCGTTGCTGTCGGGCTCCCACGTCAATTGCAGGAAGGTACCCAGATTGTCCGCGATCTTGCCGGTATAGAACAGGCTCAATTCCTGCGGAAACTGGGTGTCGTTCTTTTGCGACACGGCGTTTGGCTCGCCCCCGTCCGGTACCGCTCTTGCCAGCGTCGTGTTCGAGGCCTGGACCATCACCGAAAGCGGGGGAGTGCTGCTGATCGCCAGCGTCGTCTTCCCCTCGTAGCTGGTGGCCTCCAGCTGCTTCACGTTGGTGAAGACGTACGCGTTCAGTTTGAACTTCCGGCCGAATGGCGTGAGTTCGGGGAAAACCGTGTGGCACGCCTGGCACGACATACCAGTCTGTCGCGCAAAACCCGGCGTTGCGTTCGCCGGGGACGGCGCGAATGAGATGGTGGCTGCGACCAACGCGATGAAGAATGCCGCGATGGGCACCAACACTGCAACGATGCACGCTTTGATTCTCACTGCCTGCCTCCTCTCGACTCCGGGGCCGTGGGGGTGGGGCGACCTCGAGACCTGGGGGTACGTGGAACGGAATGCGAGCTGCCGACCGGAGGCGCTCGTAATCCCGCGAAGTAGAATCGGTCAGGTTCTGACGTCAAGCGCCGAAGGAGAGTTGCGGCTCGAGGCACGCAGACGCCACTCGAGGTGCCAGACCGGGCACCGATGTCGGAACCATTATTGTGTTGTACTCCGACGACAGGGAATTGAGCCGACCAGGACCAAAGAGACCAGGGCTCCAATCCGGGAATCCGCTGGTATGGTACTTGCTCTTGAGGTCTTCTCCGCACGGGTGAAGGGAGAAGGAGCATGGAGACGACCTTCAAATTGACCGGCCCCAAAGCGCTGGTGGCGCTTGTCGTCATCGTGGCGATCATGGGCTTCCAGTTCTTCTTGCCACGGCACACGCTGCCAACCCAGGGGATCGACGCAGTCAAGACCTACCTGGTGGCGGGATTTGAGCGACACGACCTGCCCGAATTGCAGCGAGCGACGATGGACGGTACCTTGAGCGAAACACGAGCCGACCAAATCGTCGCGGAGCTGACGCCGAAGAATATCGAGATCGTATCGATCAATGCCCATGGCCACGGTGGGCGTTGCGTCGCGCGGGTTGAGATCCGCGTCGCCGGGTCCGAGCCGCCCGATGGCGAACCGGTTCGCTACTTGAAGATGAGTCACTCCGCCCTGACGGGGTGGCGCGTCCTGGGTGAAACCAGCCGGTGGAACTACTACCTGTCCTTCTGACCGGCGACGGCTAGTTGACGGCGGTCTCGCAGGCCGTCCTTACTCATAGAACGAACCTCTACGAAATTGTCGCGCTCCCTCCGGACATGATCGTATCTTCCGGTGGATCACCGCCCGCGTCCCACTCGTGCGGTGGTACAATCACCGGGGCAGGTCAACTGCCGCTCATTCATTGACAACGACCGTGGAGGAGGGGTCCCATGTCCACAGCAGATTTCCTGACTGAATCGCTCGAGCACTGGCGCTACGTCCGTCGGGGATTGATCGCAGAGCTCGATAATATTCCCGCGGACAAGTTCGATTTCCGCCCAACCCCGGACGTGAGAAGCGTGCGCGAGCTCGCGCAACATATCTTCGAGGGTTCGATGATGATGGTGGGAGAACTGACACGGGAGGCGCCGAACTTCCAGCGAATGCCCTATTCGGCGTTCATCGAAAAGTACTCCGGACGTGCGAAGGAGGCGAAGGACAAGAAGGAGCTGATCGATCTGCTGACGAGTCAGGTCGAGGAAGGCATTGCCGCATTCACCAGGGTGGGAGAGAAGCCGATGAAGGGGCCGGTCACGAATTTCGACGGCAGCACGTGGTCGCGGTTTCAGTGGTTCTTCCATTCCATGACGGAAGAAATGTATCATCGCGGACAACTGGTGACGTACGCGCGACTCCTGGGCCTGGTACCGGCCCTGACGCAGAGGATCGAGGCCAGCCGCGGCTGATCGGGGATGGCGCGCAGATCCCGCGCGAACCGGCCCATCGACGGAGGGCAATGCCATGGCAGATGAACGGCCCCGCGAGGCCGACGCCCAGGACTCTGATCTCGGGCTGGGGACGGTGGCCCCGAGCCAGATCCGGCGCCGCATCCTGGAAAAGAATGGCAACTTCAACGTAGTCCGCCGCGGGCTCAACTTCTGGAGTCAGGCGGAAGTCACGATTCTCATCACCGGGATGGACGAGACCTTCTCGCAGATCGTGCACGCGCGGTCGTCGTACGGGGCGGAAGAAATCATCGAGGGGGCGCGGTTCGTGCGGATGTTCCGGCTGTCCGACGACGGTCGCACTGAAATTGACATACGCCGACTGGATGAACACGAGCCGGCGGATCTGCCTTGATCGTCCGGCGTTCGTTCCGGCCGGCATATTGCCGGAGCCCCGAGGCGGTTCCAATGATCACTTGTGACCGGTTTTCCTGCGTCCTGTAACGAGCCCGTACGAAAGGAGTGGCCATGACCTGGATTCGACACAGTCTGCTCTCGACGGTGGTTGCCGTTATCGCTTGTGCTGCAATGGGTTGCGGTGATGAAAGCCCCGTGGGAACGGGGACCGCGCGGACCATCGATACCCACACGATGACGATCGAGAATGCCGATTACAATTCGGGCACCGGCAAGGGTTTCGTCAACCTGTACGACGGTGTGCTCTACAGTAAAGCGGACCTGGCGGCCAACGCCGACGACATCGATTTCCGGCACCAGTATCGCGGCGTCGACATCGGCAACGCGCGCCTGTTGGAGAACATGACGCACACCAACCGGTGGGGCGGGGGAATCACCAATCCAACGGACAGCAGGATCGCGCCGACGACCCTGACCGCCGCCGACTTCGATCTGATCAGGAATGACCGCCAACTCCTGAACAGCTTCGACTTCACGACATCCATGGACGACCGGCAGTTTCTGTCGGACATCGACGACAACCCGACCGCAACCGTCTACGCGTTCATCGACAAGAACGGAAAACGCGGGTTGTTCAAGGTAATCAGCGCGGACGTGGCCCCGATCAACACGGCGCCCCAGGGAAACCTCAAGATCGAGGTAAAAGTCGAGTTGTGAGCCCGTTCCGGGCAGCTGGCGATCACCGGGCTTGAGTCCTGGAAGGGGAGGGACCAGATTGGCCACAATCTAATTATTGACACAATCCAGACGTTCGCCCTACCATGTCGGCATGTCGGGTGAGATGGATCAAGAGCTACGCAGACACGGACTGCAGGTGACCGCCCAGCGACTGGCCGTCATGCGGGCCGTGTCCCTGCACCCCCACGCGACCGCGGACGAACTGGCCGAGGATGTCCGGGCGGTGATCGGATCGATCTCCCGCCAGGCGGTGTACGATACGCTCGGCGTCCTGGTCGACAAGAACCTCGTGCGCCGCATCCAGCCCGCGGGATCGGCCGCCCGGTACGAGGATCGCGTGGATGACAACCATCACCATCTGATCTGCAGAGTCTGCGGCAAGACAGTCGATATCGACTGCGCGGTCGGGGTGAAGCCTTGCCTCACCGCCAGCGACGATCACGGCTTCGAGATCGACGAAGCCGAGGTCATCTACTGGGGGCGCTGCCCGTCATGCCAGGAGTAGTGCGCCGAAGAACCACACGCATCCATTCACTCAGTATCAACCATTCATTCAATACCAGGAGCAGCCATGACTGAACCAAAGATGAGCCGGTGCCCGATGTCGGGCGCCAACACGACGATGGGGTCCGTGTCGAACCAGCACTGGTGGCCGAACCAGCTGAACCTGAGGGTTCTCCACCAGAACCCACCGACGATGAATCCGCTGGGCGAAGCGTTCGATTACGCGAGAGAGTTCAAGACGCTCGACCTGAAGGCCGTGAAGAAAGACCTCGAGAAGCTGATGACGGACTCGCAGGACTGGTG
>CAZCQM010000195.1:0-5603 GCA_964500785.1 uncultured bacterium
TCGCGGATGTGCGCGGGCTTTCCGTTCCCCACCGATAGCTTGAGCGCCAGGTTGAAGTCGCAGTCGTAGAGGGTGCCGTTCCAGTCGACCTCGATCTGGTGCCGGCACATGAGCGGCGCGACCGTCGCCGCGTTGAACGACTCGCGCAGAAGCTGCCGGTACCCATCCGCCTTCTTCTCCCGCTTGAGCTGCGTCATGAAGCGTCCGATGGGCATGTTCGCGATCGTGAACAGGTGTGTGAAAACGATCCCGAAGCGCTCGTCGAGCTCGCGGCGGTAGTCCGCCTCGAGGGCGGACTGACTGCCGGGGAGGCTTGCGCCACCCGGGTTGTAGACCAGATCCAGCGGCAGGCGCTCCTCGCGCCCGTAGCCGAGCGCGTTCAGGCGCCGGATCGCTTCGATCGACCCTTCGTAGACGCCCTCGCCGCGCTGGCGGTCGACGTTGTCCTTTGTATAGCAGGGGAGCGAAGCGGCGAGGCGCACGCCGTGGGAGGCGAAGAACTCGGGCAGGTCCTCGTAGCCGGGCTCCAGCAGGATCGTCAGGTTGGTGCG
Source organism: uncultured bacterium (assembly GCA_964500785.1). Taxonomy (GTDB): domain Bacteria; phylum Krumholzibacteriota; class Krumholzibacteriia; order WVZY01; family JAKEHA01; genus JAKEHA01. Next base: position 552 of record CAZCQM010000195.1, read on the forward strand.
CACCTGGACGGGCCGTCCGTCCGCGCGCGCCGCGTCGACGAAGCGGCGGAAGTGCGGGTTCATCTCGGGCGCGCCGCCGGTGATGTCGACCAGCGACGCGTCGACTTCGCGCGCCACGCGCAGCACGTGCGTCATCGTCTCCCAGTCCATCTGCTCCGTGCGTCGCGGCGACGAGGAGACATGGCAGTGCTCGCAGGTCAGATTGCACGTGAGCCCGACGTTGACCTGCACGATCGTCACGCGCTCGGCGTGGAGGGGCCCGCCGGTGGCGTCCCGGACGCGGACGTCGAAATCGTTGGTGGCGGTATCGCGGTGCGCCACCGCTGCGGGCGATCGGCTGGGTGTCATGCGGGCTCCTTCTCCGGTAATGATTCACCGTTACGGTACATCACGAGCAACGCCCGCGCCAGTGTATTGCATCCTCGACGCGCCCGGCTCCCGGTCCCTCGGAGGCATATTTCATGCATTGCCTCGATTGGGGTATAATTGAGTTCACCTGCGCCCCCCACCCGACCGGACGCACATCAAGAGAAAGGATGGACCCCAATGAACCGACGAGCCTGGGCGGGAGTTTCCGTCATTCTGGCCGTATCGGTGACCACGGGTGCCGTCGCCTTGTTCGCGACGGGACGCGCTTCACGCGGTCACCCAGAAACTCCGGCGGTGCGACCTGCCGGCGACCTGCCACCCGGCACGGCCGGTATGCGCGCGTACCGAAATCCCGAGACGGGCCGGATCGAGGTCGGGACCGCACCCGTGTCCCAGCCGGCCCTCGACCCCGATACGCAGAACGCGCTGCGCCGCGACGCCGAAGGCCTGGTGGAAGTCCATCACCCCGACGGGTCGGTCTCGGTCGACCTGCAGGGACGGTTCCAGGACGTGGCCGTCATTCATGTCGACGAGAACGGCAAGCGCATCATCTGTACCGAGGATGCCGATGACGCCACGCACGCCTTACAGCAGAGCAACCGTTCCACGCCGGAGGTGAAGTGATGCGACGCGCACTCATCGTCGGCCTGATCCTCGTCGCCGCGATGGCGTTCGACGCTGGCGCGGCCACCATCGTCATCATCAACCAGGACGGCGCGGGCGAGGGCTTCAACGACCCCACGCCGGCGGCTCCCGTCGGCGGCAACCCGGGAACGACGGTGGGCCAGCAGCGCCTCAACGTGTTCCAGCACGCGGCCAACATCTGGGGCGCGCTCCTTCCGAGCGCGGTGACCATCAACGTGCAGGCACAGTTCAACACGCTCGCCTGCGACGCGAGCAGTGCGGTCCTCGGGTCCGCCGGGCCGATCTCGGTGTTCAAGGACTTCAGCGGAGCTCCGCTCGCCGCCACCTGGTATCACGTCGCGCTGGCCAACAAGCTCGCGGGCACGGACCTGAGTACCGGCAATGACATCAGCGCGACGTTCAACAGCGCCCTCAATGGAGACCCGGGCTGTCTGGGCGGCGCGGGCTGGTACTACGGCTTCGACGGCAACGAGGGCACGGACGTGGAGCTGCTGCCCGTCGTCTTGCACGAGCTGGGGCACGGGCTCGGCTTCAGCACGCTCGTCAATTCGAACGGCGGCGAGCTGCAGGGAACCCAGGATGCCTTCGAGACGTTCATCTACGATGACACGCAGGGAAACACCTGGAACAACCTGACCAACCAGCAGCGCGCCGCGTCCGCGATCAATACGGGCAACGTGGTGTGGGACGGCGCGTACGTAACCGCCCACGCACCGCTCTACCTCGGCCCGGCACCGACGCTGTTCGTCAACAGCGGGGGGTCGCTTCCGCCCACGATTCCCATCGGCCTGGCGTCGTTCGGGGGTGCCATAACATTGGGTGGCGTGACGGGCGACGTCGTGCTCGTCGACGACGGCACCGGCACGACGTCCGACGGCTGCGAGCCGCTCGTCAACGGCCCGCAACTCAGCGGCCACATCGCGCTCATCGACCGCGGCACCTGCACCTTCTCGAGCAAGGCGCTGGGCGCGCAGAACGCGGGTGCGATCGCCGTCATCATCGCCAACAACGTGGCCGGGACGCAGCCGATCGGCCTGGGGGGCGCGGACCCGAGCATCACGATTCCGGTGGTGAGCATCACGTTGGACGACGGCAACGCGATCAAGGCCGAGCTCCCGAACGTCAACATCACCATCGCTCTGGATCCGGAACACCTGGCGGGTACCGATTCGAACGGAAAGGTGCTCCTTTATTCGCCCAATCCGTACGAGAGCGGCTCGTCGATCTCGCACTGGGATGTGAGCGCCACACCCAACCTGCTCATGGAGCCCGCGATCAACGACGAGCTGTCGAGCAGCGTGGACCTCACGCTGGCCCACTTCACGGACCTGGGGTGGCTGACCTCGCTCCCGACCGCCGTGAAGACCGCACCCGGCATCGCGATGCTCTCGAACTACCCGAACCCGTTCAACCCGATGACGACGATCCGCTATTCGGTGTCGCCCGCGCAGGACGTGACGCTGGCGATCTTCGACGTGCGCGGAGCCCGGGTTCGCACGCTGGAGAGCGGCGCGGTGACGGAAGGCATGCACGAGGTCGTGTGGAACGGTCGCGACGACGCGGGCCGCGCGGTGGCGTCGGGCGTCTACTACGCGCGGCTCGTGGCCACGAGTCAGACGATGACGCGGAAAATCGTGCTGTTGAAATAGCGCTTCCCCGCGCGGCTGGAATCAGGAACCCGGCCACCGAGCCAAGACGGTCCGGTGGCCGGGTCTTTCGTTGGAATCGCTTTCGTGTGGTTGCTCACCCCGTCGCGCCCGCGAGCATCTCCTCGATCTTCGCCGTGTCGACGACGTTGCTCGCGTCCGGCTGCCACGTGTTGTCGAACGTGGCCACCAGGTAACGCGACGGGAAGAAGCCCATCACCTTCGCCCTGGTAGTGCCGACGTTGTTCAGGTTGTGGGGCACCATCGTGGGCACGATGGCGAGCGCCGGTCCCTCGACGACACCCTTTTCTTCACCTACCGTGACTTCGACACGCCCCTCGACGACGAACAGGATCTCTTCGGCGCTGTCGGTGTGCGACCCCAGCTCGTTGCCCGGCTCGAGCTCGAAGTAGACCGTGGAGGTGAACTCGTTCTCGGTCGATCCGAGGAGCGGGAAGGTCACGCGCGTACGCTGCGACGGGGTGGCCTCGCTCCATTTCTCGGCGAGAGAGAGATGCTTCAATTCGATGGTCCGCATGGTGGGACTCCTTTCACTCTGGAATGTTGAGCAGACGGCGCAGCGCCCGCGTGGTTGAAATGATGGCGTCGTCCGGCGTCAGGCCTCCGCCGAGACGCAGTCCCCGGTACGCGAGCGGCCCGAGGACCGCACGGACGAACGCGCGTGTCGATTCGTCGACGCCACCCGGGAGACCGGACAGCATCGCATCGGCCAGCGCCGCAACCAGCCCCTCGTACGCCTCCATCGCCCCCGCCATGGCGGGCGATTCGTCGGCGAGCCGGTAGCCCGTCCAGCACAGGCCGAACGACTGCTCGTGGAGGTGGAAGGTTTCCCGCACGCACCGGTCGACGCGCTCCCCGCGATCGGCAACCGCGGCGATCGCCTCGGGCGACGGGTACTCCGTCGCGACGGCCGCGTGTTGCGTACAGGCACCGAAAAGATCCTCCCGCGTCGGGAAGTGCTTCGTCACCGTGGGCAGCGACACCCCCGCCTCCTCGGCGACGGCGGCCAGCGTCGTGATCCCCTGTGCATGGACGCGCACGGCGGCCTCGACGATCGCCTCCCGCGTCCGCATCGCCCCCGCGGCGCGGTGCGGCGAGTGGTAGGCCCGGGGCTTCTTCGGCTTGCGGCGTGACATGGTCGTATGATTACATATTAAATATATGTTGTCAATATGTAATTTGCACGCTCCTTCACTCTGTTGATAACTCGTTAAATGTCAACGGTATTTGAGATTCGGGGGCCGGCGCCACCGCTAGGGGAACTCGAGACGATACCGGACCACCTGCGGGCAGGTCTTCGTCACGATCGCGTAGGCCTTCCCGGATGCATCCAGCCACCGAAACGCGAGCGTTCCCTCCATCTTCCGCGACTTCAGCAGGTGCCCGTTCGCGTCGTAGAGGTCGAGGACAGTCACCGGGAAGGCGTTCGCCTCGCCACGGTACATGAGCGCCACGTTCAGGATCTTCCCGTCCGGCAGGGCGAACACACCCATCGAGCCGCCGCGGGTGGTCATGCGTGCGCCGTCGCCGATGCGTTCGATCGCCGGCGGCGTCAGGAAGTCGTGCTTGCGCCGGATCGTGAGCAGCAGCTGGCCGTCGGGCGAGAACTTGCGGATCTCGTAGGGCACCATCTGCGTGTAGAGCACGTTGCCCCCGGCGTCGATGTCGATCGCGCCCCAGCAAGAGAAGGACTTCTCGTCCGGTTTCATCGGTTTGACCACCGACCACGCGTCCGAGAACGACGACTGGTAGGCGTGCTTCTCGTCGTAGCGGTGCACCATCAACTCCGCGGCGGGGTCGAAGGCGGATATGTAGACGCCGCCCGGCGCGATGCGGATCCACGAGACGAGCCCCTGCAGCCCGAGGCGGAATGCGTCCCGCGGGTCCCCCTCGGGTGAGAACGTGACGACCCGCCCGTCGCCACTGGCGACGTAGATGAGGTCGTGGTCGTCGACACCGAGCGCGGTCGGGCGCACGAACTCTCCCGGGCCTTCGCCCTCGCGCCCGATCGACTTCATCGTCATCACGTCGGGGTCATAGACCTGGACGCGGCAGAAGCCGCCGTCGAGGATGAGCCAGCGCCCGCGGGAGTCCACGGCGACGTCGGCGATCCGGCCGAACGCGTCCTCCCCTTCCTCGGAGCCGAGGACGAGCTCTTCGAGCACCTGGAAGGTCTTGCGCGGGGCCTCGTCCCAGAGGCCCTCGTCGCGATTCTCGACGACCGTTGCGCCCGCACCCCGGCTCACGCCCGGCACCAGAATGCCGACCACGAAGGCGACGATGATCGTGATTGAAGCGTGACGCATGGCTGACCTCCCCGTCGGTCCGGCTAGCCTATCGTTCGAGTTCCCAGCCCGAGCAGTTCCCGCTC
>CAZCQM010000196.1:0-5584 GCA_964500785.1 uncultured bacterium
GGCTGCCCGTCCCGGGTGGCGCGCTCCACGGGATCGACGCGCTCCTCTCGATGGTCCAGATGCCCGGTGGAATTCCGGTGGCCACCGTCGGAGTGGGATCGAACGGTTCGAAGAACGCCGCCATCCTTACGGCACAGATCCTGGCGCTGTCGGACGAAGCGGTCGCCGGGAAGCTGCACACCTACCGCGAGCAGCTGCGGGCCGGGTAGGGACCATGACGCACGACGCATCGATCGCGTCCGGGCTCGACGATCCGGCGAGCGCCGATCTGGCCTACGAGACGCTGCGGAAGGGGGGCGTGGCGGTGCTGCCCACCGATACGCTCTACGGACTCAGCGCGGTTCTCTCGTCCGACGAAGGGGTGCGGCGCATCTCCGCGATCAAGCGCGCTCCCAACGACCGGCGCTACATCGTGCTGGCCTCGTCGATCGACATGGTCGACGGGCTGGTGGGCTCCTACGGGTGTCTCTCGCGCGAGCGTCTGGCGTCGATCTGGCCCGCGCCGCTCTCGGTGATCCTCCCGTCCGGCTCCGCGTGTCCCGCGTGGGTCGGTCCCACCGTGGCCATTCGCGTCCCGGCGACAGAGCCGCTGCGTGCGCTCATCGCGCGGCTGGAGGAGCCGATCGTCTCGACCAGCGTCAATCGCTCCGGCGAGCCGCCGCTCACCGAGGTGCACGCCATCCGGCAGCAACTGAGCCGGGAAGTGGACCTCATCGTCGCCGGCACGCCGGCCGATGCGGTGGCGTCGACTCTGGTCGACCTGTGTCACGACGAACCGCGCCTGGTCAGGCGCGGCGCTTACGCGTGGGACGCGGCGGGCGACGGAAAGCCGTCGAAGGTGTGATTCTTGTAGGCTTCACAGTTGGAGCACAGCAGAATATCGCGCCGTCTTCCCTGTGCCAGAAGATCGCGGTAACGCTGGTTGATCGCACCGTGCCAGATGTCGAGAACGTGATCGCGCGTGGCATCGCCGATGACGCCGCGTTCGTGAGAATCCCAGCAGCACAGCGTCGCCTTCCCGTTCACGAAGAAGAACATCTCGTGCAGAACTTTTTTGCACGGTAGCTGGACCGGTTGCACCCCGGGCTCCCATGGCCACAGGTAGAGATCCGTCACCACCGACACCGCACCGACTTCCGTCCAGAAGTCGACGAACGCTTCCTGTTCGTGCGCGTTGTAGTCCATCGCGATCATGCGCACTTCCACGTGGCCGCGGCTCCCGCGCTCGCGCCACAACTCGATGAAGCGCTTCGTGCGCTCCACCGTCAGCGCGTAGTCGAGTCCCACGCGCGACTTCGAGAACGTCTCTTCGCTGAACCCGTCGATCGAGAAGCGGATGATGTCGATGCCGGCATCCAGGATCTCCTTCGCCTTCTCCTCGCGCATCAGCTCGCCGTTGGAATTGAGCTCGATCCTGGCGGTGTCGTCCCTGCGGATGTAACGCATGATCTCGCCCAGGCGATGGTCGGCGAGCGGCTCGTTGATCAGGAAGGGGCGGTAGGTGACGCCGAGCCCGCGGGTCTCGTCGATGATCTTCTTCCACAGCCAGTCCTCCATGCGCCGCGGACGCCGCGTGAGGGTGGCGTGCGAGCAGAACGGGCACTCCGCGTTGCACGCGAGCGTGGTCTCGATCTGGATGAATGTCGGGTGGGACGGCTGGGTCATGGGTTTGTCGCGGTGTCTCCCGCAGGTCAATACTACAAACGCGGCGTGATCGCCGCCATGCATTTCTCGGTGGCGCCGAGCTGCGATTCCACGTAGGCGCGGCCGGCGCTGCCCGCCGCGGCGCGTGCGGCGGCATCGGACAGGTAGTGACTCAGCGCGCGGTAGGCCTCGTCGGCCGTCGCGACCGCCGTGGCCGCACCCCGGCGGATCAGCTGTCCCGCCTCGAACGAATTGTCGTGGCGGGGACCGAAGACCACGGGAATCCCGGCGATGGCCGGCTCGATGACGCTGTGCACACCGGTGGTGAAGGCGCCGCCCACGTAGGCGACGTCCGCCAGGCGGTACGCCTCCGCCAGCACGCCCACCACGTCGACGATGACCACCCGCGCGCGCGCGTCTCCCGATTCGTCACTCAGTACCCGCGCGGGGAACCCGGCGCGGTCCGCCCACGCGCGCAGGCCGGCCACCGCGGCGGCTTCGGGCTCGTGGGGGACGACGACGACGCGCAGCCGCTCGTCCTCGCGCAAAAGACGCTCGACGGCGGGCAGCAATCGCTCCTCGTCGGGGGGCCACGTGCTCCCCGCGATCAAGGTGCGCGACCCGTCGCCGGGGAGGTCGAAGCCCGACGCCGAGCGCCGGTTCCAGCGCTCCATCACGCGGTCGAACCGCGTGTCGCCCGCGACCCCGATCCCCGGGTGGCCCGGTACCACCGCGGCGAACCGCGCCGCGTCGTCGTCGCTGATGGCGAGGATGCGCTCGATGCGGCGGTAGACGTCGGTGTAGAGCCAGCGCGCGGGGAAGGCGAGGCGACGCGACGACGGGCTCAGCGTCGCGTCGACCAGCACGATGGGGACGCCGCGCCCGGCGGACTCCCACACCAGGTTCGGCCACACGTCGAACTTGACCAGGACCAGCAGGCGCGCGCGCGCGCGTTCCACGCAGAAACGGATGTCGGCGGCGCGGTCGAAGGGAAGATAGTCGATGAACCGGATCGCGCCCTCGCCGACCCGCTCCTTGCGTCGCGCGAAGTGGAAGCCCGACGGCGACGAGAACGTCACCATCACGGGGATGTCGGACCGCGCGCGCTCGATGGCGGAGATCACCGGCCGCGCCTGCTCGAATTCCCCGACACTCGCGACGTGGAACCACACCGGTGGGGCGGGGAGGTCGTCGAGCGCCGCCCACCGCGTCCGGTAGTCGCGGCGGCCCGCCACCGCCTCGCGCATCTTGGGCAGGAACAGCGCGCTCAGGTGGGCGCCGCCGACGGCCAGCGGCGCCAACGCGTTGTAGACGGCGCGCGCTCCCGGCATCAGGCCAGCACCACCCGGCGGGGCCCGGTGTCGTCGAGCGTGTGCGTGACCGCGGCCATCACGTCGTCGGGCCGGATCATTCCCAGGCATTCGCCGGTTCCGCGCGGACAGGGCGTGGCGCCGTTTCGCGAACAGGGGCGGCAGGCGAGCGCGCGCTCCACCGTGCGGCTCTGCGGCAGCGCGGGGAAATAGCCGAACGACTCCACCGTCGGGCCGAACAGCGCGACCACGGGCACGCCCACCGCCTCGGCGAGGTGGGTGAGGCCGGAGTCGTTGCCCACGAACGCGCGGCAGCGGGCCATGTGGGCCGCCGTATCCATGAGGGGCACGCGGCCCGCGATGTCGAGCGCGCGATCCCCGAGCGCGCGCGCGATGGGCGCGGTGACCGCGCGGTCGCTGTCGTCGCCCACCAGGACCACGCGGTGGCCGCGATCGACGAGGCCGCGGCACAGGTCGGGAAAGCCCCCCCAGCGCTTGGCCGGCCACCGGCTGCCGGGGGCGACGGCGATCGCGTCGTCCGTGGTCAGAATCGATGCGGCCCGCTCGCGCGCGCCGTCCGGGATCACGATCCCGCCGGGCGCGAGCGTCGCCGGCGGCAGGCCGGCGGGCTCGAGGAGTGCGGCGTAGCGCTCGAGCATGGAGGGGAGTGCTGCGGCGCGCTTGAAGACGATCGTCCCCAGCCGTTCGCGCGTGTGCTTGCGGATTCGCGCATCGGCGCCTCCGGCGCGCCAGGCGACGAAGCGGCTGCGCAGGCTCGCGTGCGCGTCGACGACCACGTCGTCCGGCCCGCGGAACGCGCGTGCGATACGCGCGAGCGCCGCCGGCGTCGCGCCCGGATCGATGGCAATCACGCGGTTCGCACCCTCCGCGGCCGCGAACAGCTCGGCGTACGCGCGCTTGGTCAGAACGACGACATCATCGGCACCCGCGCGCCTGGCGTGGGCGAGGAACGGGCACAGCAACACGCAGTCGCCGAGCGAGCTGAACCGGATGACGAGAAGTCTCATGAGTCCATTGTGCCTTCGCGCTTGACACCGCACAAACCCGGCGGGGACACTCGCACTATACCTCAAACCGGGCGTTTGCGTCGCTGCGAGTCACGGTCCGGCCGAAGTCACCGGGCCGGACGCGAGCGCTCCGCGCGCGCCGCCGCGACGGGACGTCGCGGAGCTTCGTGATCATGAAACCCGACGCCGGACTCGGAGACAGAATCAGGCGGCTTCGGCTCGCCCGCGATCTCACGCTCAAACAGGTCGGGGATCGCGCGGGCGTGTCGCCCACGCACCTCTCGGAGATCGAGCGGGGCAAGACCTCACCCACCGTCGGCGCGCTGATCCGCATCGCCCGCGCCCTCGGAGAAGACGCGTCGCGCCTGGTCGACGCCGGCACGCGGCCCGCGGTCGTCGTGGCGCGCCGCTCCGAACGGGTCCTGTCGCTGTCGGGCGGCGCCTCGCTCCGCTCACTCTCGGGGCCCATCCGGCCCGCCGATCTGACGGTGGCCGAACTGGAACTCCCGGCCGGAGAGGAGTCGCCGTGGCGCGCCGAGCACGGCGAAGCGTTCCTGCTCGTCCTGCAGGGGACGGTGGATCTGTCCCTCGGCGAAAGCCACCGCGTGCTCGGTGAGGGAGACGCCATTCATTTTTCCGCGACTACGCCGCACACCGTCCGAAACTCCGGATCGTCGCGCGCCCGGGTGCTCTGGGTCGCGTCACCGCCGGTGATGCTGTGATGGAACGCAAGGCCGGCGGAGAGATCGGGCGCCGCATCAAGCGCGTGCGCCAGGAGAAGGGGATGACCCTCAAGGCGGTCGAATCCGCGTCGGGCGTGTCGGCCACGCATGTCTCCGAGATCGAGCGGGGCGCGACGTCGCCGACCATCGGCGCGCTGTCCCGGATCGCCCACGCGCTGGGAAAGAGCCCCGCGTTCTTTCTCGAGGAGAACGAGATCGGTGACGTCTCGCTCGTGACCGGCGGCGACCGCGTCCGCGAAACGCGCGCCGCCGGCAGCGCGACCGTCGAGAGCCTGACCAGCTCCATTCCCGGCGGCCACGTCCAGGTGTGCCGCATCAGCCTGGCGCCGGGGCGCAGCCACCGCGATGCGCGGCACACGCACGACGGCGCGGAGGCCATTCTGGTGGTGGCCGGTCGCGTCCGCGTGGACGTGGGCGACCGGACGATCGATCTCGCCGAGGGCGACGCCGTCCATTTCGACGCTTCCCGGCCGCATGCGTACCGGAACGGATCGGACGAGGCCCCGGCCGTGCTCCTGTGGATCGCGTCGCGCCGCGACGTCACCTGAGCCCGGATTTTTTGTTTTGACACGACTTTGCGTCCGTTCCTATGCTGGCCGGCGAGCGCGGTGGAAGCCGCGGCGCGAGGGGTGAGTTGATCATGTCCGAGTCCTCCCACGACAGTGTGCTCTTCATGCAGTTGATCGCGACGTTCCAGTACGCCGCCATGCAGCAGATGGGGAAGGTCCAGAATCCTGTCACCGGCAAGATCGAACGCGACCTCGACCAGGCCCGCATGTCCATCGACATTCTTCAGATGCTCCAGCGTCGGACGGCGGGGAACCGGTCGAAAGAGGAGTCCGAGCTCCTCGACAAGGCC
>CAZCQM010000197.1:0-2967 GCA_964500785.1 uncultured bacterium
ACTAGTTTTGCCGCAAGATATTGTGTGTGAGGGGCGTCAGGACACAGCATCCTGTGTATCCCGGCCATATAAAACGGTTTAGGCTGTTGCCTGGTTTTCACCTCAACGCGGAGGAGTTGGGAATGGAAAAACGGGACAAAGGCGGGGTGCTCATGAAGGACAAGGAGTACGTCAAGTACGTTCAACTCCTTAAGAAGGCGGAGAGGGATGGGCGGTTGGATGGGCACCCGTGCCCGTTGTGCGGCTCCCGGTACGTTTCAGACGAAGAAGCGCAAGACTGTTGCCGTTCTGTGATCTCCTGAGAGATGGACGCCCGTGGATATGCCGAGCCTCAGTTCCAGCACGATTCGCCAGCACTGTTCGGTCTGCAAGGCTGACTTCGACATGGACATCATCAAGCAGGGCAGCACGGAGGACGTGCTGTGGCTGAAATGTCCCGGCTGTCAGGGGTTTCTCCCCTACATGCCGAAGGAGGAGAACGGCGAGGACCGCATCCCGGACGAGCAGTCCGTTGCCCTCGAGGACCTGGAAGTCGAGAGCGCGCGGGAGTACTCGGAGGATCAGGAATTCGAGATCGGCGAAGTTATCCACCACCGCTCGTGGAACGACTTCGGTAAGGTCGTCGCCAAAGACAAGCTGCCGGGCAACCGTCGAACGATCTGGGTGCAGTTCATTCGACAGGGGCGCGTCCAGCTCCTCGAAGGCGTCGTTCATTAAGAGCGCGTTTCGCGGGATACCCATGAAACGCTGCGTCCCGGCGGCCTGGTTACTGATGGCCGTCTGGGTGATGTCTCCCGGAAAGGCCGATGCCGTGGGGCCGTACGAAAACGCCGCCACGGAATCGGCCTTTTTCCTTTCCCCCGACACGGTGGTGGTGCGCGCCACGCTCGACGCGGTCACCGCCCCCCGGAATGTCGAAGCCACCATCTACCGCGTCTTCGTCGTCGTCCCGGTTCACAACTCCTTTCGCGTTGGCGTGGAGCAGCCGATCGTCAGCGTCTCGCGACCCTCGGGGATCGACTCCGGCATGGGCGACCTCCTCGTGCGCGTGAGCGCGCGCCTCTTCGGCCGGCCCGGCCGCGCGTTCCTGCTGACGTCGAGCCTGGGCACGGGTACCGGCGAGCACCGTTTCTTTCCCTACGCCACCCAGTCGGTGGACTTCACCCTCGGGGCGGCGTGGACCGATTCGATCGGCACGCTGGCGTGGTGGGCGACGGCGGGCAACGTGTGGACGCGCCGTGTCCCCGACGAACTCGAGGGCGAGAAGTTGGACTACGGGCAGTTCGGCGTCGGGGTCGGTGTTCCACTCGGCCCACGCATCGAGTGCCGCGCCGGCGCCGTCCACCTGAACTTCGAGGCGAGCAACGCCCACCGCGAGATGCTCTTCGCCGCGGCCGGTTACCGCTGGACACCGGCGCTGCGCGTGTTCGTCGAAGGCCAGGCGGAGACGGGCCCCGTCGGCGATCGCGCCAGCGACTGGGCCCTGATTCTGGGCGCCAGCGTCTGGTTCTGACGCGGGACGGCGACCCGACGCCCCGGCTTGCAGCACCGTCTCCCCTTTCGCAGTTTGCCAACTCATGCGTTCCCGCCGCCTTTCGCAGCGCCGGGCGGACGATTCCGTATCGTGGTCGACAGGGGGAGGACGATTCCGCGGAATTCCGCATACGCACGGGCCAAAACTCGACTATTCCGTGGCACATCGATTGCCTTTGCCGAGGCCGAACCCTCTGGTTCGCCATACGTCGAGTTTCAAACCACATCGTCCCCGCGCGACGGGGACACTGGAGGGAAGAGAGTGCTTCGAATCGTCCTTATCGAGGACGACGACCTCATGCGCGAGTGGCTCGGGCGATCGCTCTCGAGCCGCGGCCACGAGGTCACCCGCTTCGGCCGCGCCGATCTCGCGCTCGACACAATGTCGGCCGATCCGCCGGACGTCGTGGTCTCCGACGTGCACATGCCGGGAATGTCCGGGCTCGAGCTCGGGCCGGCGATGGAGGCGCGCGGTCTCGAGGTTCCGCTCGTGCTCATGACGGCCGACCCCGACCGGGCCATGGAGATCCGGGCCCTCGCGTCGGGCGCGCGCTGCCTGCTGCGCAAGCCGTTCACCGATCTCTCGCTGCTCTGGGACGCGGTCGAAGACGCCGCCGCGGATTCGAATCCATCCGACGTCACCCTGGCCTCGCACGCGCTGCGCACGCCGCTGACCGCCGTCCGCATGGCCTTCGAAGGGCTCGTGGCCGAGCGCGCCATGGACGACCGCGAACGCCACCTGGCCGACATCGCTTCCCGCAACCTGGACCGCCTGACGACCGCGCTGGAAGATCACCTGGCGCGTCTCGCCCTGCTCACCGAGCGGCGCTCGCCGTCCGACTGACCGAGCTACCTATTCCGATTTGGATTCGAGAAGCTCCGACATGCGGGACTTCTTTTTGGCGCGTGCGCCGCGCGGGGCACCGGGTGCGGCGACGCCGTCGGCCAGGATGAGGTCGAGCGGCTGATCGATGGTGCGATCTACCGAACGGCTCCGCTCGCGGTGAACGAAGCGCCCCTCGTGGATGTTCTGGATGAGGTGCGTGAGCGCGTCGATTCCCTCCAGGCCGAACCCGACGCAGTGGATGGGCTCGCCGTCCTGGAGGTAGACGCGAACGACGCCTTCGGGGGTGTGCAGGATGATGACGCCCGAGAGCACCGAGACGTGCGCGATGCGCAGCGCGTCGGCCGGATCGATGCGCGCCAGGTCGCCCGCCAGCACCGAACGGCGCTGGAAGCGCCGCGCGAGCGTCCGCGAGAGCGGCGACGCGAACACGACGAGCACCCCGAGGAAGATCAGGATCGCGGGCAGGTGCCGCTGCAGCAGGGCGAGGAAGCCGGGGGCGATGTCGCGCACCGCATCCACCACCTGCTGGGGTGCGGGCGGATCCGACGGCAGCGGCGGCTGCGTGGCGCCGCCGGAGAGTGCGCGGA
>CAZCQM010000197.1:2977-5544 GCA_964500785.1 uncultured bacterium
GGAACTGCTCGCGCGCCCACTCGTTGGACGGGTCCTGGGCGAGCAGCGCCTGGAGGACGTCGGTGGCTTCGCCGCGCACCCAGTCCCCGGACTCGAGGAGCCGCCGCGCCGACGCTTCGAGTTCCTCGATGCGTGCCTTCTCCACCTGGACCGAGATCTCGTCGCGCAGGCGGAAGAACTCGTCGCGCGGGTCCCGGGTGATGGCGAGCTTGATGTTGGACAGGGCGGCGTCGCTCTCCCCGATGGCGGCCAGGCAGCGCGCCTTCTTGGCCAGGACATCGGCGTTCTCGCCGTCGATCGACAGCAGGATGCCGATCCGCGGCAGGGCGGCGTCGTACGATCGGTTGGCGATCAGGCTGTCGACCTCGACCACCGTCTCCCGGAACAGGTCACGCTCCACCACCCGCCGGGCTTCGGCGATGTCGTTGCGCTCGGGGTCGAGCTTGCCGGCCCGGGTCAGGAGTCCTCGTGCATACTCCAACCGGTCCGTGCGCCGGTAGAGGCCGGCCAGCTCCCAGAGTGCGACGATGTCGTCCGGATTCCGGACGAGCGCTTCCTGGTAGTAGATCTCCGCCAGTCCGTCCTGGTGCATGGTGACGCCGGAGCGCGCCATTTCCAGGAGTTCCTCACGGGTCGTCGTCGAGTCGAATAGTGCCTCGTTGTTCCACCGCGACGGAACCGTCCCGGATGCACTCTGCGCCCGCGATGTCATCGGCGCGACCGCGAGAGCGGACAGCGCCAGCGCGACGATGCCTCGGACAGGCCTCATGGAGGCGCGAATCCGCAACATTCGTACCAGCGCCCCAGGGGGGAGAATGGGGATGTCTAGCGCGCCGGCTGGAGGGTGGTCTCCAGCCAGGAATCGACGTCGGCGAAGTGCGCCGGGTCGCGCAGGATGCCGGCGGCATGGCCGGCGGAGTCGTACACGCGGGTCGTCACCGTCGTTCCCGACGACTCGGAGAAAAAGGCGAGCGACCGGACGGCGTAGATGTCTTCCTTGCCCGCCACGAGCAGCACCGGCCGCCGGGGACGGAACGACACCGCGGACGCCAGGTCGCGGTCGGCGGGGTCGAACGCCGGGGAGAGATACACCACCGCGGGGGAGAGGCCGTTCTCGTGGAGGGCGCGCTCCACGACGCCGCACACGACACCCGAAGCAACGATGGCGAGGTGCTCGTCGTCGAGGCCGGTTTCCCGGCGAAGGAACCGGAAGGCGGCGGCGACGTCGCCGGGCAGGTGCTCGCGATCGTCGGCCGACAGCGCGGGGTAGCCGGGCACCGAATCGCACCGGCTGTCGCCCTGTCCGCGCAGGTCCACGGTCATCACCGCCGTGCCGTCCAGCGAGAACAGCTGGGCGTACGGCGTGTAGGTGGCGCGCCGTTCGTCGAGGTCGGGGACGAGGAGCACCGCCGTCTGCGTCGTGCCGGGGCGCAGGGTGCCCTCCAGCCGGACGCCGTCCTCTCCCGCGAGCTCGACGATGCGGGCCCCTTCGGCCCGCGCTGCGTCGCGGCGCCGTTCGCGCGCCTGTTCGATGGCGCGGTCGATGCGGGCATCGATGGCGGCCGCGTCGACGCGCCCCTTCGACGAGGCGGCGAGCGTGATGAACGCATTGACGTCGCGCGGTTGCGACCGGTTGGTCAGCCCGATGAGGTCGAGGTAAGCCTCCTCCGCCTTCTTGCGCTGACCCAGCTCGGCCAGGCAGGCGGCCCGGATCCGGAGCGCGTCCTCGGTGGCCCCCTCGTCGAGAAGGGCGACGGCGGCGTCGCACGCGGCCAGGGCGTCGTCGCAGCGGCCGAGGTCGTGCAGCGCCAGCGCGCGCAGCGCGTTTGCCTCGCCGAGCCCCCGGGGTGGCACATCCAGTTGCGACGACACCGCGATGACGCGCGCCAGCATCGAGTCGGCGCGGGCGGGATTGTCGCGCTGCGTGATCAAAAAGCGCGCGTAGGTGGTGCAGGTCCCGACGTCGTTGGGAAAGAACTCCAGGATGCGCCCGTAGGCCCGCTCGGCGTCATCCAGCCGCCCCACGGTGGTGTAGAGGTCGGCGAGCCACGTCAGCAGGACGGCCTGCCGGTTCGCGGCCGCGTCGTTGTCGAACGACATCTCCAGCGAGCGGATCTGCTGCTCGACCGCGTCGCGCGTGTCGACGGATCCGGTGGAATCCTGCGCCCCGGCAACGTGGGCGATGGCCGCCAGGACCAGCCCGGCGGCCGCGAGCCATTCGAAGGCGCGGGGCCTCATAGGCCGAGGTCGCTCGAGATGCGTGTCAGGGCGGTGAGGACGTTGCCGATGTGCTGGTCGAGGGGAACCCCGATCGCTTCGGCGCCGCGCACGATGTCGTCACGGCTCACGTTGCGCGCGAACGCCTTGTCCTTGAGCTTCTTCTTTACCGAAGACGGCTGCACGTCGGCGATCTTCTTCGAGGGGCGAACCAGGGCGACGGCGGTGACGAACCCGCACAGCTCGTCGACCGCGAACAGGGTCTTCTGGAGCCGGGTGGTCCGGGGGACGCCGGTGTGTTCCGCGTGGGAGAGGATGGACTGGATCAGCTCTTCGTCGTAACCGAGGCC
>CAZCQM010000198.1:0-5542 GCA_964500785.1 uncultured bacterium
CCTGCGATTACGTCACTTGCAGGGCAATGCGGCTAATATCAAGCCCCGACAATAGCATAAGTCCTCTGCGTCTACCAGTTCCGCCACTCCGGCGCCCCCGCTATCCTATTTGACTCGGTCCGCTTATGCCAATCCTTTGCGAGGCCACTTCGATACGGGTCCCCTCGTCGGGCCCGGGCCGGTTCGAAAGGGTTGCCCTCTCGCGCCTGATTTGCGAGGGTAGCAGACAACCATGTGTGACATCCTCGTGGCAATGCCGGACGCCACCGCCAGCGGTCGCGTCGTCTTCGGCAAGAACAGCGACCGGCCCGCGGGCGAGTGCCAGGTGTGGTACGACTCGCGCGGTGAGGACCGCCCCGCCGGGGGCCGCGTCCCCTGCGCGTTCGTCGAGGTCGAGGACACATCCGCGCCGCTGCGCACGATCGGCTGCCGCCCCTACTGGTGCCGGGGCTACGAGACCGGCGCCAACGAGGCCGGTGTGGTGGGCGGCAACACGGCCGTCTACACGCGCGCGCTCCACCTCCCCGAGAACCGGAAGACACTCGGCCTCACCGGGATGGAACTGCTCCGATTCGGCCTCGAGCGGGGCCGGACGGCGGAGGCGGCGGTCGCGGCCATCGTCGACCTTCTCGCCCGGTACGGCCAGTGGGCGCCCGCCGTCCGCGGCAAGGACGCTCCCGAGGGCTGCTACGAAAACGCCTACCTCCTCGCGGACTCGCGCGAGGCGTGGATTCTCGAGACGTCGGGGCGCCGCTGGGCTGCGCGGCGCTTCACCGGGGGCGTCCACAACCTCTCCAACCAGCTCACCATCCGCACCGAGTGGACGCGCGCGAGCGACGACCTCGCCGACTACGCCGCCGCGCAGGGGTGGTGGGATCCCTCGGACGGCCCCTTCGATTTCGCCCTCGCCTGCAGCGACCACGAGCACTACCCGCGCCAGGTGTCGCACGTGCGCTGGAGCCGCGCCCACGAGCTCCTGCGCGCGAACGTGGGGGGCATCGACGCCGCGACGATGATGCGCATTCTCCGCGACCACTACGAGGACACCTTCCTCGGCGGCCCGTTCTTCAATGCGTTCCTCCCCGACCTGCTGACCCTGTGCATGCACGACTCCCCCGCCGGCTTCACATGGGGCAACACGGCGACGTCGGTGATCGTCGAGATCGACCCGGACGCGCCCGGGTCGAGTCCGATGTGGTCGTGCTACCAGCCGCCGTGCACCAGCGTCTACATCGCGGGCACCCTCGACGCTGCGATGCCCGGCGAGTTCGGCCGGGCCGGGACGGCGGGGCTGCGCAACGAATCGCCCGCGACCGTCCCGCCCGATACGTTCCTCGCCGACTCGCTCTGGTGGCGCCTGTACCGCGTCCTGGGGGGCGTCGCCCGGTCTCCGGCGTCGCGGAGGGCGGCGCTGCGCGCGCGCTTCGATCCCATCGAGGCGCGGGCCCTCGAGCGCGTCCGGTCGCTCGGGGGCAAACCTGCCGCCGAGCACGCGGCGGCGATGTCGCGCGTGGCGCGCGAGCAGCTCGACGAGCTGGCGCGCGTCCTCGACGACCTCGAACGCGAGTGGGGACTCAAGGGCGATTGATCCGGTTAGACGCCGCCGGTTTCCTCCGGCCACGCGACGAGGGCGCGGATGTCGCGGACGTTGTTCCCCGTCGGCCCGCACATGATGGCCTCGCCGAGCGTTTCGAAGAACGTGTACGAATCCGAGCGACGCGCATAGTCCGCGGGATCCATGCCGAGCGCCCGCGCGCGTTCCAGCGTCGACCCGTCGGCCACCGCGCCCGCCGCCGGTGAGTTCCCGTCGATCCCGTCCGTCCCCGCGCTCAGGACGGCGATGCGCTCGCCCGCGATGCGCTCGACGCACTCGAGGACGAACGCCTGGTTGCGCCCGCCCACGCCCGACCCCGTCACGGGAGACGACAGTTCCCCCCCCGAGATCACGCACACCGGGCGGTCGGCCGCCTCGCGCGATGCGCGGCGCAGCCGGTCGAGCAGGCGCGTCGCGGCGTCGGGGATCGTCATGTCGTCGACCGACGTATCGACCAGGTCCCGCCAGCCGCGCGCGTGCGCGAAGCGCACCGCCGCATCGATGGCGTCCGCGTTGCCGAGCAGGCGCACCCACTCGCAGTTCGCGAAGCAGGGGTCGCCGGGCTTCGGAGTCTCCGGGAGCGTGGGATCGGCGACGAGCGACGCGATGGCGCGCGGCAGCGATCGCTCCAGACCATGCGCGGCGATCACCCGGCGTGCGTCGTCGAGGGTCGACGCGTCGGGCATCGTGGGGCCCGAGGCCACGACGTCGTCCGCGCCCTCCGGAACGTCGGATAGGTACAGGGTCAGCTGGCGGGCGGGATGCGCGGCGCGCGCCAGGCGACCTCCCTTGACGGCCGATACGTGCTTGCGGACCGCATTCATCGACACGATGTCGGCACCGCAGGTTACGAGCGCGCGGTTGAGCGCCTGCAGATCTTGGATGCCGATCTGCGGTCTCAGGGGCGCGGCCAGCAGCGCCGATCCGCCGCCGGAGATCAGGAAGACGACGGCGTCCCCGCCGGCCGCGGATTCGGCGAGCGCGAGGGCCGCCGCGCCGGCGTGCAGGCTCTCGGCGTTGGGGACCGGGTGGCCGCCATCGAAGCACTGCACCCCGGGGTGACGCAGACCGGCGCAATCGGGCGCGGACACCACCGCGTTCACCCCCGATTCACCGAACCGGTCGACGAACCAGCGGGCCATGGGCAGGGCGGCCTTGCCGAAGGCGATGACCCGGATCGGTGTTCGGGAAGATTGCCGGATGAATCGGAGGACGCGAGGCTCTGCGCGCTCCAGCACGCCTTGGAGATCGAGGGACTCCAGGGTACTTCGAAACAGCGTGCGGAGTTCGGCTCGCATGACGAGAAAGCGGGAACGGGGCTTCCCCACGGGGGCGCCGCCCGGTCGAGCAACGGGCCCGGGTGCCTCCAGCATGCACCACGAGACGGTCGACTGCAATTGATAACGCTCCGTCCGGGTGTGCTAGACTGGTTGAGAGTCGCCGCACACCACCATGGATCAACGCCCCTCTTCGCATAGCGTGACGCGCTGCCTCTTCGCCTCGGATCTGCACGGCCACACGGACCGCTACGAGAAGCTCTTTCAGGCCATCGAGCGGGACCGCCCCGCAGCCGTCTTCCTCGGCGGGGATCTCCTTCCCCACATGTTCTCGCCCGTGGTTGTCCCGGAAGGCGGGGATTTCATCGCCGATTTTATCGGCTCGCGTCTGGATGCCCTCCGTACCCGAATGAAGGGCGCATACCCGCGGATCTTCGCGATCCTCGGAAACGACGACGTGCGCCTCGAGGAAGAATCGTGCGGGGTGCTGGAGGAGCGTGAGCTCTGGAGCTACATCCACTCCCGTTCGGTCGCATTCGCCGGCCGGCGGGTTTACGGCTATGCCTGCGTTCCGCCGACCCCGTTCATGCTCAAGGACTGGGAACGCTATGACGTGTCGCGTTACGTCCCGCACGGGAGCGTTTCCCCCGAGGAAGGCCGCCGGTCCGTGGATGTCGACGAACACGAGATTCGCTATTCCACTATCCGCGAAGACCTCGACACGCTGGTCGGCGACCATCCGCTTCAGGACGCCGTTTTTCTCATGCATACCCCGCCCCACGAGACCGCGCTCGATCGGGCGGCTCTGGACGGCAAGAAGATTGACGGAGTCCCGCTGGACGTCCATGTCGGCTGCATCGCGGTGCGGAGGTTCATCGAGGCCAGGCAGCCGCTCCTGACTCTGCACGGGCACGTGCATGAATCACCGCGTCTCACCGGACGTTGGCGGGATCGAATCGGCCGCACGCACCTCTTCTCCGCGGCGCACGATGGGCCGGAGCTTGCCCTGGTCCGGTTCAGCCTCGAGGATCTCGACTCCGCGGAGAGGAACCTGTTGTGACGACGGGGCTACGGGGCGCCACCGAGCGGGAGCTCTCGGGCCGCATCGGTGACGGCATTGATCTTGGCGGCGAAACTGCCGCCGCGCGCGATATCCGCATCCGTCACGAAATGAACGTCGAGCAAGCCATCGCTCACATATCCGGTACGAAGATAGTTTATCTCCGCGAGAGATCGGCTCCAGCCGTCGAGCCACAGTGACAGATCCTCGCGCTGCCGCGCGCTTCCCACAACGTGTATGATCACGTCGAGATCGCTGGCGGGTCCCGCCGTCGCGTTCTTCGCGCTCCCGAAAACATAGAAAGCCCGAACCCCGAATCGCTCACGATCGAGATGTCCCGCGATCTTCTCCGCCATGCGCATGCGCCAGCGCCAGTGGTCTTCCCGGCTGCCCGGCACCTGATAGGTGTCCGGCGCCGTGTGAGCGGCGGCCGTCGGGCGGGATCCCAGGATACCCACCGCCTGATCGAGGTCGGCATTGAGCAGGACGTGTATGACCTGCCCTTCCGTCTCCGCGGGCACGTCCACCACCCTCACGATCTCCGCCATGTCGTCGAATTCCGCCAGGATCTCCGGCAGGATGTTCCGCGAGCGGCGCAGAAACAACTCGTCCAGTATGTTCTCCGGCTCGTCGGGATAGAGCGGTATGTATCGGATGTCGGCTTCCACCAGATCCTGGAAGAAGTGAGTTCCAAAGGACAACTCGGGCAAGTAGCTTCCTTTCTTGCGCGCGATCTCCATGAGGACGGCTGTGTTGTTGATGTCCGAGTACGTTACGTCGACGCCCAGTTTGATGTCCCCGCGGCTGCCCCACCTGCCGGGACCGAGAAGGATGAACTGCCGCTTGGGGAGGACCGCATTCAGCCTCCCGATGACCCGTCCCACCCGCTTGAGTCTCCTGAAATCTGACAACTCGGCGTATTTCTCGGGATCGACGTACACGACGTGGGTGATCGGGGGCACGCGTCCGTTCGAGATGTAGCGATTCGCGGAGAACACCACCCGGTCGCGGGGCAGATCGCGTGGGATGGGAGTCGGCGCGTAGGCCCCCGCACCGCTTTGAGCACGACATTGCAGCATGTAGAGGTGCTCTCCGTCGTGAGCGAACTCGACGTCGACCGGCGACTGCAACCCGTCCCGGAGGAGCGCCAGAAGGGCGCGGATCTGCGCCATGAAAGGCGTTGCTTCGACCAGACCCTGAAAGGTGGGGACGTAGGAGTCCTCCTTCCACGATGGCTCCATGCCCATGGGAATGCGGACCCTGTCGTGATCCACCATCGAGACCACCTGTCTTCCCATCGGATATTCGTCGCCGCAGGTCCGAAACAGCTTCTCTACGGAAACGGTCTCTATCGTATTCGTCTCCAGGTCGATGACATCGACTCTCCGCGGCGAGTAGCGTATGACCTCGTCCGCGGTGACGTTGACGCGCAGCGTCGGCTGCCCCGGGGATACGAGTACCGGGTAGTCGTCGCTCAATCTGTCGACGGCCCGCGTCCCGAGTCCGGGTACCATCCGGACCAGTCCGTCCTCGCGCCTGATCCGGGCGGACCACCGAAAGTCATTGTTGCTGAAAGCGACGCCCGCAAAGGCGGGGAAAAAGTACCGGCCG
>CAZCQM010000199.1:0-5541 GCA_964500785.1 uncultured bacterium
GTCCGGCGTGCGTTTGGCAAAGTCGTCCGCATTTGGCCGCGCGCAGCTGACCCATGTTCTTCGGCGACGGAATCTCCGCGGCGGCACCCTTGAGCCCCACGCAGACGACGGCACTCGCCACCGCGATGCGCACCCCGCGACGCAGCGCCGCGGTCTCACCCCGGGCGAGGATCGCGGCGCGAGCCAGCGCCAGCGCGAGCGCCGGGACCAGCGGCAGAACGTAGAGGGGCAGGCGGCTTCGCGACACCGAGAGGACCACCAGGGGAATCGCAAGCCACAGGATCAGGAACAGGCACGGCGGCGACTGGGTCGCGGCGCCGGCGTTTCGCCTCGACGACAGCGCGCGCATCGTGCGGGCCGCCAGCGGACCGGCCTCGGCGCACCAGAAGCCGAACCCGACGGTGAGCGGGAGGCCGTAGATCACCAGCGGCATGAACCAGTCGGAATTGCGGTGGTGCATCGGCGTGGCGATACGCCCCCACACCTCCTGGCCGATCAGATACGACGCGAGCGAGGGATCGCGCACGACGATCGCCACGTACCACGAGAAACCGACGACCAGGAACGCGACGATTCCCTCGGCGCGCAACAGGCGCGGGGTCGCTTGTCCGCGGACGCGGCGCACGGCGACGAACGCGAGAATCGCCACCAGCGGAAGCAGCCCCGGCGGCCCTTTGGTGAGGAACGCGAGCCCGAACGACACCCACATGCCATCGACCGCCAGCCGGTGCGAGTCGCCCCTCTCCACGCGTCGCAGCGCGCGCCAGAAGCAGAGCACGGCGAGGATCTCCCACAGCGAGAGCAGCATGTCGGTGGACACCGAGTTCCCCCCCACCACCATGAACGGCGCCGTCGCCGTCACCAGCGCGGCGAGGAGTCCGGTGTCGCGGTCCCACATGGACCGCCCGATCGCGTACACGGCGAGCACCGTCACGACGAAGAAGACCGCGTTGGGAAGGCGCGCGCCCCACGCATTGGCGCCGAGCTCACGCACGCCGAGCCCGATCGTCCAGTAGGCGAGTGGGGGTTTGCTCCAGTGGGGCTGGCCGTCCAGCCGGGGCGTCATCCAGTCGCCGGTGCGGACCATTTCGCGCGCGACCTCGGCGTAGCGCCCTTCGGTGGTTTCGTAGAGACCGCGCGTGCCCTGGAAGGCGAACGCGACGGCGAGCGCGATGAGGACGAGGGGGACGAGGGACCTCCGTCCGGACGGACGGGACGGGGGTGTGACGGCGGCGTTCATCGGGACCACAGCGGGCACAACGGGCGGGGAGATGACGCCGGCGCGTTCGCTCCGGTCCGGAGAATCAACCCACCGTTTCCGCCACTCGCTGCCGGCGGATCAGATAGAGGTTGCGCATATAGATCAACGAGCCCGCCAGCTGGCCGACCATGAACACCGCGTCGCGCCGATGGATGGCGTAGATCAGCAACAGGAGGGAACCGAACAGACTCAGGTACCAGAACGACACGGGCATCACGCTCATGCCCGCCCGCTCGCTCTTGAACCACTGAACGATGAATCGGGCCCCGAACAAGGCCTGGGCGGAAAACCCGAGTACCAACCACAACACATCCGGCTTCACAGCGCAGTGCTCCTTTCCTCCTCGTGTGAACCGAGCGACGTCTCGCGAATGCGGGGGCTCAGCATGCGCGAGCGCATCCATCGCACCGCGAAGCAATCGAGAATACCGCCCCAGAGGCGGTTGTGCACGCCGTATTTGGTGCGACCCAGCGTGCGCGGGCGGTGCGACACGGGAACCTCCTGAACCGAGAACCCGCGCATGCGGACCAGCGTGGGCAGAAAGCGGTGCATCCCCCGGAAGACGGGCATGTCGTCGACGCATTCGCGGTAGAAGACCCGCAGCGAGCATCCGACGTCCTGAATGCGGTCACCGGTGACGCGATTGCGGAACCCGTTCGCGATCCGCGACGACACCCGCCTCAGCCACCCATCGCGGCGCGTCGTGCGCACCCCGGTGGCCATGTCGGTTCGGCCGCGGTCCAGCATCGCCGCCAGGCGCGGCAGCTCCGCGGGATCGTTCTGCAGATCGCCGTCGAGCGTGCCCACCATCTCTCCGCGTGCAATGCGGAAGCCCGTGACCAGCGCGCCCGACTGTCCGCTGCGCCGCTCGAGGGCCGCATACTGATGATGCTCGGGGTCACGCCGGTGCAGATCGACGAGGCGGTCGAACGTCCCGTCGGTGCTGCCGTCGTCGATCCAGAGGCACTCCCACGATCGCGTCCACCGCTCGAACACGGCGTCGATCTCCCCTGCCAGAACGGGGACGGATTCGACCTCGTCGTGCACGGGAATCACGATGCTCAGGTCGACGCGGGGACGCGCGCGCAACCGCCCGTCCACGGCGCGGCCCGGGCGCCAGGACGCGTCGCCGTGTGTCGTTTCGGAATTCTGGGACCGCGGGTCCATCTACTACCTGTCTGCCGGCGGTCGCGCGTCGGGCGAAAAAGTGGAGTGGTCGGGGCGAGAGGATTTGAACCTCCGACTCCCTGCTCCCAAAGCAGGTGCGCTACCGGACTGCGCCACGCCCCGACCCGGGACGCCGCATTCTATCATACCCCGTCAGCCGGCGCGACGATACCAGTGCACGAGTTCCCTCAGGCTGGGGCGCTTGCCGTACATGAGAATTCCCACCCGGAAGATACGCGCGGCGAACGAGATGGCAAGATAGGTCGATCCGACGATCAACGCCATACTCAACGCGATCTGCCACGCCGGCGGCCGCAGAATGATGATCCGGGCCAGCATGATGATGGGGGCGAACATCGGCACCATCGACAGGCCCACGGCCAGGGGACCGGCGGGGTCCTGGATCAGGAGCATGAGACAGAGGATGGGAATAATCATGGGCAATGTAATGAGCGCCTGCAGCTGCTGGGCGTCCTGGTCGGTCGTGCACATCGCCCCGACCGTCATGAACAGCGCGGAAAACAGCATGAACCCGAGCACGAAGAACGCGATCAGATAGACGAACACGGAAGGGGCGATGTGGAAGGACGAGAGCTGCGCGACAAGTCCCATCGACGCGTACACGGCGAAGGCGATTCCCATCAGGGCCCATACGCCGAGCTGTGTGAGCCCGGCCAGGCCGACCCCCACGAGCTTGCCCAGCATGAGGTCGCGCGGCGACACGGCGCTCAGCAGCACCTCGATGACGCGAGAGCCCTTCTCCTCGATGATGCTCTTCGCGATCGTCATCCCCCACGACAGCAACGCCGAGTAGAGGATCATGGTGAACAGGAACACCACGCCGTAATCGGCGAGGAAACTCTTCTCTTCCACGTCGCCGGCGTTCGTCAACTGCTGCATGTCCAGCTTGACGCCCTTCGTGAGCGCCGCCACGTGGGAATAGTCGATCCCCGCGTCACCCAGGCGCTGCCGGACCACGGCCTCCGTGAGCACGCTCTCGAAGCGCTCGAGGACGTTGAGATTCCGCTCCTCGCGGGTGATGTAACGGGCCTTGCCGTCCTGCATGATCGACGACGGGATCGCGATCACGATGTCCAGGCGCCCGCGGTTGAGGTCGGCGACCCGGGCCTGGCGCTCGGCCTCGAAGCGGTCCCCCGGCGCGGCCGTCGATTCCACCAGGTACTTGCGCGCCCCGTCCTTGAGCGTGTCGTCGAGGGCGGCGGCGAAGCCGTCGCCGATTTCTCCCGTCTGGTCGACCACGGCCACGCGGTAGGTCTTGGCCGGCTCGAGCACCGCGAAGAGCACGGGGATGACGAAGAAAGCGAGCATCAGGACCGGCACGAGGATCGTGCTCACGATGAAGCTCTTGCGCCGGACGTTGGCCAGATATTCACGCCGTATGATGTGCCGGACCTTCATCCTGCCTCCGAAACGCGCTCGATGAAGATGTCGTGGATGGACGGCTCCGCCACTTCGAAACGCGTGACCTCGAGCTTCGCGCGCGCCGCGTCCTGCACGCGCCCCGGATCGGCGCCGTCGTGGAGGCGCAGGAACAGCTCGTTGCCGTTGTCCTGCAGAGTCGCCACCTCGGGGAGGTTGCGCAAAAACGACCCGTCGCCGACCACGCGGAGTGCGACGCCGTTGCGCCCGTACTCCCGCTTCACTTCCGCTAGCGTCCCCGAGAGCACCACGCGACCGCGGTTGATGAGACAGATCTGGTCACACAGCTTCTCCACCTGGTCCATCATGTGGGTGGAGAAGACGACGGTGTGCCCGCTCCGGTGGTATTCCAGGATGATGTCCTTGATGACGCTCGCGTTGACGGGGTCGAGTCCCGCGAACGGCTCGTCGAGAATCAACAGCTCGGGTTCGTGGAGGATGGTGGCCACGAACTGCACCTTCTGCTGCATCCCCTTGGAGAGGTCTTCCACCGGGCCCAGAGCGCGGTCGCCGAGCCCCATACGGTCGAGCCAGGTGTGCGCGCGGCGTTGCGCGTCGCGCCGGTCGAGTCCCTTGATCTCCCCGAAGAATGCGAGCACGTCCACGACCTTCATCTTCTTGTAGAGCCCGCGTTCCTCCGGGAGGTACCCGACGCGATCGAGATTCACGTGGTCGATGTCGCTCCCGAGAACCGCCACCGTTCCCTCGTCGGGGAGCATGATGCGCATCATCATGCGGATGGTGGAGGACTTCCCCGCGCCGTTCGGGCCCAGGAGCCCGAAGATGGACCCCGGGGGGACGGTGAACGACAGGTGGTCGACGGCGGTGAAATCACCGTAGCGCTTGACGACGCCCTGGATATCGATGGCGTGTTCCATGGAACGGTTCACAGTCTCCCCTTCATTCGCTTCGCGGAGTAACCCCGTCACGCGTCGCGGGCGAACTCGTAGCGCAGAAGCATCTCGCGCATCTCGACGACCGCGCGGTAACGGTGGCTCTTCCGATTCTTCTCGCCGGCGGTCATTTCCGCCAGCGTCCTCCCCGACTCGTCGTCGACGAAGACCGGATCGTACCCGAAGCCGGAGCGGCCGCGCGCGGCCGTCGCGATGGACCCGGGCAGGACGCCCTCCGACACGAGGCAGTCGACAACGGGACGGCGCTGCGTTCCCTCGTGGCGCGCGTAGAATGCCGCCAGGCGGGCGGTGTCCGCGGGTGACAGCGCGAGTGCCATGACGGTCCGGAAACGGGCGCCGCGACGACCCACGGGAACGTCGCGCATCTCTTCGAGGAGCTTGCGGCAGTTGTCGGCATAGGTGGCCTCTTCACCCGCGAAACGCGCGGCCCTCACACCCGGAGCGCCGTCGAGCGCGTCCACCTCGAGGCCGGTGTCGTCGGCCAGGGCGCTGAGCCCGGTGAAGTCGCGCGCCTCACGCGCCTTTTTGAGCGCATTCGCTTCCAGAGTGTCTCCGTCCTCGGCCGTCACGGGTGCGTCGGGGAAATCGTCCAGCGTGAGAATCTCGAGACCCAGGCCGGCGAACATGTCGGCGATCTCCCGCACCTTGTCGGGATTGTGTGTCGCGAGCACCACGTTCACGCGCGCCTCATTTGAGGCCGAGCGCCTCGCGCTGCGCCCGGAACAACTCGGTGCACCCGGCGTGGGCGAGATCGAGCAT
>CAZCQM010000200.1:0-5528 GCA_964500785.1 uncultured bacterium
ACAACAAGACCGGCGTCTTCGATCCGAAGGACCTCGAGAACGGCGTCTGGACCCCGGTTTATGCCAATGACTCGTCGTTCACGTTCACGGCGGACGCGCTGGCGGATTCGCTGACCACCGAGCAGGTGAGTGTCTTTACGCGGTCCCACACGTTCTTCATCCGGGCCGTCGACGAGGAAGGCGCCCTGTCCAAGGAGCCCGCCTACCGGTCGTTTACGGCGCGGACATTGTCTCCCGAGGTATTCGTCGATACGCCGCCGCGAATCACTCTGGGTCCCGCGCAGCTGCCGCCCATCGCGACCTACATGTGGCGCGCCTATGACTACGTGGATACCCGGAACGATATCCAGGATCCCGACTCGGTGCAGTGGGCCCTGGAGCCCATCTCGAAACACGGGGGAAGCTATACCCAGACCATTGACTATTTACGCACTCCGGAGTCGCTGCCTTCCTGGCAACCGTGGGTGTACTATCTGGCACCCAACGACAGCGGAACGACCTGGACGACGCCGCCCACGGAGTTCGGCAACTACGTATTCGCCATCCGCGCCAAGGATGAGGCAGGCGCAGTCACACCGGTCCTGGACGAGAAGTACAACGTCAGACGCGTGATCGTGTCGACGCGGACCACGGGTCCCATCTTCACCGTCACCAATCCGTATCTCGGCATCGTCCGGACCGCGACCTGTCAGACGTCGCTCACCATCCTGGACGTGCCCGCGGGCATTCCCCTGGAGTTCACGCTGGAAGCGCACGCGGAATCGTACGGTGGACAGGTCTCCGGCTATCGATACGGCTGGGACATTGCCGACGTGAGCGATCCGAACCAGTGGGAGGTCGATTACACGCCGTTCCTCGCCACGAAGGCCAAAACGCCCCCGCGCGCGTATTTCTTCGGAACGCATACCTTCACCGCGGAGGTGATCGACAACTCCGGGTTCTGCTCGCGCATCGAGATCAAGGTCAACGTGGTGCAGTTCACCCTCGAGCGGAACCTCCTGATCGTCGACGACTTCAAGCAGGACGAACAGCCCGGTTCCGGCTGGGACGATCCCAATTTCCGCGGTGCGTACCCGAGCGACGCCGAGCACGATCAGTTCTGGGTCGACATGGTCAGCGATCTGGACGGCTTCGACCCGGCCCGTGACGTCATCAGCGCCACGGCGTCGGGCACCAACATCCCGCTGACGAAGCTCGCGTCGTACAAGTCGATCGTGTGGAGCACGATCGGGGATTCGGGGCAGCGCCAGGATCTTGCGTACCTGTACAAGTTCATTCTGTACCGACCCAAGGATCCGAACCTGCCGGGAGGGCAGGTGACCGGCAAGGTCACGCCCAACCTGCTGGCGCTGACGATGGCGGCGGGCGGGCACCTCATGATCTCCGGGCAGCAGCCGTTGCAGTACTGCGTGAACCGCAGCGCGGCTCCGTCGGTGCGCTATCCGCTCATCTTCCTCTACGAGCTGGCGAACCAGCAGACGGGTTCGCCCAACATCGATGACCCGCCGGGCGACGAGTCGTTCGCGTACCGGGAGATGTGCCTCGATGTCATCGACTTCGCGTACCTCAGCCTGCAGCGGCGGCGCACCAACTCGCAGTACTGCTCCGTGGTGAACTTCCGCCGCGCGAATTCGACCTCGCGCCGTGACGACACGTTCCGTGGCGGATTGCCCCTGGATCTGACCCAGTACCCGAGCGGGACCTTCCCCGAGCTGACGCTCCGCCCGGAGACGGCGGGGCCGGGCAAGGTGCATCAGCCGTCGGAGTCCGGCGTCGACTGCGAGGTCTACAACCCGGAGTACTTCAAGAACTGGTGCGAGTGGGTTCCGAAGACGCAGCGCGATTGCTTCCAGCCCATATACGGCCTGGAGTGCCTCGACACCGGCGAGCCCACGTACCACCAGCCCGTCGCGTTCTGGACGTCGGCCTTTGCGAATCGGGTGGCGGACGTTCCGGGAGCCGTCGGTGCGCGCAGCGTCGTATTCGGATTCGCGCCGGTGTACACGAACCCGAGCCAGTTCAAGCAAGCCATGAACATCATCATGTTCGACGAGTGGAAGTTGCCGCGCAAAGCGACGTCAACGGCGTCGAAATAGCGCCTGTGCCCGCGATTCGATCGAGGAGGAGAATCTCTTGAACGCACCCGGCTCCTGGATCCGCGCGGCGATCATCGCGATCATCGCCGCGCTGGGTCTTCCTTTGAGTTCGCCGGCCGCCGTCATGGCGCCCGATTCGCTCGTCCTGCACGCCCCGCAGGATTTCAAGGTGCGGAGTGTCTACAAACCCGGAACAAAGCGTTTCGTGGTCTGGCTCACGTGGCAGGATGTCCCGGACAGCATCGCGGCGTTCATTCACCAGCCTGACACGACGGGCTATCGGGTGACCTCTCCGACCGGCACCATGTCCGTTCCACGGACCCGTGGTGCGTACAAGGGCGACATCGACCGGACGGTAGTCTTCGGGGTGGACAAGGGAGGGATGGTCGGCGTGGATACCGTCGCGATTTCATACTCCGTCCGCCGCGAGGAGTCCGTGTCGGGCGCGTTCATGCTTCTTCCGACTTACACCGGCGGCTGGTTCGACGTCGGATTTCGCGACGTGGATCTGAATAAGAGCATCGACTTCGGCCTGCAGATGCGTTTCCCGACCGGGAAGAACGTAGACAAGCTGGGCTCGTTCAGCGTGGGACTGGTCGATTTCGAGGGCTACCATATCTGGCGTGGGATTCAGCCGGACGGGAGCGATCTGACCGTCATCGGCGAGTTGTCCAAAGAAGAGGCCTTCAAAGGGAATGCCACGGGGGGCAGCTTCGCGGATTCCGTCTACTTTTACGACGTGGTGCCGACGTTGCGCATACCGATGCCGTGGTTCTCGCCGTACGGAGCGATCGACTGCCTGGGAACACGAATCGACTTCACGCTGGGGAGCGATCAGCTGTTTTGGTACGATTGCAATGCGACTAACGGCTTCAAGTATTATTACGCCGTAACCACGTTCGATAGAGGGTATACGGCATCGTCGAGTACCGAGGGCCTGGTGAAATTCGACGATTGCCCGGTCACCGAGGGAACGCCGTTGCCGTGCGCGAATCGCCTGGTGAGTATCGACATGGAGGTCGACCCCCAGAACGACCTTTACAACGTCTACGCCGTACCGAACCCGTATCGCTCCGGCAGCAGCCGCCTCACGGCGGAAAACTATCATAATTTCCCGGATAACTACGTGCGCTTCGTAAACGTCCCGTCCACCTGCACGTTGCGGATCTATACCGTGGCGGGCGATCTGGTGTGGGAGAAATCGGTGCAGAACGCAACCGGGGGGAACATCGAGTGGGACGTCACCAACCGCGACTCCCAGCCGGTCACGTCCGGCGTCTACATCTTCCGTGTCGTGACGCCGGATGGAGGGTCTGTTTACGGCCGTCTGGCCGTCATTCGATGAGCCCGCCACGCGCCCTGTGTGACAGCGAGACGGCCGCGTCCCCCCGGACGTGGCCGTTTTTGCTCGAGGCCCCGAATATTGACGCGTCGCGGGGGCTTTGCTAGAGTGGAGCCGCGTCGTACGATTCGCGTGCCGCCGCGTTCGCCGCGCGCGGATTCCGCCGGTCTCGAGCCGCGTAGATCGACCTCGAATCCCTCCAATCGGCCGCCCTCGGGCGGGAAGGACAAACAGCCATGCACGAAATGCTGAACTACATCGACGGCAAGTGGGTCCATTCGCGGACCGGAAAGACGAATGAAAACCGCAATCCTGCGGACGACTCCGAGGTCGTGGGCACGTTCCAGGCGTCGTCGGAAGAAGACGTTGACGCCGCGGTGGACGCCGCGCGCCGCGCCTACCGGTCGTGGAGGCTCGTACCCGCCCCGCGTCGCGCCGAGTATCTCTATGCGCTGGGAGCCATCCTCAAGGAGCGCAAGGAACAGTACGCGAAGGACATGACGCGCGAGATGGGGAAGGTGATCGCGGAGACGCGCGGCGACGTGCAGGAGGGGATCGACACCGCCTACCTCGCCGGCGGGGAGGGGCGGAGGCTCTTCGGCGACGCCGTTCCCTGCGAGCTGCCCAACAAGGCGGGGTGGTCGGAGCGGCATCCCATCGGTGTGGCGGGACTGATCACGCCGTGGAACTTCCCCATGGCCATTCCC
This sequence comes from uncultured bacterium, assembly GCA_964500785.1. Classification (GTDB taxonomy): domain Bacteria; phylum Krumholzibacteriota; class Krumholzibacteriia; order WVZY01; family JAKEHA01; genus JAKEHA01. The sequence goes on from CAZCQM010000200.1 coordinate 4,146, forward strand.
ACCTGGAAGCTCTTCCCGGCGCTCGTGTGCGGCAACACGGCGGTCATCAAGCCGGCGAGCGACACGCCCCTGTCGGTGGTGAACCTGGTGAAGGCGTGCGAAGACGCGGGCATTCCCCCGGGAGTCGTGAACCTGGTGACGGGCGACGGCCGCTCGGTGGGCAATCGCATCGTTGGCCACCCGGACGTGCGCGTGATCTCCTTCACCGGCTCCTCCCAGGTGGGGCGCCGTCTGGGCGAGGCCTGCGGCAAGTCCCTCAAGCGCGTGTCTCTGGAGCTGGGCGGCAAGAACGCCCAGATCGTCATGGAGGACGCGGACCTGGATCTCGCGCTGGAAGGCGTCCTGTGGGGCGCGTTCGGCACGTGCGGGCAGCGATGCACCGCAACCAGCCGGCTCATCCTGCACAAGCCCATCAAGGGGCGGTTCCTCGAGATGCTCGTGGAGCGGGTCAAGACGCTGAAGCTCGGCAACGGGCTCGACGAGTCCGTCGACGTCGGGCCGCTTGTCAGCAAGGCGCAGCGCGAGACCGTGCACGAATACGTGGAGATCGGCAAGAAAGACGGCGCGCGCCTGGTGTACGGGGGAGAGCCCTACACGCGCGGCGAGTGCGAGAAGGGTTGGTTCTACATGCCGACCATCTTCGATGGCGTGACGCGCTCGATGCGTATCGCGCGCGAAGAGATTTTCGGGCCGGTGCTCTCGGTGCTCGAGGCCGACAATCTCGAGGACGCGGTCGAAACGCTCAACGACACCGACTACGGGCTGTCGAGCTCCATTTATACACGCGATGTAAACAAAGCCTTCCGTGCCATTCGCGACATCGAGGCGGGTATCACGTACGTGAACGGACCCACCATCGGGGCGGAAGTGCAGCTGCCGTTCGGCGGCGTAAAAGATACAGGCAACGGGCACCGCGAAGCGTCGCACACGGTGCTCGACATCTTCACTGAGTGGAAATCCGTATATGTCGACTACAGCGGGAAGCTCCAGCGTGCGCAAATCGACACCGAAAGCCAGGAATAAGGTGGGGCGCGCGCGAAAGAGCGACAATCATAAGCTCGTCTATCACTTCGGCGCCGGCAGCGCCGAGGGGGGCACGTCTCTGCGTGATCTTCTGGGGGGCAAGGGCGCCGAGCTGGCCGAGATGACCAACCTCGGCATCCCCGTTCCGTCCGGATTCACGATCACGACCGAAGTCTGCACGCATTTCATGACCCACGACGGGGCGTTTCCGCCCGGCCTGGAGGCCGAAGTGGACGCCCACGTAAGCCGCCTGGAGAAGGAAACCGGGAAGACTTTCGGCTCCGGCCCCGACCCGCTGCTCGTGTCCGTGCGCTCGGGTGCGCGCCGGTCGATGCCCGGGATGATGGACACGGTCCTCAA
>CAZCQM010000201.1:0-5510 GCA_964500785.1 uncultured bacterium
GCTCAAGAATTCGGTCGACCAGGAGGAACGGGTACCGATGGGGCATGATCTGCTGGATCAGGTTGATGTCCCATACGCCGGCCGCCGTCTCCATCGCGGCCTTGCGCCTTGCCTGCTGGACGTCCCAGAGCCTGCGCACGAAACGAACGTTGCTCGCGTGCCCCGAACGGATGGCGTGGACGTGACCGCGGATGGGCGCGCCGAGCAGGGACAGGTCGCCGATGAGGTCCAGGATCTTATGACGCACGCACTCGTCGGGGAAGCGCAGCGAGTCCTCGTTCATGACGCCGTCCTGCGTGAATACGACGGCGTTCTTCAGGCTCCCGCCCTTGATGAGACCCATCTCGCGGAGGCGCTCGACGTCGTCGAAGATCACGAAGGTGCGCGCCGGCGCGATCTCACGTTCGAACACGTCCGGCGAGACGGTGAAGCTCGCGTACTGCGTGCCGATCTGTGGGTTCTCGTACTGAATGGTGAAGCTGACGCGGAAATCCTCCGCCGGCACCGCCTGGATCTCGACTCCGTTGTCCTGCAGGAGGATGGGACGGTCGACCTTGAACTCCTCCACCGGAACGCCCTGGCTGACGATGCCGGCCTCCTCGAACGACTTCACGTAGCCGGCGTAGTTGCCGCTCCGCGGTTCCGGGGGCTCGTTGCCGTCGATCTCGATGATGAGGTTGTCGATCTGGAGCCCGTAACAGGTGGCGAGCACGTGCTCGACGGTGTGGATCTCGGCCGCCCCCTGCGAGATCGAGGTGTTCCGGAACGACGAGGCGCCTTCCGGGATGCTGGTGACCACCGCCGGGATCTCCACGGCGGGGTCGAGGTCGACGCGAATGAACTTGATGCCGGTTCCGGGAGGCGCCGGCTTGACTTTCATGGTCACGGAGTTGCCGGTGTGAAGCCCCTGCCCGTCCAGGACGAACTCCCTACCGATCGTTTTTTGCTGTCTGACCATGCACGCCTCCCTTCTCCATTTCGCGCAGCCGCTGCTCCAGCTCGCGAACGCGCTCGAACAATGTCGGCAGCATCGCGGTGTGGGCATAGAGGCGCTTGGCCACGCGGTGCTCGCGCGCCGGATATCCCGACACGGTGGTGTCGGGGGGTACCGACTTCGTCACGCCGCCCTGGGCGCCGACCATCGCCCGATCTCCGACGACGATGTGCCCCACCAGTCCCGCCTGCCCGGCCAGCGTGACGCCGTTGCCCAGCTCGGTACTGCCGGAGATGCCGACCTGCGCCGCGATGACGCAGTTCTCGCCGATGGTGACGTTGTGGGCGATCTGGACCAGGTTGTCGATCTTCGTGCCGCGCTTGATGCGCGTCTCTCCGGTGGTGGCGCGATCCACACAGGAATTGGCGCCGATCTCGACGTCGTCCTCGATGACGACCCGTCCCACCTGCGGCACCTTGTGATGGACGGATCCGTTCTTCGCGTATCCGAAGCCGTCCGCGCCCAGCACCACACCCGGCTGCAGGATCACGCGGTCGCCGATCGCCGTCCCCTCGCGGATCGTGACTCCGGGGTAGATGAGGCAGTCGCTCCCCACCGTAACGCCCTGCCCGACGAACACGCCGCTCAGGAGCGTCGAGTTCGTGCCCACCCGCGCACCCCTGCAGATCTGGCAGAAGGGCCCGACGGAGACGTTTTCCCCCAGCACCGCGCCCGGATCCACGACGGCCAGATCGTGCACGCCGCGCGGGTACTCGATCGCCATGTCCGCGGCGAAGAGGCTGAGGACCTGGAGGTAGGCGTAGTACGGATTGTCGATGCGGATGAGCGGCTTGACGCACAGGAGATCACGATCGCCGATGACGGCAGAGGCCTTCGTGTCGGGCAGGAAATCCGCGTACTTCGGATTGGCCAGGAACGTGATCTCGCCCGGCCCCGCTTCCCGGATACCGGCCACGCCGCGGATCTCGACGTCGCCGTCGCCCACGACCTCGCCACCGACGATCTCGGCGAGCTCACACAGTTTGTAACAGCGATTTCCCAACGATACCCGATCTCACGCGCACAACTACTGCGTGCTCAGGCGCTCGAGAACGAGACTCGTAAGGTCGAGCGATTTGTCCGCGTACACGATATTGGCGTTGGCGACGTCGAACACCATGGTAAGTTTCTGCTCCTGCGCGATCTGCTCGACGATACGATTGATCTTATCGACGATGGGCTGTGTCAGCTCTTTGTTGCGATGCGCGGCCAGACCGTCGTCGCCAAACGTCTCTTCCATGAAACGCTTGTACTCGTCTGTCTTGCGCTGAATCTCGAGGCGTCGCTCGGCCTTCTTTTCATCCGAGAGCATCGGCGCCTGCGCGTTCAGTTCCTCCCCCAGACGCGTCAGCTCCTGTTCGCGGCGTTTCTTCTCGGCATCCCATTGCTCCACGTCCTTACGGTAAAGACGCTCGGCGTCCTGGGTTTCCTTGTTCTCGGAGAAGATCTTTATCGAGTCAATGTATCCAATCTTGACGTCCTGGGCAAGCGCTGAAATGGCGCTCCCGGACACCATCGCGAGAGCCATAGCCATCAGTACAACGGTCCTTTTCATCGTCACTTACACGCTCCTTCCATATCCGCACCGGCCGCGATCAGAAGCCGGTCCCGAATGTGATGTGCGACTGCCATCTGCCGCCCCCGACTCGATCGAACCCGTAGGCGTAGTCGAACCCGAACAGGCCGATCATCGGCAGCTCGATGACGACGCCGAAGCCCGCACCCTTTCTGAGGTCGTCGGGTTCCGCGCCGCGAAAACTGTTCCACGTCCCTCCCATGTCCAGGAAGAATCGCCCGTACACCGTCGGCGGGACGATGGGAAACTCCACCTGGGCCACCGTAATGCTGTACGTTCGACCGCCGGTGTAGGAGTTGTTCCCGCGCGGCACGATCTCGTAGAAATCGTATCCGCGCACTCCGAAACGCCGGTTTCCACCGAGCCGAAACCGCTCGTAGTCCGGAACCTGCGTCGGATTCGACAGCCCGTTCACGACGCCCAGGTTCTCGCGCAGCGACAACACGAACTTCCAAACCAGCGACTGGAACCACGTCACGTCCAGATCGTAGTTCTGGATGTTGACGTCGCCGCCCAGCAAGCCCCCCGTCCAGCGCGCGTTCACCGTCGTGCGCGTGCCCACCGTCGGGTGGAACGGGTTGTCCGTCGAATTGCGATAGAAGGTCAATCCCGTCGCGCTTGTCGTCTGCGGCCACGTGGTGTCGATCAACGGCCCGGTATACCCGATCGAGAAATTGGTCAGGTCCACCTGCTCGAGGCTGTAGCGCACCGACACCGACGTGTAATCCAGCCACGGGAACGGCCGCCCCACGCGGACGGAGAAGCCGGTACGGCGGTCCGAGTAGTACTGCGCCGACACCTTGTCCTGGTTGGCCGAGTACACCTGAAAGCTCAGCTCGGTCGGCGTCCCGAACGCCCACGGCTGCGTGAAGTTCACGTTGATGTCCTGGCGCGAGGCCGAGAACTCCCAGTTGAATCCCACGCGGTACGCGCGCCCCAGGAAGTTCGGCTCCGTAACCCCGATGAAACCGCTGACGCGATTCAACTGCGAGAAACCCGCGCCGACCCGGAACTGTCCCGCGGACTTTTCCTCCACGTGCAGCGTCAGGTCGATATCACCCTCGTCGTTCGCCTGCGTGACCTGGGGTTGCGGGGGGCCGGCGAAGAACCCCAGGTTGAACACCTCGCGCAAGGAGCGTCGCAGGCGCGCGCTCGAGAACACGTCTCCCGGCATCAGTATCAACTCCCGCCGGATGACGCCTTCCCACGTCTTCGTGTTGCCCGTGATGTTGATCTCGTGCACGTGCGCCAGATTGCCCGGCTCGATCTCGAAGTTCAGGTCCATCACGTTGCCGCGCACCTTCTTGACCGGCGTCACCGTCGCGTAGATGTATCCCTTATCACCGTAGAGGTTGGCGATGTTGAACTGAATCTGCGACAGCTCGATGTCGTTCAACGGCTCGCCCTTCTTCAGCGAGATGCGCTGTGCGATCGTCGTGTCCGGGAACATATCGTTGCCCGACCAGGTAACGTCCCCGACGAAATACTGGATGCCCTCGCTGATGGTGAAATACACGTCCACCGACTTCCCGTCGGCGCCGAAGTCGAGCTCCGGGTCGCTCACCGTCGCGTCGAGGTACCCCCGGCTCTTGTAGAGCTGGATGATCCGTTCCCGGTCCTCGTCGAGCTGCTTGGGGCTGAATTCCCCGCCGCGCAGGAACCCGGCCGGCTTCGTCTTCATCACGCCGCGGATGTCTTCCGAGTCCATCTCCCGGGACCCGATGAAGTCGAGGTGCTTGACCTTGACCTTGGTCCCCTCGGTGATGACGTACTCCAGCGTCTTCGTCCCTTCCTTGCGGTCGGTGACGAGGGTGTCACGGATGGACACGCCGTAGTAGCCCTTTTCCCGGTAGATATCCGCGATTGCATCGCGGTCCTTCTCGGTGACGGACGGCCGGACGAACGTCCCCTTGCCGGCCTTGATCGCCTTCTTGAGGTCGTCGTCGCCGACGTGGTCGTTGCCCCGGAATTCCACCGCGTCGGCGCGGGGATATTCCTCGACCTCGATCACGACCACGACCGAATCCGAGCGCGTGCCGTCTTCGCGGTAGGCCTTGACGTCCCGGAACTGGTGGGTCTCGTAGAGCCGCTTGAGCCCCGGCCGGATCCGCTCCGGATCGTACGGATCGCCGGGCTTGACGCCGACGACTCGCACGATCTTGGGGGAGGACACGAGATGGTTGCCCCGGACGTCGACCCGCTGCACGAACGTCGTCGGCCGCTGCGCGACCGCCACCGCGGATGCCAGCAGCCCGATGAGGAGGGTCGCGATGAAAACGCCTAGTCCCTTGTCCTTCATCAACCTACAGTCCGCACCTAAATTCGTGCATGCTAGCAAAGGGGTCCCGCGGTGTAAACAAAAACAAAGATACCCCCGGCGAAGGCCAGGGGTATCTCACTGTCAAGCGCAACCCGTTGGCGGGCCTAGCCTTTAGAGGCATCCTCCGGAGCCGGCGCGACCTCGAATACCAGTTCCCCGTCCTTGACCCGCACGTTGACCTCGGCGTCCTTGGAGACGCCGTGGGAGAGCATCAGCTCGCTCAGGGGGTCTTCCAGATAGCGCTGGATGGCCCGCCGCAGCGGGCGCGCTCCCAGCGCGGGGTCGAAACCCCGGTCGATCAGGAAGACCTTCGCGTCGTCGCTGAAGTGCACCTCGACTTCCAGGACGTCCAGGCGCCGCACGAAGTGACGGAGCAGCACCTCGACGATCTGGCGCATGTCGTCCTTCTCCAGCTGGCGGAAGACGATGGTGTCGTCGAGCCGGTTCAGGAATTCGGGGTTGAATGTCTTCTTGAGGTGATCGAGCAGCTTGGCCTTCACCGACTGGTACTGCGCGTCGCTCCCTTCGGAGATGAATCCGAGCGTCTTGCCCGACTTGATGTCGGACGCCCCGACGTTGGAGGTCATGAGGATGATCGTGTTACGAAAATCCACCTTCCG
>CAZCQM010000202.1:0-5495 GCA_964500785.1 uncultured bacterium
CGTGCTCCACGTCGATGCGCCGGGGCTGGCGACGTCGCTGCACATCGGCGACAGCGTGTCCGTCGACGGCGTGTGCCTGACGGTCGAGGAGCCGGACGCGGCGGGATTCCGCGCGACGGCGGTGCAGGAGACGCTGGCCCGCACCACGCTGGGGGAGCGCAAGGCGGGCGACCGCGTCAATCTGGAGCGCGCGGCCACCATCGATCGTCTCTTCGGCGGGCACATCGTGCAGGGGCACATCGACGGCGTCGGTCGGGTGGTCTCGTGGGAGACGAACGACGCCGGCGGGACGCTGGTGGTGGAGCTGCCCGCGGACGTGCATGCCCTCTGCGTCTACAAGGGGTCGATTGCCATCGACGGCATCAGCCTCACCGTCGCCTCCAAGGGGGACGAGAACCGGATTTCGGTGGCCATCGTGCCGCACACGGTGGCGGCCACGACGCTGGGTTCGTACCTCCCGGGGCGCGGTGTGAACCTGGAGGCCGACGTGGTGGCCAAGTACGTCCGTGAATTCGTGAAGGGATTTCAACCGGCCGTATCCGAGTGAGTCAGGTAGCCGCGTCCGCGCGGCGGGAGAACGAATGAATCCATTCTGCAGTATCGAAGACGCCATCGAGGAGATTCGCCAGGGCCGCATCATCCTGGTTGTCGACGACGAAGACCGGGAAAACGAAGGCGACATGATATTCGCCGCGGAAAAGGCGACGCCGGAGCACATCAACTTCCTGGCCCGCCACGCCCGCGGACTGATCTGCGCGCCGGTGACGGGGGAGCGTGCCGCCGAGCTCGACCTCGCTCCCATGGTCCCGGAGAACACCTGCAGGCTGGGCACCGCGTTCACGGTGTCGGTCGACATGGTCGGCGGCACCACGACGGGGATCAGCGCCCACGACCGCACGGCGACGGTGCGCGCGCTGGTGGATCCCGTGACGCGCCCCGACGACCTCGCGCGCCCGGGACACGTGTTCCCGCTGGTGGCCAAGCCCGGCGGCGTCCTGCGCCGCGCGGGGCACACCGAGGCGGCCGTCGACCTCGCCCGCCTGGCCGGGCTCACTCCGGCGGGAGTGTTGTGCGAAGTCCTCGACGACGACGGCTCGATGGCACGGCTGCCGCGCCTGCTCGAGATCGCCCGCGAGCTCGACCTCAGGATCGTCACCATCGCGGACCTGATCGCGTATCGCCGGCGCACCGAGCGGTTGATCGAGAAGATCCAGGAGATCGCGTTTCCCACCGAGTACGGCGAATTCAATCTGCTCCTGTACCGCAGCCTCGTGAGCGGCCACAACCACGTCGCGCTGGTCAAGGGTGTCGTCGACGACGGCGAGCCGGTGCTGGTCCGCGTCCATTCGCAGTGTTTCACCGGTGACGTGTTCGGATCGCTCCGCTGCGATTGTGGCGCGCAGCTGCACCGCGCGATGGAGACCGTCGAGAGCGCGGGGCGCGGCGTCGTTCTCTACATGAATCAGGAGGGGCGGGGCATCGGCCTGGAGAACAAGATCCTGGCCTATGCGCTCCAGGACCAGGGGCACGACACCGTCGAGGCCAACGAGGCGCTGGGGTTCCCGGCCGACATCCGCGACTACGGCGTGGGCGCACAGATTCTGTGCGAGCTCGGGGTCCGGCGCATCCGGCTGCTGACCAACAATCCCCGCAAGGTCGTGGGGCTGTCGGCCCACGGCCTCGAGGTCGTCGACCGCGTCCCCATCGAGATACTCGCCAACGACATCAACCGCCGCTACCTCACGGCCAAGCGCGATAAGCTGGGGCACATGCTCAACCAGACACTGGCCGCCCCCGAGCCCGAGGGAATCAAGCGTGCCAAATGAGAAACGAGCCCGGCTGGACGCCACGGGGCGTCGCGTCGCCGTGGTGGCGAGCCGGTTCAACGAGGTGGTCACGAAGCGCCTGGTGGACGGCGCCGTCGATTGCCTGCAGGCGCATGGTGTCGCCGACGGCGACATCGCGGTATACTGGGTGGCCGGGGCGTTCGAGACCCCGCAGCTCGCTGCGCGCATCGCGCGTGACGGCAACGCCGACGGCGTGGTGTGGGCGGGCGCCATCATCCGGGGAGAAACCGATCATTACGACGTGTTGTCGAAGACCGTGGTCGAATCGATCGAGGCCGCGGCGCTCCAGACGGGAATTCCCATGACCCTGGCCGTACTCACCACCGACACGATGGAGCAGGCCGTCGACCGGGCGGGCGGCAAGCACGGCAACGCGGGCTGGAACGCGGCCGTGGCCCTGGTGGAACTCATGGCGCAGTTCCGGACGTAGATGCCATGGGAAAACGTCGACGGGTGAGGGAACTGGTGCTGCAGGCGCTGTACGAGGTCGAGTTCTCGGACCGGCCGCCCTCCGAGATCGTCGATGAGCAGATCGGGCGGCGCGGGTCCTCCGACGAGTCGGCGGAACGCGCCCGCGACCTGTTTCTGGTGACGGTGGAGAAGCGCGAGGAGCTGGATCGCATCATCCGGTCCTTCCTCGAGAACTGGGAGCTGGAGCGGGTGTCGCTCATCGACCGGAACATCCTGCGCTTCGCACTGGCCGAGGTGCTCTACTTTCCCGACGTACCGGCCGAGGTGATCGTCGACGAGGCGATCGAGGTGGCGCACCGGTTCAGCTCCGACGACGCGGGGCGTTTCGTCAACGGGGTGCTGGACAGGATCGTGCACGAATTCAGGAAGGAAAAGGCGTGAAGATCGCGATATTCTCCGACGTTCACGGCAACCTGGAGGGGATCGAAGCGGTGCTGGCCGATGCGGGGAGGCAGGGCGCGGGCCGGTTCGTGTGCCTGGGGGACATCATCGGCTACGGCGCCAATCCCAACGAGTGCGTGGAGCTGGTCCGCTCTCTCGACGGGGTGGTCTGTCTGAAGGGCAACCACGACGCCGCGGTGATCGATCCGGGCGAGCGCGTCTTTTTCCATGAAGTGGCGCTCGAGGGCATTCAGTTCAGCGCGCAGCAGCTCCGGCCGGAGAACCTGGAATTCCTGCGCGCCCTCCCCTACGAGTTCCGCGGTGACGATCGTTTCATGGCCGTCCACGCGTCGCCCTTCCGGCCCGAGCGGTGGGAATACGTCCTCGATCAGCTGGGCGCGGAACGGGCCTTCGAGGCGATGCTCCCGTACCGGGCCGCATTCATCGGGCATTCGCACGCGCCCGTCGTCTTTTCCGACGACGGAAACGCCCGGCGCTATCCGCCCGACCGCGACTTCATGCTGGACCTCGACGACTTCCGCTACGTGATGAACGTCGGCAGCGTCGGACAGCCGCGCGACGGGAACCCCGACGCCTCGTACGTCGTCTTCGACGACGAGGCCGAGTCCGTGCGCCTCATCCGGGTTCGCTACGATCGCGAGAAGGCCGCGGAGAAGATCCTCAAGGCCGGGCTGCCGCCCATCCTCGCCGAACGACTCCTCATCGGGTACTGATCCCGTCGTCCCCGGCGGTCGCCCTATGAAGCGCTCATCCGAAAAGCGTCACTGGGACCGGTTCTGGGCGACGTCCCCGGGCATGGCCGACACCTATGCCAACGATGGACGTCTGGTGGCCTTCCTCGTCTCGAGCCTGGACCTGAAGGGGAAGCGCGTCCTGGAGGTCGGCGCGGGCACCGGGCGCGACAGCCTGGCCCTCGCCGGGAGCGGAGCCGAGGTGTGGACGCTCGACTACAGCGATGAATCGCTCCGGCTGATGCGCGAGGTGGCGGGCGATACCATTCGCATCGTATGCGGCGACGCGCGCGCGATCCCGTTCGCGGACGCGAGTTTCGACGTCGTCTTCCACCAGGGGCTGCTCGAGCACTTTCGCGACCCCCTCGACGTGCTCGCCGAGAACCGCCGCGTGCTGAGGCCGGGCGGGCATCTGCTGATTGACGTCCCCCAGCGCTTCCACTATTACACCGTGATGAAGCACGCGCTGATGGCGGTCGACCGGTGGTTCGCTGGGTGGGAGACCGAGTTCAGCGCGGGTGAGTTGCGGGCGCTGATGGAAGAAGCCGGTTTCACGGTCGAGGCGATGTACGGCGAAAACCTCTATCCGCCCGTGTGGTATCGCGGTGCGCGACGCGTGCTGCTGAAGATCGGGCTCAGGTTGCCCATGTTTCCGCTCTCGTCGCCGTCCATGACGCGTCTGCGCGCGTCCGTGCGCGACGCGACGCCCCAGAGTCTCCGACTGGCGACGTCCATGGTGATCGGTTGCATGGGGCGCAGGCGGTAGTGGGGACGCGACCCTTGCATCTCGTGGCCGTCAACTGGCGCGACATCGGCAACCCGGCGGCGGGGGGCGCCGAGGTGCACCTGCACGAGATCCTCTCGCGGATGGTACGCCGGGGGCATACGGCGACACTCTTCGCCGCGGGGTTTCCGGGCGGCGCGCGCGAAGACGAAATCGACGGCGTGCAGGTGAAACGCCACGGCTCCTGGTGGAACGCCAATTTCACCCTCGCGCGCGCGGCACGTGCGTTCCTGCGCGACCACCCCGCCGATCTCGTCATCGAGGACATCAACAAGATCCCGTTCTTCATGCCCCTCTACACGCGACGCCCCGTGATGGCGGTGGTGCCGCACCTGTTCGGAACGACGGTGTTCCGGGAGACGAATCCGCTCTTCGGCGCCTACGTCTACGCCTGGGAGCAGATGATCCCGGCCGTGTTCCGTCGCTGCCGGTTCGTGGCCATCTCGCCCAGCACGCGCGATGACCTGGTGCTGCGAGGCGTACCGAAGGATCGTGTGGACGTCGTCCTGTGCGGGCTCGATCACGAGCGCTACCGGCTTCTCCCGGGCGTCGATCGCGCCGCGCACCCGACACTGGTGCACCTGGGGCGCGCGCGCCGTTACAAGGCCATCGACGTCACCCTGCGCGCCTTCGCCCGCGTGCGGCGGAACCTCCCCGATGCGCGCTTCCTCGTCATCGGCGACGGCCCGGAGCTGCCCGCGCTCGAGGCGCTGGCGTCGCGGCTGGGCATCGCGGACGCGGTGACGTTCACGGGGCATCTGCCGGTGGAGGCCACCGTGGAGGCGCTGAACCGCTGCCACGTCGTGCTCAACGCGAGTCCCAAGGAAGGGTGGGGGCTGACCGTGGTCGAAGCGAACGCGTGCGGCGTGCCCGTGGTCGGGAGCGACCGGCCGGGGCTGCGCGATTCCATCCGCGACGGCGAAACGGGCTTTCTGGTACCGTACGGCGATGCCGATGCGTTCGCCGAACGGGTACTTCGTCTGCTGCGCGACGGGCAGCTGTGGCGCGGAATGAGTACGGCCGCACTGGCGTGGGCACGAAGCATGACGTGGGAGAGAACCGCGGACGAGATGGAGGCGTTGTTCGTGCGGGAGGCCGCCGGGTGAGCGGGAGCGTCCAGGACGCCGCCAGGGAGCCGGCGCCGGCGCGCACCGCTTCCTCTGTGCTGCACTGGGTGATCAAGATCGCGGTCAGCGCGGTCCTGATGGCGTTCCTGCTCCACAAGATCTCGATCCGCCACCTCTCCGAGCTCGTGCGCGG
>CAZCQM010000203.1:0-5438 GCA_964500785.1 uncultured bacterium
CCAGAAGATCCACACCGAAGGCATGACCGAGGACGAAGCGATGGCCATGATGATGAACGAGGGGTACCAGGAGGAGGGAGAGGCCGCAGGGAAATGGCGCCGCGCGTGCCTGACGTCGACCCAGCTCTCGACGTACTTCGTCGGGAGCGCCGAGGTCGAGGACATCCGCCGGGCGTACGAGGCGAAGCACAAGAACGTCGACGTCGAGAAGATGCACGACACGATGCTCTCGTTCGGGTCTCCGTCGCCCAGATTCATCCGGCGCATGATGGACCTCTAGCGGGGTGAACGAGCCGGCGCGGGCCGACCCGCGCCGGCCTCCCGCGTGGACAGCGCCACCGGAGTTCGCTATACTTATGTGTCGAAGCGCCCCCCGCGCCGACCGCCGCGGCGGTCGCGCTTCCGTAACGTATTCTTCGGGTGTTGATTACATGATTCTCGAGCGGCAATACTGCAGCGGCCCCGGGAGACCGATCCCGCAGGCGTGCGGGTTTGCCCTCCTGGTTGTGCCGGCGCTGCTGGTCCTCGCCCCGCGCGCCACCGTGGCCCAGGGCTTCGCGAACGTTCCGCCCACGACCTCCGGCATCGACATCCTTATCAATGGGACGTCCAACGAGGACTGGGGCTACGGCGCCGCATTCCTCGATTGCGATGGCGACGGCGACCTCGACCTCTACATCGCCAACCAGGGCGGCGTGGGCGACTGGCTGTTCCAGCAGAACCCCGACCATACCTTCACCAACATCGCGGGCTCGGCCGGGTGCGCCGACGATGGAAACGGCCGCGGCGTGAAGTTCGCCGATTTCGATAACGACGGGGACGAGGACATCTTTCTCGCCAACCACCGCGGCCCCAACCGGCTCTACCGCAATAACGGCGACGGAACCTTCACCGACGTCGCCGACGCATCGCTGGCGTCCGGCTACCTCACCTTCGGCGCGGCGTGGGGCGACTTCAACGCCGACGGCTACGTCGATCTCTATGTCGTCAACCGCGGCAGCGTGGGGGCGCCCCAGCCAAACCAGCTCTTCGTCAACAACGGGGACGGCACGTTCACCGACCGCGCGCCGGAGCTCGGCGTCGATAACTCGCTGGCGGGCCTGGAAGCGGTATGGGTCGACTACGACAACGACGGGGACGTCGACCTCTATCTGTCCAACGACAAGCACGCCGGGAACCATCTGTGGCGCAACAACGGCGACGGCACGTTCACCGATGTATCCGTCGAGACCGGAACGGACATATCGATCGACTCGATGGGAATCGCGGTCGGGGACTTCGACGGCAACGGGTTCATCGATTTCTACCTGACCAATACCGTCGGGCTGACCAGCATCGAGAACGTGCTTCTGCGGTCCAACGGTGACGGGACGTACAGCAACGCGGCCACCGAGCTCGGGGTTACCGTCGCCCGCTACGGGTGGGGCTGCGCGTTCTTCGACTACGACAACGACATGGACCTCGATCTCTATGTCGTCAACTGGATGACGCCCCTGATCACGGGGGACCGGACCGACGCGAAGAACGTCCTCTTTCGCAACAACGGCAACGGATCGTTCACCGATGTCTCCGACGTGACGGGCGCGAGCAACAGCGGTCCCGGCTACGGCGTGGCCGTCGGTGACTACGACAACGATGGCCGCCTCGACATGTTCGTCGTGAACAACGGCGCACCACCGGTGCTCTACCACAACGTGTCCGGCACCACGAACCACTGGCTCAAGGTCCTCACCCAGGGGACCGAGAGCAACCGCGACGGAATCGGGGCGCGCGTCACCGTCACTGCCGGAGGCGTGCCCCAGTTCCGCGACGTGTCCGGCGGCGAGAGCTACCTGTGCGACCCCAGCCGCGAGGTCGAGTTCGGGCTCGCTGGCAACACGATCGCGTCGACGGTGGACGTGCGCTGGCCGTCCGGCATCGTCGACCGCTACACCAACGTGGCCGCGGACCAGACGCTGCTGGCCGTGGAGGGTTCCACCCACGCGCTCATCGTGAGCGTGACGGAAGCGACGGTCACCGAAGACGGGGTGCGCGTGAGCTGGAACGTTTCGCGCGGAGTCGGCGTCGACGGCTTCCGCGTATACCGCAGCGCGTCGGGGGGCGCCGAGTCGGTCGTCAGCGGCGATGCCCTGCTGTCCGCGGCGGCACGCGAATTCACGGACACGGACGTGGCCCCGGGGCGTGTTTACCAGTACGTCGTCGCCGGCGTCGAGCCGGGCGACGTCGAGTCGCGATCGGCTCCCGTCGAAGTCACCGTCCCGTCGATCGCCCCCGCAGCACTCGCGCTGGAGCAAAACCAGCCCAATCCGTTCAATCCCGGCACGACCATCTGGTTCGACCTTCCGGAAGCGGCGCGGGTGCGGGTTTCCATCTACGATTCGGCGGGCGCGCTCGTCCGCGTCCTGCTGGACGGGACCTTCCCCGCGGGACGTCAGCCGGTCGAATGGACGGGCGTGGACGACGCGGGCAACCGCTGCGCGTCGGGAATCTACTTCTATCGCCTGGAGACCCCGCTCGGCGAGCGCACCCGCAAAATGGTCCTCCTCAAGTAGCCCAATCCGCACACGCAGGTCCAGTTAGTCTCCGCAACTTTTCCACATCGCCGTTTTGCGCTTCACCCATCGCGGCGGTCGTGTTACGTTATGCCGACTGCGCCCCCCGGGCGCGACGGAGGAATACATGGCAGAGAGTTCTTCAACTATCGTACTTGGTGTGCCGCGCGAGACCTATCCTGGTGAAACGCGCGTGGCCATCGTCCCCGCAGTGATCCCCATACTCTCCAAGGCAGGCGTCAGCGTCGTCATTGAACGCGGCGCCGGCGCCGCGGCCGGCTACGCCGACGCGGCCTACGAGGAGAAGGGGGCGTCGCTGGCATCGCGTGACGATGTGTTTTCATCGGCTCAGATCCTTGCGCACGTTCGTGTCGCCGGTGCGAATCCCGACGGCGCGAGCGACGGCGCGCGGCTGAAGCGGGACCATATCGTGATCGGTATGGCCGACCCGCTCAATGAACCCGAGGGCATCCGCAACTTCGCGTCCAGCGGGGCGACGCTGTTCGCCCTGGAGCTCATTCCGCGCATCACGCGCGGGCAGAGCATGGACGTTCTGTCGTCGATGGCGACCATCTCCGGCTACAAGGCCGTGGTGATGGCCGCCGAGGAGCTTCCCCGCATGTTTCCGATGATGATGACGGCGGCGGGGACGATCACCCCGGCGCGTGTGTTCGTCATCGGCGCCGGCGTGGCCGGCCTGCAGGCGATCGCGTCGGCCAAGCGCATGGGCGCGGTCGTTCATGCGTACGACGTCAGGCCCGCGGTCAAGGAGCAGATTCAGAGCCTGGGCGCGAAATTCGTCGAGCTGCCGGTCGAGACCGCCGACGCCGAAGACAAAGGCGGATACGCGCGCGAGCTGGGCGAAGACTTCTACAGAAAGCAGCGGGAGCTCATGGCCAAAGTCGTGTCCGACAGTGATGTCGTGATTACGACCGCCGCCATTCCGGGCAAGAAGGCACCGGTGCTGGTCACGGGCGAGATGCTCGAGGCCATGCCCCCCGGCTCGGTCATCATCGATCTGGCCGCCGAACGCGGTGGCAACGTCGACGTGACCCGCGCGGGCGAGGTCGTGGATGTGCACGGTGTGCGCGTACTCGGCCCGCTGAATCTGCCGGCGACGGTGCCCTACCACGCCAGCCAGATGTACGCGCGCAACGTAACCGCGTTCGTCCAGAATTTCGTCAAGAAGGGCGTCATCAGTCTTTCCGAAGAGGACGAGATCATCCGCGACACGATGGTGACTCGTCAGGGAGACGTGGTCAGCCCCGTCATGCGGGAACGCCTGGGAATGACCGCCGCGGCATAGCTCTCAATCGGACAGGGAGGTCGATTCATGGAAGCATTCGTGATGATCGTGACCGTCTTCGTGCTCGCGATCTTCATTGGGTTCGAAGTCATCACCAAGGTGCCCCCGACGTTGCATACGCCGCTCATGTCGGGGTCCAACGCGGTCTCGGGGATCACCATCATCGGTGCCATTATCTCGGCCGGGACGCGATTCACCACACTGACGACCGCGCTCGCCTTCGTGGCGGTTGCGTTCGCGACTATCAATGTCGTCGGCGGTTTCCTGGTGACCAATCGGATGCTGGCGATGTTCAAAAAGAAGTAGGCGTACGTTCTTTCGACTCCAACCCTTCTATCGAAACACATGAGCGAATCACTTATTAACATTGTATATCTGATCTCGGCCGTTCTCTTTATCCTCTGTTTCAAAATGCTCGCGCACCCGCGCACCGCGATACGCGGCAACCTGCTGGGTGCCATCGGCATGCTGCTGGCGATCGTCGTCACGCTGGTCGATCGCCACGTCGTGAGCTATTCCGTCATTGCGGCTGGCTTTGCGGTGGGCGCCATTGCGGGCGCCATCATGGCGCTCAAGATCGCGATGACCGCGATGCCGCAGATGGTGGCCCTCCTCAACGGATTCGGCGGCGGTGCGTCCGTGCTCGTCGCCGGCGCGGCTCTGATCGAGGCCAATACTTCCGGAGACGTCGGCCTCCAGATGACGATCGCGACGGTGGCGTCCGGCATCATCGGCGGCGTGACCTTCTGGGGCAGTCTCGTGGCGTTCGCCAAGCTGCAGGAATTCGTGATATCGGGTAACCCCGTCCGGATTCCGCTGCAGAACATTCTCAATATAGTCCTCGGGCTGGTCTGCGTCGTCCTGGGCGTCATGATCGTGCGTGATCCGTCCAACATGCTCCCGTACTGGATCCTGGTCGGAATCGCGTCGGTCCTCGGGTTCACGCTGACGCTCCCCATCGGCGGCGCCGACATGCCGGTCGTGATCGCGCTGCTGAACTCGTACTCCGGACTCGCCGCCGCGTCGACGGGCTTCGTGCTCTCCAACAACGTGCTCATCATCGCGGGGTCGCTGGTCGGCGCATCGGGCATCATTCTCTCGGAGATCATGTGCCGCGCGATGAACCGATCGCTGCCCAATGTTCTTTTCGGCACCTTCCAGGGCGGCGACACCGGCCCGTCGGCGGACGACGTCTACGCGGGCAAAGTCAAGGCGACGTCGGCGGAGGAAGTGGCGATGCTGTTCGATACGGCGCAGCGCGTGGTCTTCGTGCCCGGTTACGGTATGGCGGTATCCCAGGCGCAGCACGCGGTGCGTGACCTGGCCAATCTGCTGGAGTCGAAGGGAATCGAAGTGGAATACGCGATCCACCCCGTCGCAGGGCGCATGCCGGGACACATGAACGTCCTGCTCGCCGAGGCCAACGTCGACTACGACAAGCTCAAGGAGATGGATGCCATCAACCCGACGATGGAGACGGTGGACGTGTGCATCGTGATCGGCGCCAACGACGTCGTCAACCCGGTGGCGCGCGATCCGAACAGCCTCATCGCCGGGATGCCCATCATCGACGTGGACAA
>CAZCQM010000204.1:0-4468 GCA_964500785.1 uncultured bacterium
CTGAAGTAGTCGAGCGCGTTGTCCTCGGCGGAGGGGAAGCGAGCAGAGCCAATGATGGCCATTATCCGATGGACTGCAGTCGCGCTGGGGCTGGTTGTCCTGACGGGGGGCGCGAGCGATCGGTCCCGAACCGAGTTCCTGTCAATTCGCTCGAGCGACGTGACTGCTCGCACGGAGACCGACGCCTCGATCGGCCAGTCTTACACGACCACGCTCCCCCTTCCGGCCGATCTCACGGCCTCGGATCTGGACCGGGCAATCCTGGAGTTCTACGTGAATGTCAATGCGAAGTCGCGGGATGCGTACGTCAACGAGACACCGCTGATCGAAGTCTACGCCCTGACGTCGCCATTCTCGGGGACGTTGGCGTTTGACAGGGTCGACACAAGAACGCGGGTGGCTCGTCCCGTGACCCTGGGGCGTGGGCACCGCGTGATCCTCGACATCACGCCTATCGTTCGTGGGCAGCTGAGCGGACGGATCACCAATCACGGGCTGGTCATTGGATCGCTGACGGGGCCTCGGGAAGGCGACTACACGCTCGTGTCGGGAAGACTGCCTGACTCGGCGGTGGCGCGCGTTCGGATCTATCGGCGGCCGGCCCGACCCTGAACCTTCACTTGAGAAGCACCATCTTCCGCGCCTGCGAGCCGTCCGGCGTCTCGATGCGGTAGACGTAGACGCCCGTCGCGACCGACGCTCCGCCGGCGTCGCGGCCGTCCCAGAAGGCCGTGCCCGCGCCCGCGTCGCGCGTCGCGTCGACCAGCGTGCGCACGTGGCGACCGCGGACGTCGTAGACGGCCAGCCGCACGTGGCCGCGCGAGGGAATCTCGTAGCGGATGGTCGTCGCCGGGTTGAAGGGGTTGGGATGGTTGGGATGGAGGACGACGTTCGGCCCGGCCGCGCCGCGCACGCCCGTACTCGTGCTGGAGAGCCCCTCGAGCGCCCACACGTCGTTCTGCACCGAGCCGTCGTTCCCCCCGAAGACGATCATGCGGTCGTGGGCGCCGTCGTAGATGCCGGCGGCTCCGTAGCGCGACGTCGGCGGCGTGCCGGCCGGTGAAAGCTGCGTCCATGCGCCCGTCCACAGGTCGAAGACCCACGACTCGCTCGTCGCGCCGAGCAGCGTCTGACCGCCGAACATGGTCGCGCGGCGGTTGGCGGCGTCGTAGACGAGCGCGGTGAAGTAGCGTGCGGCCGGATTCGTCGCGGGCGTGATGTCCGTCCACGTGTCCGTGTTCAAGTCGAGTGCCCAGAGGTCGCCCAGCGGGCCGTTGTTGTTCTGACCGCCATACATGATCATGCGGTGTCCCACCGCGTCGTAGCAGGCGGCGTGGAGACAGCGCTCCAGCGGGCCGGTGGCGGGCGAGACGTCGGTCCACGTCACCGCCTGGTCGTTGAAGCGCCACACGTCGTGGAAGCGGCCCATGTTGGTGAAGCCGGCGAACGTCACCAGGTCGTGCGCGACCGGGTCCCACGTGTAGCCCACGCCGTAACGGATGTTGGGCGGTCCGCCGGTGGGCGCGTACTGCGACCACGTATGGGTGTCGAAGTCGAACGACCACACGTCGTTCAAGAACGTGCTCCCGAAGCTCTGACCCGACCACATGATCATCTGGTGGCCGGTGGGGTCGTAGACGCTGGCCGGCGTGAGGCGCGCGGCGGGCGCGGGGCCGGAGGATGGCGTGAGGTCGCTCCAGGTCTCGGTGTCGATGTCGAAGGCCCAGATGTCGCCCAGGTACGAGGTGCCGAAGCCGCCGTAGATCACCATGCGGTTGTCGACGGGGTCGTAGACGGCGGAGGCGTTGCGCCGCGCCGCCGGGGCCGGCCCCGAGGCCGGGGTCAGCTCGACCCACGACTGCGCGAGCGTTTCCACGGGGATCGACGCCGCCAACGCCGCCGCGGCCAATGACATGCGAAATCGGATGGTTCGCTCCACGATGCTTCCTCCCGGTCGAGTGGATGGTGGACGATGACCCTACGAAGCCGGCGGGCCGATCGGTTGGGGAAAAATGGGGAATTCAGCGGCGGCGGACAAGCACAACCGGGTCCGAAAAGGCCTCCGGCGTGTGCGCGTACTTGCGGACGAAGGACTGGAGGGCTGGCGTGGTGGCGGTGAGCAGCACGGCGCCGTCCAGCGGGACGTGGTCGATCTCGATCTCGCCGCTGTCGGTCATGGTCGATAGCCACTCCGCGTCGAAATCGGCGACGCGCAGCGTATCGACGCTGCGGTCCACGCGGAGGATGTTGTGCACGCGCAGCAGGTGATCCTTGTAGAAGCCGTTTTCGTTGTCCGGCTCTTCGGGGAGGATATCCATGAACTCCACGCCCTCGAGGCTCACCAGCACGCCCTGAAAGCGGGCCGTGGCGCCGCTCTCGTTCGATATCAGCGTGTACATGCCGCGCGCGGTGTCCTCGAGCGTGAAGGAGAACTCCTCGTCCTCCTCGGACACCCACGTGCCCACGAGGTCGGGGTCGAAGGTGACGATGGCGTCGGAGTAGAGGGGACGGATCGACTGGACGTAGCAGCCCGCGACGGTGACGCAGAGGGCGAAACCCAGGGAGGCGATTCGAAGTGCAGAGGACGGGCGCATAAACCACTCGAGACGCGCAGGACGCCTACAATGGTAGCGGCTTCGCCCGCCGCATTCAAGGGTGCTGCGGGCTCTTCCAGGCCTTCTCGCCGGCCTCCACCTTGATGGGGAGCACGTTGGCGGCGTGCGGCAGCGGGCAGGTGGCGTAGTGCGTGAACATGCAGGGCGGGTTGTACGCCTTGTTGAAATCGATAATCGTCCGTCCCGTCGCGTCGGGGATCTTGATGTAGACCGTTCGCCCGCCTCCGTACGTCTCGTCGCCGTTGGTGGCGTCGCCGAAGCTCATATCGAACTCGTCGCCTTCCACCACCGTCGGTTCCAGCCGGTATTCCTTGCCGTCGATCGAAAAGGCGAGCGCGCCCTTGCACTCGATGTCCTGGGTGAACCCGACGATGTTGCGAATCGTCAGGTGCTTCGGGGGGTCGTACGGCACCCAGTGCGCCTCGACCCGCCACCGGGGGTCGACGGGATAGCGCTCGATTCCCTGGAACGACGTGCGCACCGGACTGTCGGCGTCCTTGACGCGCAGGTACAGGCTCCCGGGCCGGTCGATGACGTAGAACGTGAACGTCCCCATCACGATCTGGGTCGGGCGTCCCTCGGCGTCGGTCTCGAGATCCATGTCGGTCACCGGCTCGCCGTCGTGCGTCATCGGCACGCCATCGACGGCGGTGAGGTGGACGCGTCCCCGTGCGACGACGATCGTGCCCGCGTGTGCGGGCGCGCGGCCCGGAAGCACGAACTCGTTGTCGTCCGCGGCGCCGAAGGTGTGCACGCCCTCGGGCAACGGGAACAACCCCACGAGCGAAAGCCATCCGTCGTCCGCTTTCAATCGCTCGACGCGCGCGCGGTACCAGTCGTCGATCTCCTGGCGGTACGCCGCGTCCGCATTGCCACCCGGGCCGCTCGCACCGACGCCGACACCCAGGCCCATGCCCCCGGTGCCGACGGCGACCTGGGCCCCGCTGCACGCAACCAGCGCGGCGAGCGCGAGGAGAGCAATGGGTTTCCAGACCGTGTTCACGACAGGGCTCCCGAGCACTACGGATTGACGGAGTACCACACCGTCAGCTGCGGCCGGTTCGCCGGCGTCGAATTCTCCCGCGAATCGAACTGGCGCGCCGTCCTCGCGGTGCTCTCGTCGCCGATCAGGATCCAGCCGAAGTTGCCCGCCGGCGAGTCCAGCCAGTCCTGCACGTCCAGCGTCATCTGCGACGAACGGAAGATGTACGCGGCGTCGACCGCCGACGTCGTCACCGTCGGGTACGCACCCGCGACGAAGTAGTCGCCGCCGGGCGTGCTCCACAACTGCGTGTCGTAGAAGCGGTGATACCAGGTGGCGTCGCCCGTTGTCACGGAGCCGCCGCCGCCTTCGCCGGGACCGAGGTTGGCGATCGAGGTGCCCTCGCCCCAGTCGTTGGAGAGACGGCGCAGCGTCACGTCGGCATCACCCGCGCCGGGGGTCTTCTTGGTCATGTAGAGACGGAGCGACACGCTGTCGATCACCGCCCCCGCCGGCAGGCTGTCCGCGATAGCGAAGGCCATGAGCGCGCGCCGCGCCGCGGGCTGGTTGTTGTTGGTGCCCACGAAGACGTGCTCGCCCAGCGCGTTGCTGAGCGTGTCGGACTCGGCGTAGATGGTGTTGTCCTTGAACGCGGGGATGACCTTGCTCAGGCGCATCGTGCCCGTGGGCGTCCACTTGGCGTTGTTGGAGACCGGCGACGCATTGTTTGCTTCGTCGAGGGCGCGCAGTGCGAAGTAGTAGACCACCGTCGTGTCGAGGCCGGTGACGGTGAACGAATCCATGATGCCGAACCCCGATGGGGCCCCGACGCCCGGCACGTCGGTCGCGGTGGCGAAATTATTCTCGGTGA
>CAZCQM010000204.1:4478-5400 GCA_964500785.1 uncultured bacterium
TGGACCGCCTGAGCTCGTATACCGACGCCTTGCCGTCCATGCCGTCGTTGCCCGGTGCGGTCCACTGCAACGTGATGCTCGTCGCCCCCGCCCCGACGATGTGCAGGTCGGTGATCTGGTTGGGCGGCGTCGTGTCGACCGGCGGCGGCGGGGCCTCGGTGGTATTGTTTCCGCACGCGCTCAACGCGAGCGCGAATACCAGTGCCGATCCAAGTGCTGCGCGGCGTGTCTTCATGGCGGGCTCCTTACTGCGATGATCCGTATTCGACCACGGCGCGCACGCGGTTCTTGTTCCCGGCGCGGACGTAGTCGAGCATCTTCGTCATGTGTTTTACGATGTAGATTCCGTGACCGCTGGTAGTCCGATCTTCGAGCAGACTACCGAGGCGGGGAGTCGGCGCCGTACGGGGATCGAACGGCTTGCCGTCGTCTTCGATCGTGACCGTGACGCGGTGCGGCTCGGTCCGAAATCCGATCACGACGCGGTGCGCCTCGTCGTCGTCGTAGGCGTGGTCGATCACATTGACGACCAGCTCTTCCACCACCAGGCGCACCCGATTCACTACCTTGGACGGAATTCCCTCTTCGGTCAAGAACTCCGTCAGCGCGTGATTGACCCGCTTCATCTCCTCGCGATCGTTCGCGATTGTCATGCGTGCGAGTCCCATCGGCGCCTACTCGTCGTCGTAGATCATTATATGCGGCACACCGTCGGATCGAATGAACCCGCGGTACATCCCCGGCGTGTTGAGCTCCATCGCGAAATGACCGCCGGCGTCGAGCGCGATGAGCCCTCCCGTCCCCCGTCCCCCCATTTCGACCAGCTCGTCCTGGATGACGTAGCGCGCGGCGACGTCCACCGTGAGGTCCTTGTATTGCATCAGGCTCGCGACCTCGCGCGCCAGCGATCCGCGGATGAAGT
>CAZCQM010000205.1:0-2185 GCA_964500785.1 uncultured bacterium
CAACGGCGACACCGTCGAGGCCCTGGCGGCGAAGACCGACAATCCCCGCTTCGCATTCGACAGCTACCGCCGCCTCATTCAGATGTACGCCGACGTCGTGATGGGCGTGGACTCCGGCCTCTTCGAGAAGGCCATCGCGGAGCGCCGGCGTTCCGCGGGCGTCGATCAGGATCATCATCTCCCGGTCGAGGTCGTGCGCGCCCTGGTCGACGAGTTCCTCGGTATCGTTCGGGACCACGCCGGGGCTCCGTTTCCGACCGACCCCCGCGCCCAGCTCTGGGGTGCGATCGCCGCGGTGTTCCGGTCGTGGAATTCGCCGCGCGCCAAATCCTACCGGCGCATGAACGACTACCCGGACCACTGGGGCACCGCCGTCAACGTCCAGACCATGGTGTTCGGCAACATGGGCAACGACTGCGCGACCGGGGTGGCCTTCACGCGTGACCCGTCGACCGGAGAGCGACGCTTCTTCGGCGAGTATCTGATCAACGCCCAGGGAGAAGACGTGGTGGCCGGAATCCGCACGCCCCTGCCCATCTCCGACGGCGCGGAGAGCCTGGAGACGCGGATGCCGGAGGTCTACGGCCAGCTGGTCGAGACCTACCGGAAGCTGGAGAAGCACTACCGCGACATGCAGGACATCGAGTTCACCATCGAGGCCGGTCACCTGTGGCTGCTGCAGACGCGCACCGGCAAGCGCACCGGCCGTGCCGCAGTGCGCATCGCCGTCGAGATGACGGACGAAGGGACCATCGACCGGCGCACCGCCGTGACGCGCGTGGCCCCCGAGCAGCTCGAACAGCTCCTCCACCCGGCCATCGACGCCGAGTCCGCGCCCGAGCCGATCGCCCAGGGCCTGCCCGCCTCACCCGGGGCGGCATCGGGCAAGGTGGTCTTCGCCGTCGACCGGGCGGTGGAGATGGCCGGTGCGGGAGAGTCGGTGATCCTCGTGCGTTCGGAAACGTCGCCGGAGGACATCGACGGCATGAAGGTGGCGCGGGCCATCCTCACCGGCACGGGCGGCATGACGTCGCACGCGGCGGTCGTGGCGCGCGGCATGGGGAAGTGCTGCGTGGTCGGATGCACGGCGCTCGATATCGACTATGCCGCTCGCGAGGTGCGCGTGAACGGCCGCTTGATCCACGAAGGCGACCCGATCACGGTCGAGGGGAGCACCGGCCGCGTATACGAAGGCATCATTCCCACCGTGAGCGTCGAGCTGGACGAGACCTTCGACCGCTTCATGACCTGGGTGGACGAGCTGCGCCGGCTGGGCGTGCGCGCCAACGCGGACACGCCCGAGGACGCGCGACAAGCGCGTCGTTTCGGCGCCGAGGGAATCGGGCTGTGCCGGACCGAGCACATGTTCTTCCAGGAGGACCGGATCGACTGGGTGCGGCGCATGATCATCGCGTCGTCGCTCGAGGAACGCGCCGCGGCCCTGGAGCGGCTGCTGCCGATGCAACGCGAGGATTTCGTGGGCGTATTCCGCGCGATGGACGGGTTCCCGGTGACGGTGCGCCTGCTCGATCCGCCGCTCCACGAGTTCGTGCCCGAGCAGCCCGATGAAATCCGGGCGCTCGCGAAGCGAATCGGTGTGGACGAGCACGCGCTCACCACGAAGATTCATTCGCTGCACGAATTCAACCCCATGCTCGGACATCGCGGATGCCGCCTGGGCATCACCTTCCCGGAGATCTACGAGATGCAGGTTCGCGCCATCATGGAGGCGGCGTGCGCCGTCCGCGCGGACGGCGTGGACGTGCACCCGGAGATCATGGTTCCGCTCGTCGGCCTCCGCTCGGAGCTGGCCGTGCTGCGGGAACGGATCGTGCGTGAAGCCGACGCGGTCATCGAACGCACCGGCGTCAAGGTGTCGTACCTCGTCGGGACCATGATCGAGGTACCGCGCGCGGCGCTGACGGCCGGTGAGGTCGCCGAAGTCTCGGACTTATTCAGCTTCGGCACCAACGATCTCACGCAGCTCGTGTTCGGCTTCAGCCGCGACGACTCCCCGAAGTTCCTGCGCGACTACATCGACGCCGGCGTGCTCAAACACGATCCCTTCGAGACCATCGACACGGTGGGGGTGGGGCGGCTGGTCCGGCTCGCCACCGAGGAAGGGCGCGCCGCGCGTCCCGGTCTCAAAGTCGGCGTGTGCGGGGAGCACGGCGGCGACCCGGCG
>CAZCQM010000205.1:2195-5376 GCA_964500785.1 uncultured bacterium
TCGGTCACGTTCATGAACGAGGTCGGACTCGACTACGTGAGCTGCTCGCCGTTCCGGGTTCCCATCGCGCGCCTCGCCGCCGCCCAGGCGACGCTGTAGGGATCCGCGACCTTCATGTTCTCCGTCCGCGCCCGAGACGCCATGCAGCGGCGCCGCGGCGCGGCGGCCGCGTGGGTGTTCGTCCGGGAGACGGTGCGTGACGCGGCCGCCTCCTACGCGCGAAACCGGTCCACCGCGAACGCGGCGGCGGGGATCGCGCTGCTGGCCGGGCTCGTCGTGGCCGTGGCGGGGGGCGTTCCTCTGTTCATCGTCGAGAACGCGCGCGCCGGGCTCCTGCTGGGAGCCTGGACGATGGCCGGCGCTGTCGCGACCGCGGCCTTCGTGGTGGCCAACGCGGGCCTGTTCGACGCCGCGGGTGCCGCGAGCGGTGCCGGGGACCGCCACCCCGTCCGGGCCGGGGTCGGTGTTCCCAACGCCCTGACCCTGCTCCGCTTCGTCCTGATCGCCCCCCTGGTGGTCCTGGCCGGGGATCATCGCCCCGTTGCGGCTGCCGCCCTCTACCTCGTCCTCGGACTGACCGACCTGGCCGACGGGATCCTGGCCCGCCGCCTGGGGGCGACGAGCGAATTCGGCGTGGTCATGGACCCGCTGGCCGACGTCGCCTCCACCCTGGCCCTCTATACCGTCTTTGTGGTCGACAATCTCATTCCGGGATGGCTATACCTGCTGTTGGCGGCGCGTTACGCCATGCTGCTCATCGGCTCGCTGGGACTCTTCATCGCCACCGGGCCCATCGAATTTCGCGCCACGATTCCGGGAAAGGTCGTGGGGATCGTCCAGGCGGCCGGAGCCTTCGTTATTCTGGCCGGCGGCCTGGGGCCCGCCGGCAACCGGGTGCTATTTGCTTTTCTCGGCCTCGGTTTTGCTTCTATAGTGGTGTCCCAGGCCTTTCTCGGTTGGAAGCAGATCCGGCGCGCGGCGCGCGGAAGGACGTCTCGACGTGGACCTTCGCGGTAATCTCGCCATATTCGGCCCTATCTCCGTTCTGCAGCTCATCAACCTCGAGCAGACGACCGGCGAGCTCGTATTCGAGAGCGGCGGCAACACCGCCCGTATCTATTTCGACCGCGGCAGCGTCACCTACGCGGAAATCGCGAATCGCAAGATGAAACTTGGGGAACACCTCCTCGCTGAGGGGCTGATCACGCGGGAGGCGCTCGACCGGGCGCTCAAGGCCCAGGGGCTGCGCCGCCGACTGGGAACCGTCCTGGTGGAGATGGGGGAGATCGACGCCCGCACGCTTCGCCGGACCATCGAGGAGCAGATCAAAGAGGTGGTCTACGAAGTGGTCCGCTGGAGAGGAGGCCGGTTCCGCTTCACCAGCGGCCGCAAGCCCAAGACCCAGGACGTCTTCATCGACATCCCCCTCGATCACCTCATCCTCGAGGGGCTCAAGCGCGTCGACGAAGAGGGAGTCCGGCGGTAATGGGTCGATGGACGGCCCCCGGCCTCCTCGCGCTCGCCCTCCTCGTCCCCTCCGCCGCCGTCGCCACGACGGCGACCTCGCTTTCCAACCGCATCGTCATCGACGGCTCCCTCGACGATTTCTCCGCCGACGAGTGGGTGCTCGATCCGTCGTCGCCGTTTCCCGAGCCGGCGGGCGATTCGCGCTGGGGGCCGGACGCCGACGTGACCCGCGTCGCCGTCACCTGGGACGCCTCGACCGTCTACGTCGCTGTCGAGTGCCGCCTCGTGGATGCGAGTGTGCTGGTTCTGGCGGGAGAAGCCGCGGGCGGGCTGCGCACCCTCGATATCGCCGGCGAGTTCCAGCGCGCGATCACCATGCCCTTCGGTGCCAACGTGCTCGCGCTGGCGACGCCGGGCGGGGCGCCGCGCGTGGCACGCGCCGACGCGCAGCATTCCTTCGGCCGGGTCGATCGCGCCGTCGTCCCCGCGGTGGCGGCGTCCGATCTGAACAGGCACGCGGCGTTCGAGCTTGCGATTCCCTGGTCGATGCTCGCGCCCCGGAAGCCGCTGCGCATCCTGGTGGCGATCACCGGGGATACGGGAACGGGGGTGGGCGACGCGGCGCCTGATCCG
The DNA here is from genome assembly GCA_964500785.1 of uncultured bacterium. Taxonomy (GTDB): domain Bacteria; phylum Krumholzibacteriota; class Krumholzibacteriia; order WVZY01; family JAKEHA01; genus JAKEHA01. Next base: position 4,296 of record CAZCQM010000205.1, read on the forward strand.
CGCGCCGCGCTCTCGGTCGATCGCACCGCGCGCGCCGTCCTCGACCGCTGGATCGAGTTCGATGCCGACGCCGACGGTGACGGCACGCCCGACGCGGGCGTGTCGCCGCGCACCGCCGCGGTGATCCAGACCGGCGCGGAGGCGGTGGTCGAGCCGGGGCACGCCGGCCTCGACGTCTCCGTGACGCCGAAGCGATTCGCCCCCGACGCGGGCGAGTCGGTGACCTTCACCGCGACGACCGGAGCCGTCCCCTTCGATCAGGTCGAGGGGCGCTGCACGATTCTCGCCATGGACGGGCGCACGGTGCGTTCCGTCGTGGTGCCGGCGGCGACGGGTATCGCGACGGTGCAGGTGACGTGGGACGGCCGCGACGACGCGGGGCGTGTGGTGGACGGGGGCATCTACGTCGCCGCGTTCGATCTCGAGTTCACCGCCGGGGGCACGCGCCAGCGGTCGCAGAAGAACGCCGGCGTCGCGGTCGTGAGGTAGCCGCGTGCGCCGCGTCGCCGCCTGTCTCGTCCTCGCGCTCGCCGCGCTCGCACCGTCGCCGTGCCGCGCCCATCTCGAGCACGTCGTCATCTCCACGCGCACGCTCTCGCTGGGCGGCGCCTTCGTGGCCATCGCCGACGACCCGTCGGCGGTCGTCAGCAACCCGGCCGGTCTCAGCGGCCTGCGGTCGCCGTCGTTCCTGTTCACCTACCAGAACCCGTACGGCGTCGACGGATTGAACGAGGGCGCCGTGGCGGGGGTCGTCCCGACCTCGGTCGCCGCCGTCGGCGCGTCGTGGTTTCACCGCTCGCTCGCCGGCGCGTTGTCCGAGGACAGGGTCACGGTGTCGGTCGCCCGCGACCTCAAGCGGACCGCGGAGGACGCCTCGCTCTCCATCGGTGCCGGCGCCGACGTCATACGCATCTCGGAGAGCGGCGGCGATGCAGCGACGGCGGTGGCGGCGGGCGCGGGCGTGCTGCTGCGGCCGTTCTCCTTCATCGGGCTCGGCTACTCGATTCGCTCCATCACCCAGCCCGATATCGATCTCGTCGACGGCGGGGGGGGGACGCCGCTTCACCGCAGCCAGGCGGTG
>CAZCQM010000206.1:0-5325 GCA_964500785.1 uncultured bacterium
GCGCCGGGTTCCGGTATCGCGACGGCACCACCTGGGCGATGTCGGGTGCGAGTGCGGAGGCCGCCGGGGGGACGTTGGGGCGGTCGCAATGGCCGGTGGCCACGACGACGTTGGGTGCGCGCCATACGCCGACGTTGGTCTGCACGCGGAAGCCGGCGGGGTCGCGCTCCACCGCATCCACGCGGACGCCAGTATGAATCGGGGCGGAGAACGAGCGCGCGTAGTCGTCGAGGTAGGTGATCAGCTCGGGAATCGACATGAAGCCGTCCGGGTCGGGTCCCCGGTAGGACCACCCGGGGAGGCGGCTCTGCCAGCGCGGCGTCAACAGGCGCAGCGAATCCCAGCTCTCGCTCCGCCAGCGCTCCGCGACGCGGCCGCGCTCGAGGACTACGTGGTCGACGCCGTGGTCGCCGAGGCATCGGCTCGCGGCGAGGCCGGCCTGACCTCCGCCGATGATGATGGTGTCGGTGCGTTTCATGGTGGTCTCCCGTGGCGTCCCGCCGCCGACCGGATCCGCGTTCAGCGGTCCGGCCGGCGGGCCAGGGTCGGTGGTCACGCCGCGTTCACCGTGATTTCCACGGGAACGCCGTTGGTGATGACGTCGTAGACCGCGGAGCGATTCCGCGACTGCTCGACGATCTTCTCCAGCTTCTCTGCCGGCGCATCTCCCTTGATCTTGAAGTTCACGCGGATGGCCTTGTAGCCGTTGCGCACGTCGGTGGAGATGCCGAGCAGACCGAGGAGGTCGATGTCGCCCTCGACGGTGGACTCGACTTCGTACAGCGTGATGCCGCGTGCGGCGGCGATGTTGCCGATGCCGGCGGTGAGGCACCCCGCGAGCGCGTGGAGGAGGAACTCGACCGGCGTCGGGGCCTGGTCGCGGGCGACGAGCACGGCCGGGTGGTCGGCGTCGTAGACGAACTCCTTCTCGTGCATCTGCTCGCCGCCGGCGCCGCTGAACGACTGGATGCGGGTGCGGCTGTGCGTGCCCTGCTGCCAGCGGTTGGTGGCGCGGAACTGGAACTTCGCCAGCTCCGGCTGCGCGCCGACGGCGTTGATGGTGGCGAAAAGCTTCGGCGTGTCGACGCCGTTGCGGGGCTCGGGCATCTTCCTCTCGTGGGTGGTGCTGGCCATGATCGGTTCTCCTTCGGGTTCTGGTCTCACTCTCTCGGCGGTCGACCATCGACCGCCGATGCCGGGACATAAGGCACAGGCCGTACCATTCGCGTGATATGGCGTAACATGCTTATTTGTAATTTGTTACAAGATCAGCCCCTCCGAGGGGAGGCGACGAAATCTCGTCGGCGACGAATTGTCGTCGCCAGAAACGACGAAAGTTCGTCGCTTTCGCGACCGCCGGTGCTAGAATTGCCGGCATGTCCAGTCCCCGCCGAATCGACGAAGACGCGGCGCTGCGTTCCGTGGTGGAGGGCACGGCGTCCGAGACCGGGATGCCGTTCTTCCGCGCGCTCGTTCGCAACCTCTCCCGGGCGCTCGACACGCACGGCGCGTGGGTAACGGAGTTTGACGAGAAGGCCGACCGGTTGCGGGCGCTCGCGTTCTGCCTGGGCGGGAAGGACGTCGACCACTTCGAATACCCCATCGCCGGGACCGCGTGCGAGACGGCGATCCGCGAGCGGCGCCTGGTGCATATCCCCGACCGCGTCATCGAGCTCTACCCGGAGGACAAGGATCCCCACCTCGAGGGCGTGGTGAGCTACCTCGGCGTGCCCATCTTCGATGAGCGCGACGTGATCATGGGGCACCTGGCGGTGGTCGACATCCGGCCCATGCCGGAAGAGAAGCACCTCATGACGCTCTTCAAGGTCTTCGCCGTGCGCGCGTCGGCGGAGATGCGGCGCATGAAGCTCGAGTCGGCGGTCCGCGAGCGCGAGGAGAAGCTCACGCGTCTAATCGACAGCGCGATGGACGCCATCATCGAGATCGATCGCGACCACGCCGTCACCATGGTGAACCCGGCCGCCGAGAAGCTCTTCGGGTGTTCCGCCGCGCGCGTCCGGGGGCAGCGCGTCGACCATCTGCTCGGCGTCGAGACCGCGAGGGAGCTGGCGGGGTTCATCGAGACGCTGGAGCGGCGAGCCGAAGGCGACCCGCACCTGTGGATCCCGGGCGTCTTCACGCCGAAGCCGCCCGGCGGCGAGCCCTTCCTGGCCGAGGCCACGCTCTCGCGCTACGTGGCGCACGGCCGGCCGTACGTGACGATCATTCTCCGCAACGTCACCGACCGCGTGAATGCGGAGCTCAAGATCGAGACCCTCTCCGCCGAAACCGAATACCTGCGCGCCGAGATCGACGAGGACCACGGCTTCGATGAGATCGTGGGGAGGAGTCCCGCGCTGCGCGCGTCGCTGCAGGCGGTGGCGCAGGTGGCGGGCACCGACGCCACCGTGCTCATCCAGGGCGAAACCGGGACGGGGAAGGAGTTGTTCGCGCGCGCCATCCACAACCGGAGCCCGCGCCACGACCGCCCGCTCATCAAGGTCAACTGCGCCGCCATTCCGGCCACCCTCATCGAGAGCGAGTTCTTCGGGCACGAGCGCGGCGCCTTCACCGGGGCGACGCAGCGGCGCGAGGGGCGCTTCGAGCTGGCCGACGGCGGCACCATCTTCCTCGACGAGATCGGAGAGCTCCCGCTCGAGCTGCAGGGCAAGCTCCTGCGCGTGCTCCAGGAGGGGGAGTTCGAGCCCGTCGGCGGATCGAAGACACGGCGCGTCGACGTCCGTGTGCTGGCCGCGACCAATCGCGACCTCGAGCGCGCGGTCGCCGAGGGAACGTTCCGTGAGGATCTCTACTATCGACTGAGCGTGTTCCCGCTGCGCCTGCCCCCGCTCCGCGAGCGGCGGGACGACGTGGTTTTGATCGCCGAGAACCTGATCGAGAAGCTCGCGCGCCGCATGGGGCGATCGCCGGAGCCGTTGTCGCCGGAAGCGGCCACGGTTCTCCGGTCGTACCCGTGGCCGGGAAACGTGCGCGAGCTGCGCAACGTGGTGGAGCGGGCGCTGATCACCTCCGCCGGCGGGCCGCTCCGCTTCGACCGCGTGCTGCCGGAAGCGTCGCCGCATGGTGCGGTTGGAATCGTACCCGCCGCGGCGGAGTCGGGAGAGTCGTCGGCGCGCGCGATTCTCGACGAGGGAAAACTCCGGGAGATCGAGCGCGGCAACATGGTCGCCGCGCTGGAGCGGACGAACTGGCGCGTTGGTGGCGAGAAGGGTGCCGCGCAACTCATCGGCATCAGCGCCTCGACGTTCAAGTCACGAATGAAGGCGCTCGACATCAAACGCCCCCGGTAGCGGCTCCTGTGAGCCGCTTGCGCGGCGCCTGGGTGCGCGTTATAGTCGGGTTGGCCGTGAAGTCCTTCCTTTCCATCCTGATCGCCCTGGTTCTGGCCGGCAACCCCGGCGCACCGCGAGCGTGCTCCATCTGCGGCTGCGGGGATCCGTTGCAGTCCGCGGGCAGCGTGCCGCCCCTGCCGGGCGGATTCCGCTTCACGCTCCAGACCGACTATCTCACCGCGACCGCAGCGAGCGACGAGGATCCCTCGCGCACCGAGTCGCTCACCCAGCGTGGCGCGAGCGGGACCGTCATGTACGGCCCCGCCGAGTCGCTCTCCCTGATCGGCATCATCCCGTTTCTCGGCAAGGACTGGACGCTGTCCGGCGGCGACGAGCCCGCGGAGAGTGCGAAGCCGGTGGGGCTCGGGGATATCAACGTTGGTGCACGCTATTACTTCCTCCAGAGCGCCGACTACCACACGATGACGAGCCAGTTCCTCGCATTGAGCGCGGGGACGACGATCCCGACTGGAAGCAACGACACACAGGCCGGCGGCGAGCGCATCGACCAGCACGCGCAGCTCGGGACCGGCGCGTGGGGCCCCTACGTCGGGCTGACCTATGTACTGAACGGGACGCTGTGGACCGGGTCGGTCAACGCGACCGCCACCTTCCACGGCACCAACGACTACGACTACCGCTTCGGCAATTCGGTCCGCTGGGGAATCGAAGGACAGCGGCGCCTGGGGACGCAGTTTGCGGTCTCGGTCGCGGGCGAGGGGCGTTACGCCGCGCGCGACGTGTCCGGCGGCGAGGACCAGGTCAACACCGGCGGCACCGTCATCGACGTGACACCCGGGCTGTGGTGGAGCCCCGCGCCCGACTGGGGGTTCTACGCGCGCGCGCAGATTCCCGTGGCGACCGATCTGTTCGGGGAGCAGACGGTGGGAACGACCTTCCAGATCGGAACGCAGCTTCTCGTTCAATAGCCGCGTCCGCGGCACCGGCTGGTTTGGGTGCGTGCGGTCAGTTCGGCGGCGTGAAGACGAAGGGCGTCTTGAAGGTCGTCGTTCCCGCCGGGATGGCGGGGAAGCGCCAGCCGCGGATCTGGGCCAGCACGCACTGCTTCACGTCCGGCGAGCCCAGCGAATCCTCGACAACCCGCGCGTCGCTCACCGATCCGTTCGCGAGCACGGTGATGCTCACCACCAGCTTGCCGCGCAGCCCCGGGTTCTTCTTGAGCTCGTTGTCGTAGCAGAACTGGATGCCGGGCGCGTAGCGGCGCACCACGCTCAACAGCGACTCGTTGCTCCGGTAGTCGTTGCGCCCCGCCTGCGTGCCGTCGGTTCCGGCCGAGCCCGATCCGCCCGGGACCCCACCACCGCCGTCGCCCGAGACCGTGAGATCGGAGATCGAGGCGACGCTCACGCCCTTGATCGCCGAGCCCGAGACGTCGGCCGACGACAGATTGGAGACGCCGCTCACCGAGGAAAGCTGCGTGCCCGTACGCCCGCCGCGCACCGTGCGCCGTCCGCGCGAGTGCGCCGGCTCGTCGGACGCGTTGGTCGACGTCGGGAGCGACTTCGACACGCTCTCCAACACTTTGTCGAGCGATCCGGTCACCTGCGCGAGGTTCTGCGTCACTTCCTTTTGCGCCTTCTCCCGGCCCTGGACGCCCTTGTCCACGGATACTCTGGGAGTGCTCGTGCGCCGGTGCGGCTCGACCTTCGGCGGCTCCTCCGCCTTCGGTTCCGCTTTCGGCTTGTCGACAGCGACGCGCTCGGGGAGCTTGATTGCGGGCGCGGCGGGCTTCTCCAGGATCAACCGCGCAAGCCGGTCGGGGACATTCTCCACCGTCTTGAGCTCGGGTGGGAGCGTGGGAATCACCAGGACCAGAATCAGCACGATCGCGCCCAGGATCGACGCCACGATGAAGCAGCGCTTGAGGACCGGATCGATGGGGCCCCAGAGCGGCTGCTGGTACTGGACGGGTATACCGGCGTGCGCACGGAGCATGGCGATGACGTCCCCA
>CAZCQM010000207.1:0-3999 GCA_964500785.1 uncultured bacterium
CTGCGGTGCGACTTCGCGGTCTTCTACAACAACCTCGGCATGGCCCTGGATCGGACGGGTCACCTCAAGGACGCCGAGGACGCGTACTCCGCGGCCCTCGCCGCCGATCCGTCCAGCGAGAAGGCGACCGCCAACGGCATGCGCATCGCCGCGGTCCTGAAGGACCCCGGCGAGGAAGGTGTGGACCTCGCGGCGCTGGCGCAGACCTTCGAGTCGGAGATCGGTACCTGGGAGGAGCCGTCGGTGGCCACCGTGACGGGATCGGCGGAATCGGAAACGCCGGTCGAGGCGCCGGCCGCCGGAGCCGTCGACGATTCGACGCACGTCCGCTAGGCAGCCGTGACCGGAGACAGAGTGACGGGAGTGCCCTGCGTGAGCGGGGCACTCCCGGCGTTTTCTACTGGAAGGCGGCGTTCTCGCGGTCGGCTCGTGCCCGGGCGGAATCCGACTGCTCCAGCGCCTTGCCGACCACGCCCGCGCCGGGCAGCGGGGAATGCGCGATGGCATCGTCCAGCTGGCGCTTGGTCATGGCGGGCTTCGCTTCTTCCTTCTTTCCGGACGAGCAGGCGACCGCCAGCGCGATCAGGCCGATGACGATGAAGCGTTTCGATGACATGGTGACACTCCGGGGCCGGTGGCCGGCGACTACTTCTTGCCCTTCGGTGCCGTCGCGGGCGCGCTGCCGGTCCGGATGACCACGGATGCCTGTTCCGCCCCGCCCGCGTCCACCAGCGTTGCCGCGGAGATGCGCGAGGGTTCGCCCCGCAGGAGCGGGCTCAACGAGTGGACGATGCGGTCGGCGATCGACTTCGAAATGGCGATGGTCGGCGCGGTGACTTCCACGCGCACGGGACGCGTGGCATCTCCGCCATCGTTGATACGCGAGGCCGCCTCGCGAACGAGCGCTTCCGGAACGTCGGTGGCGTCCACGGCGACGGCGAACGTCATGCGTACGTTCGTCCGGTCCTCGTCCATGTGCGGTGGAATCTCGAAGGCGTCGCCGACGAAGCTGCGTTTGTTGCCGGCCTTGTCCATCGCGTTGAGCACGTAGGAATAGGTGAGGTCCGCGCGGGCGACTTCACCGTTCGCGTACCGGCCGTCCCATGTGATCTCCTTCGGGGGTTTTCCGCTTCCCTCGAATTTCGTCACCTTGTTGCCCCGCGAGTCGGCGACTTCCAGCGACCAGCTTTCGACGCCCTTGAGGTCGGGACGAAAGCGCGCCACGGCTCCGCGGCGGAACGAATCGAGCCAGGGCTCGGGGGCATGGGGAGCGCGCACGGTCGCCGAGCGCGCGTACAGCGGACCCGTGAAGTCGAAGGACTCCGGCGCCAGCACGGTCCACATGCTGTCCCAGTCCAGTCCGGGAGCGCTGGTCGGATCGAGGTCGAGGTCGAGCGGCGGGCGATCGAACTGCACGCGCACCCGGTCCTCTCCCTGGACGGTGATGCTCTCCAGCGTCTTTCCTTCGGTTCCCGCCGGAATCGTCATCGAGCTGTCCGGCTTCGCGCCCTTCTTCTCCACGGCGGCATGAGCAGTCGTGCCCATGAGGATCATTGCAGCGGCATATGCAGCCGCGCCTATCATTTTGGCCCTCACGATGTGACCTCCCTTACTGCGCATCGCTCAAGCGGTAGTTGAACGTAATGCGTCCCCATTGTTCGCTGGATCCCGGAATGGCCTGGAAGCGCCACTGGCGCAGTGCTTCGACGGCCCCGGTGTCGAAATCCGAGAAGCCGCTGGTGCGTTCCACCAGGATGTTCTCCTTCACGCGCCCGTCGGCCAGCACGTAGAAGTAGAGCGTCACGGATCCCTCGACGCCGTCGCGCTTGGCCCATTCCGGGTACGACGGCACCTGGTACGAGATCAGTGGCCGATCGGCCACCGGTCCCGCCAGCTGCGCACCCGCGAGGTTCCGCGTCTTGCCCGGGTTGGCGGGAGCGACGGGCTCGGACCGGCCGGCGGGCGGTGTATTCACGGTCACGGCCGCCACCGGCACACCGGGGCCGCGCTGAACGCGGGTCAGTGTCGCAGGCGGTCCACCCGACGGCGTGGCGTCGCGGTTGAGCGACGTCGCACCCCCGGCGCGCGGCTTCTGCGCGGGAACACCGGCCAGCGCGGGCAGGCCGACCTTCGGGGGCGGCGTCAGCGCGGCGATCCGTGTCTTGTCACTTTTCGCGTTCTGTTCGTACGCGTCGAGCTTCTTGGACACGAGGTCGGTGACGGCGGTCGCGGACTGCGGGCGCGGCGACACTTCCGCCCGCTCCAGGGGGCGCACGAAGTGCTCCGTCTGGGGCGCGGGAGTCGACACGGCCCGGGTCTTCACCGGCTCGACGGGCGCCTTCTCGGCCTGCTCCCGGGCCACCGGCGGCGCCGCGTCCGGCTCGCCTGCCAGCGTGGCGGCGTCGACGAACGTGATCTCCGTGAGCCCCATCGACTCGGACACGACCTTGTGCGAGAACAGAAGAAGCATGAACAGCACGGCGTGGACGACGACGCTCACGAACATCGACCGGCGCGTGCCGCGCACGATCGACCCGAATTCATGGCTGACCACGAGCTCACTCATCGCGTTCACCTCGCTGGCGCGTGGCGATGGCGATGCGCTTACCGCCCGCCGCCTTGGCGGCGGCGATGAGCATCTGAACCGACGCGTAGGAGACACCCTCATCCGCGCGGATCACGACCATGGTGTCGCCGTTCTTCTCCCCGAGCCGTTTGGCGAGCATCGTCGGCATATCGGAGAAGTTGACGTCGGTATCGTCGACGGCGAGCTCGCCATGAAGGCCCATGGTGAGCGTCACCCGGGCATCGCTCTGGACGCTGCGCGTCCGTGCGGGCGGGAGCTCGACGTCCACGTCGGAGACAGCGATCATCGGCGCGGTGACCATGAGGATGATGACGAGCACTAGCGCCACGTCGATGATCGGAGTGACGTTGATCTTGGCTACCGTCGACGTATGTTGGATGAATTGCTTCATGGCTACCTTTCGACGACAGCGATCTCCCCGGCGCCACACAGCTTGGCCTGATCGAGCACGTCGATGAACGCCCCGTTCGTGACCGTGGGCCTGCACGCAACCACGACGGCGTGCTGGTCGGCCGACTCGATAAGCGGTCGTAGCATGCCGGAGAGGTCGGAGCGGGCCACCAGGGTGCGATTCACGCGCACCGTATCTTCGGACACGACGAACAGTTCGACCCGGGGGGTCTTCTCCTTGTTCTCGGCTTTCTTCGCGGCCTGATCGGCTTTACGCACGTCGATGCTCGATTCGAACGCCAGGGGCGTGGCCAGGAGGAGCATGACCACGAGCACCAGGGACACGTCGATCAGCGGCGTGACGTTGACTTCATGATTGGCTCCGTTGGTGTCGTTCTTGAGTGTGAAGCGCACGGAACCCTCCCTCAGCTGACCCCGACGGGCTGCGGCTTGTGAGCCGGATGGGGCACGCTCCCGCGGCCGGCATCCGTGGCCTGCGGCGCGGACGGCGATGCACCCTGTTGCGTCTTCTGGGAGCGAATCGTCCGTGCGTGATTCTCGGCCATGGTGAGCATGACACTGGAGCGACGCACGAAATGGTTGTAGAGCATGAGCGCCGGGACCGCGACCACGAGGCCGATCGCCGTCGTGACGAGCGCCTCGGCGATACCCGCCGCGACCACTGACGGCGCCGCGGAACCGACATGCGCCATGTCATGGAACGCGCGCATGATGCCCCACACCGTTCCCAGGAGTCCGACCAGCGGCGCAGATCCGGCCATGGTGCCGAGGACGTTCAGGTTCCTCTCGAGGAGGAGCTTCTCGCGGCTCAGCGCGACATGAATGCGCTCGTCGACCTCCTGCGCGTCGTTCGTCGGCGAATCGACGATGGTCCGGAGGACGGTGCCGATCGGATGGGGTGTGTGTTCACACGTCCACACCGCTTCCTTGACCTCGCCGCGGTGCAGCCTGTCCGATACCTGCCGTGCGACGTCGTCCGGGTTACCCCGACGGCGCCAGAA
>CAZCQM010000207.1:4009-5316 GCA_964500785.1 uncultured bacterium
CTCGAACGCAGCATTTATTTGTGGCGACGTCGGGGTAACCCGGACGGCGCCAGTAATAAATGCTGCGTTCGATCGCGATACCCAGCGTAATGACGCTGAATACGATCAGCGCCATCATGGCGGGACTCTGGACCGTCAGTTTGAACCAGTCGAACTCGCTGAACATCGGTCTCCTCCTTCTATTGCTACCGGCCTCGGGCCGCTTCGAGCTCGCTCGCACGCTCCTTGGCCGCGACGACGAGCTCGGGGTCCGTCGCGTTCTTGATCAGGTCACGGTAGGCTGCAAGCGCCTTGGTAAATTCCTTGTGCTTCTCGTGCAGGGCGGCGCTTCGCGCCAGCGCCGACAGACGATAGGGATTGGACTTGTCGCCGGCCCGCGCCGCGCTTGCATAGGCGGCCAGCGCGCCGGTGTCGTCGCCGGACTGCTCCCGGCAGTATCCCTGGCGGTACTGTGTCTCCACCTTCAAGGCGGGATCCATCTTGTGGCTCAGCGCTTTCCCGTACTCCGCGGCCGCGAGGTCGAACTTCCCCGCATCTTCGTGGATCGCACCCAGCTGGTACGCCACGTCGGACACGCGGTCGTCGCTGGGATACCGCTTGCGATAGTCCTCCAGCAGCTCGCGCGCCTTGTCCACGTCGCCCAGCATTCGCTGGCAGAGGGCCAGGTTGTAGCGCGCGGCCGACTCGACCTCGGGCGTGACGCTGTCCGCCAGCACCGACGTGAAGTCGACGGCGGCGCGCATGTAGTCGCCCTCGGCGAAGCGGCTCGCGCCCAGCTGGAGCTGAACAGCCGAACGGTATTCGCTCTGCGGGAAGAAGGTGACAAACTGCTCGTACGCACTGCGGGCATCGTCCGCCCGTCCTGCGCGGCTGTAGGAATCCGCCATCAGGTACTGCGCTCGATCGGCGCTCGAGTACGAGGGGAACTGGCTCACCACGCGGCGGAACGCCTCGGCGGCGGCTTCGTAGTCCTCGGCTTCATAGCGGCGCAGCGCAATCTCGAACTGGGCGTCGGCCGCGAAGGAGCTGGTCGGGAAGCGTTCGACGAGCTCGGCGAGCACGTCCTCGCCGCCCTTCTTCTGGCCGAGCTGATAGAGAGCCTGCTCGATCCCGCGCTTCGCTTCTTCGGCCACGGCGTGATTCGGATAGCGATCGATCACGGTCGAGAACGCTTCCACCGACTCGCTGTAGCTCCCGGCGTTGTATTCGCACTGGGCGATGCGCAACGCGCCGACCGCGGCTGCGGTACCGTCGCCGAAGTGAGCGACGAGATTCCGGTAGCAGCGCTTCGCATCCTCATAGTGACC
>CAZCQM010000208.1:0-5292 GCA_964500785.1 uncultured bacterium
GCTGGTCGGCGCCGGCCATGAAGTCGGCCATATTCGCCCGGGCGCACGGGAGCGTGCGGGCCGTGCGGTTCATTTTGGCTGCTCGCCCGAGCCCGTCCCGCGCACGCCCATCGCGCCGAAAACTACCAGCACGGAATTGCCCGCGTTGTTGGTCGGATTCCGCCTGATCGTCACGCTCTCGAGGGGAAAGTCGGCTTCCGTGGCGATGTGAAACCCGAAGATTGCCGCATCATCACGATTTTCGAATGAAGTCGCGTCACGCCTCATGCGGTCCATCCCGTCGATGAGATAGTAGCGCGATTCTGTCTCCGTCACTTCGTTGAACCAGTCTGGAACGATGACGCCGAGTACTACGTTAAAAGACGAATAAGTGAGCTCGATTGTGACCCCGACGTCGCCCTGTCCTGCAGCCATGAAGAGGTGGAGGTCAGAGAAATGTTCGGAGTTGGTCGAGAACGTGTAACTCTCGCCGTTTGTCAAGATGCGGTGGGCATTGTGACCGTTCTTATCGTTACGAAACGCCAGCCGTACATCCGGATGGAAGTCATTGGCGGGAAAGAAACCGTCGTCTGGCAGCCCGTCAGCATCCGCGGGATACATCGCCTCCATCACCGACTGCGTCACGTATGCGTAGTTGGTGGAGGAACCCTGGAGCGAATCGTCCACGGCCTCCTGGGTGTCGTCGATTCCGCCGGCGCCGTTGTTCACGACCACGTCGGAATTGAGATCGAGACTGAACCTGGCATACGGGCCGGGCGTTGTGTCTTTCGCGGTGACCGGGTCGTCGCCGCAGCCCGCAGCGAGAAGGATGGCGATTGCCGTGGAACTCAGGGCGGCGAGTGTTCGGATGGACTTCATGGATACCCCTTCCGTCGGTGGCGATTGGATGTGCCCGGGCGGCAGCACCCGTTACCCGATACGCAGAGAAGCAGGGAGGAAGTGACAAGGGATTCTATCGATAGGCGCCGGCCGGTCGACCGATTCGGGAACAGGTGGAGGTGTTGGAAGGACTGGAAGGATAGCTGCGGCTCGGGATAGAATGGGGCCACGAGGTTGGGTGTGGTGATCGCCGCCGGATTCATTGCTTTTCCTGGGACTCCTTGAGCCCATGAAATTTCCCGAGCAGATTGTCGTCGCGCCTGACATCGGGCTCTTTCTGACTGTCGGGCTCCTGTTGCTGGCCGGAGCGGCGGGTGGTTGGGTGATGCAGCGGATGCGCATGCCGGCGATCACCGGCAACATCCTCGTCGGCATCCTGCTGGGCCCCTCGGGTCTGAAATTGCTGAACGGGGAGGCGGAGATCCAGGCGATTCGTCCGCTTTCGGTGCTGGCGATGGGCCTGATTGCGGCGAGCATCGGCTCACAGCTGTCCTACCGGCGCATCCACAACGCGCTGCGCCGCATCATCGGCATCGCGTTCTTCGAGGTACTCTGCAGCATCACCCTGGTCCTCCTGGTGTGCCGCTGGTTTCACGCCAGCTGGCCGACCGCGATCCTGCTGGCGGCGATTTCCGCCGCCACCGCCCCCGCCACGCTGCTCGCGCTCGTTCGCGAAAACCGCGCCAAGGGGCCGTTCGTCAAGACGCTGCTATCCGTCGTGGCGCTGGACAACATCCTGTGCATCTCCCTGTTTGCGCTGGGACGCATCCTGCTGGGCAACTTCTACGACGAGGGTGGTGTGTTTCCCCACGTCGACGTCGCCCTGTTCGCTGCGGCGATTCAACTGGGCGGGGCGTTGCTCATCGGCGTCACGATCGGGAAGGTGACCGCACGATTCGTGCGCAACCCGTGGCTGCATGATTTCAGCACCGTGCTCGTGGCCATCCTGTTCTGCACGGGGCTGTCCGAGTACCTGGGGCTCAGCCCGTTGCTCACGAGTCTCTTCTTCGGTGTATGCCTGGGTAACACGGCCGGCGTGGCACAGAAATCACTCGACGCCCTCAAGCCGCTCGAGCCGCTGCTGTTCATCGCCTTCTTCACCCTGGCCGGTGCTTCGTTTCACTTCCAGGCCCTGCGGGTCGCCGGTGTCCTGTGCATCGCCTACGTGATCGCACGCGCGCTGGGGAAGGGGCTGGGGGCGAGCCTGGGTGGCGTGTTGACCGGCAGCTCGAGCCGGCTGTGGAGCAACGTCGCCCTGGGGCTGGTCCCGCAGGCGGGCGTGGCCATCGGGCTGGTCGTTCTGCTCGACGGTGACGTGCGCATCCCGAAAGCCGTCACCGAGGCGGTGGGCACCGTGGTCCTCGCCGCCGTGGCCGTCAACGAAATCATCGGTCCGTTCTTCACTCGCCTGGCGCTCGTGCGCGCCAGGGAAGTCAATCTTGACCGGCCGCGCCTCATCGATTTTCTGCACGAAGAGTTTATCTTGACCAACCTCAAAGCGCGGGACAAATGGGACGCTATCCGGCAACTGACGGATTTCCTGGTCCGGACGCACGACGTCGACTCAGCGAAGTCGGAGTCCATATACAAGTCGATCATCGAGCGTGAACAGGCGCTCTCAACGGCTATCGGGCATGGCGTGGCCATTCCACACGGGCGCATCACGGACGGGGCTTCGATCCGCGGCGTCCTGGGTATCTGCCGCGAAGGCGTGGAATTCGACGCCCCCGACGGCGCGCCCGTACAGATCTTGATGCTCATTGTCACGCCGGACGAGCACGAGGAGCAGCACCTCAAGGTCATGGCCGGCCTTGCCGCCATGGTCTCCGACGAGGTGCGCCGCGCCCGCCTGATCACCGCGGCCGACGCCAACGACGCGTGGGAAGTGATCGAGAGCGGGGACCTGCACGACTACAACTACTTCCTTGAGGTCGACTAGACGGTCGGAGAGCGAAGTCCCGGCCTCGGCGCCCGTGCCAGCGAGCGCGGTACGGGATGCCCCTTCCGGGTCGATGTCGGTGAGCGGGGCGCATCGGTGTGGGCACGTGATTTGCGGCCGCGATCCGCTAACTTCTTATTTTACAACATAAAACCGCGCGACAAAAATTCCCTTGCTCAGTATCCGGAGTTTATAGTATAAAAGACTCCTAAATATCGGAATACTGCCATGCGACTCCCGAAGACCTGTGTATATGCCATTCAAGCCGCTCTCTACCTGGCGACACGCCGGGCCACGCGGCGCTATGTGCCCATCCGTGTCGTTGCGGACGACCTGGGCATCAGCCCCCACTTTCTGACCAAGATCCTGCAGGCCCTGTCGGCCAAAAATATCCTGACGTCGTACCGGGGGCCCAACGGGGGCGTGGGACTGGCGGTTGCTCCGCAACAGATCACGGTGATGCAGATCATCGAGGCGCTGGATCAAGGCGACTTGTTCGAAAAGTGTCTGCTGGGACTGCCCGGCTGCGGCGAGTTGAAACCCTGCCCGCTGCACGAGCACTGGGAAAGCACGCGCGCGCGATTGCGCCACGCATTCGAAACCACGACGCTTGCAGGCATGGCAGCGAAAGTAGAAAACGGAACTCAACGTCTTACGAGTATCGATGTGGCGTTCTCCTCGCCGCCCGAGGAGGACAACAGTAACTGATCGGCGCGTATCCGGCCGGAGAATCGTGATTAAGCCAACCGTCCAACACGATCCCAGGAGGGAATCATGAACAGTCGCTCGCTGCTATTTCTAGCTCTTGTCGCCGCAATCCTGGTTGGGGGCTGCGGACCACAGAGTTCCGATACGCCGCATTTGTCAGGTGATTTGCAAACCATCGCGGCCGATCGCGGATTGACGCCAGACGATCTGGTAGCGGCGGCCAAGACCTATATGCCGACGGGAAAGCACGACGAATACTACATGTTTGCTTCCGGTGGCCACTCGGGGCAGGTACTCGTCCTCGGTATTCCTTCGATGCGATTGCTCAAAGTGATCGCTGCATATACACCCGAGCCGTGGCAGGGATGGGGATACTCCAATGAGACGCGCGCGGTCCTCTCTGCTGCGAATCCGAAGGGGGCAAAACTGGACTGGGGCGATACGCACCACCCCGCCCTCTCCGAGACCGGAGGGAACTATGATGGTCAGTTCCTCTTCATTAATGACAAGGCCAATGCGCGCGTCGCGGTCATCGATCTGCGTGATTTTGAAACGAAGCAGATTGTCAAAAACCCGCTCCTGCTGAGCGATCACGGGGGTACGTTTGTCACCCCGAATACCGATTATGTGATCGAGGGAAGTCAGTACGGTATGCCCTGGATGGGGACGTATGCGCCGCTGTCCGAGTACAAGGAGAAGTATCGCGGCGCCATCACGTTCTGGAAGTTCGACCGCGAAAAGGGACGAATCGATAAGAACAAGTCGTTCGCGCTGGAACTCCCGCCCTACTGGCAGGACCTGGCTGATGCAGGTAAGAAGGTCAGCGACGGCTGGGTTTTCCTGAACACGTTCAACACTGAGATGGCCACGGGTGGCGTGGAGGACGGCAACCCGCCGTTCGAAGCGGGGGCCTCACAGCGCGACATGGACTACCTGAACGTGATCAACCTGCGCAAGGCGGAAGCACTGTACAAGGAGGGGAAGACCGAGAAGATCAACGGATTCGACGTCATTCCGCTCGCAACCCTGGTAGAGGAAGGTGTGCTGTTCTTCGTCCCGGAACCGAAGAGCCCGCATGGGATCGACGTAGCCCCGGACGGGCGCTACCTGGTGGTCTCGGGAAAGCTCGACCCGCACGTGACCATCTACGACTTCGAGAAGATCACAGACGCAATCAACAACAAGCGGTTCGACGGAACCGACTCCTACGGGGTCCCGATTTTGGGGTTCGACGACGTCCTCGAGGCACAGGTCGAAGTCGGCCTGGGGCCGCTGCACACGCAGTTCGGTCCGGACGGCTATGCGTATACGAGCCTGTTTCTGGAATCGACCGTTGCCCGCTGGACGCTGGGTGGCGCGTGGACCGAAAAGCACCACAAAGAACCATGGACGCTGATCGACAAGGTCTCGATCCACTATAACGTCGGGCATATCGCCATGGCTGAGGGCGACAATGTGGATCCGGACGGCAAGTACCTGGTGTCGCTCAACAAGTGGTCGATCGATCGTTTCGGCGACGTGGGGCCGCTGCTCCCTCAGAACCTGCAGTTGATCGACGTCAGCAACCACGACGCCCCTATGCAGCTGCTGTATGACTCGCCCATCGGAATCGGCGAACCCCACTACGCCCAGATCATCAAGGCGGACAAGATCAAGGCGTGGCAGGTGTACCCCGAGGTGGGCTGGGATCCGGGTACGCAGTCGAAGTCGCCGGACGCGACGGTCGCGGGTGAAGAAAAGATCGTGCGCAACGGCAAGAATGTAGA